>JAQXJH010000001.1 GCA_029008595.1 Bacillota bacterium
GCAGAGGCGGATTGCAGAGCACTGGTTTCCGGCTTTTTCTGATTCGGGCGATATCAAAAGGAGGTCTTGCTATGGCGTGGTTTACAACATGGTGGCAATCGATGACGGCACTGCAGCAGGCGTTTGCCTGTGTGGCAATTCCAGCGACGCTGCTGCTGGTCATCCAGCTGATTTTGATGCTGGTTGGGCTTGGGGGACACGGCGACGCTGTTTCCGGAGATTTTGACGGAGACGGAATTCCCGATTCGCTGGAAACCGATTTTTCAGCCGATCTCAATGGGGATGGAGTGCCGGATCTGCCGCATGATGCCGCACAGGCGGATGCTCAAAATGGTGCGGCGCACGGAACGGGGCTTCGGCTGTTTACGCTGCAGGGGCTAGTTGCATTTTTTGCGGTGGGCGGTTGGCTTGGCATTGTTCTGCAGGACGCCGGCGCCCCCGGCTGGAGCAGCGTGCTGATTGCGCTGACAGGCGGTTCGGCGGCGCTGTTTCTGGTGGCGTTCGTGATCCGCTGGTTCTCTTCCATGCAGGAGAGCGGGACGCTTGCCCTGCGCAATGCGATCGCCCGAACCGGCACCGTTTATCTGAAGATTCCGCCGTGCCGTTCCGGTACGGGAAAGGTGAATCTGCTGGTGCAGGAGCAGCTGCGGGAGCTGGAGGCCGTAACCGACAGCGAAACGCCGATCCCGGCCGGAGCCAATATACAGGTCATCGGGCTGGCGGGGGAGAATACGCTGCTGGTTCGTGCGCTTTCCGGGGTGTCATCCGATAACGGTCGACATACAGTCTGAACAAAGATCAAATTGAAGGAGGAATTTTACATGAAACACTTGATTCCCATGGCGGCCAACAGCGGGATTCCGAGCACGATCGTCATTCTGGTTGCGGTGATCGTTATTCTGTGCTTTTCGCTGCTGGTGATGGTACTTCGCCGCTATCGCCGCTGCCCGTCTGACAAGGTGATGGTGATCTACGGTAAGGTCGGAACCAACAAGGACGGCAGCAATCGTTCCTCCCGCTGTATTCACGGCGGCGCGGCCGTTGTGTGGCCGCTGATCCAGGATTATCAGTATCTTGACCTGACGCCGATGTCGATCAATGTCGATCTGGCCAATGCGCTGTCGCATCAGAACATCCGTGTCGATGTTCCGTCGCGCTTCACCGTCGGTATTTCCACGGAACCGGGGATCATGCAGAATGCGGCAGAACGGCTGCTCGGAATGAAGCTCAACGAGATCCAGGAGCTTGCAAAGGATATCATCTTCGGTCAGCTGCGTCTGGTCATTGCAACGATGGATATTGAAGAGATCAATACCGACCGCGATAAATTCCTCGAAGCCGTTTCGCACAATGTGGAAACCGAGCTGAAAAAGATCGGTCTGCGCCTGATCAACGTGAATGTGACCGACATCACGGATGAATCCGGCTATATCGAAGCGCTCGGAAAAGAAGCCGCCGCAAAGGCGATCAACGATGCGAAAAAGACGGTTGCCGAAAAGAATCGCGACGGCTCTGTCGGCGAGGCGCAGGCGCTGAAGGATCAGAGAATCTATGTTGCGCAGGCAAACGCGGCAGCCATCAGCGGTGAAAACGAATCCAAGGCAGCGATCGCGCTTTCGGACGCCGTTCGCCGTGAAAAAGAGGCCGAAGCACAGCGTCGCGCCGTTGCAGCCGAAAAGGTCGCGCAGGCGCAGGCTATGCAGGAGGCGTATGCCGCGGAGCAGGCAGCCGAGCTTGCCCGTGCGCAGAAGGAAATGGCCACTCAACAGGCGGATATCATCACAAAAGCAAAAATTGATAAAGAGCAGAAGGAACTGGAGGCCGAAGCGATCGCCGAGCAGATCCGGCGCAAAGCAAAGGGCGAAGCGGATGCAATTTTTGCAACCAGGGAAGCCGAAGCGCGCGGTATGCAGGAGATCCTCACCAAACAGGCCGAAGGCTTTGCCAAGGTGGTCGAGTCTGCCGGCGGCAATGTTGACGCTGCGATTCAGCTGATGCTGGTCGATAAACTGCAGGAGCTGATGAAGATCCAGGTAGAGGCCGTCAAGAACCTCAACATTGATAAGGTCACGGTCTGGGATTCCATGAACGGTAAGGACGGTTCGCCGACCACAGCAAATTTTCTGGCGGGGATGATGAAATCGATCCCTCCGCTGAGCGATACCTTTAAGATGGCCGGCGTTAAATTGCCCGATTTTTTGGCGGGAAAAGAGCAGCCCGCTGAAACGGCGCAGGAAACAGCACCCGCCGGCGAGGACTCCGAAGAAGCATAAACGTACAGGACAGAAAACGGGACTGCCGCAGAATGAAAAGTTCTGCGGCAGTCCCTTCTTGCATGAAAAAACCGCACCCTGATTTTGCAGGGTGCGGAGAACGGCCTTATTTTTTCGGTTTGCTGTCCTTCAGCGAAACGCTGCGGTTGAAGACCGGATGACCTTCGGTGCTGTCGGGATCCAGACAGAAGTACCCGAGCCGCAGGAACTGAAACGCGGCGGGAGCTTTTGCTGCCGCCAGCGAGGCTTCCACCTTGCAGCCGGTCAGCACGGTCAGCGAATCGGGATTCAGGTAGTCCAGAAAATTCTTTTCGCCGGAATCGGGGTCCGCGACCGAGAACAGATTGTCGTACAGCCGGACCTCTGCGTCAACCGCCGTTGCGGCATCCACCCAATGGATGGTGGCCTTCACCTTGCGCCCGTCGGGCGTATTGCCGCCGCGGGTCTCCGGGTCGTACGAAGCGGTAATTTCGGTCACATTGCCATCCGCATCCTTTTTGCAGCCGGTGCAGCGTACAACGTAAGCGGTTTTCAGCCGCACTTCATTGCCGGGGAACATCCGGAAAAAGCCTTTGACAGGTTCTTCCATAAAGTCTTCCGCTTCTACCCAAAGCTCGCGGGAGAAGCTGACTTTTCTCGTTCCGGCAGCCGGATCGGCGGGATTGTTTTCAACGTCAAAAATTTCGGTTTTTTCTGCCGGATAATTTTCGATCACCAGCTTGACCGGATGCAGCACGCCCATCACGCGCAGTGCCGTTTCGTTGAGATCCTCGCGCAGGCAGTGCTCCAGAAACGAGTATTCCACAACGCTGGCGGCCTTGGAAACGCCGATTCGGTCGCAGAAATTGCGGATCGAGCGGGGCGTGTAGCCGCGGCGGCGCAGCCCGCAGATGGTCGGCATCCGGGGATCGTCCCAGCCGCGCACATATTTTTCCTCCACCAGCTGGCGCAGCTTGCGCTTGCTCATCACGGTATTGGTGATGTTCAGCCGGGCAAACTCGATCTGGCGCGGTTTGGCGGCGATGCTGATGTTATTGATTACCCAGTCGTAAAGCGGACGGTGTGCTTCAAATTCCAGCGTGCAGAGCGAATGTGTGATGTTTTCCAGCGCATCCTCGATCGGGTGCGCAAAGTCATACATGGGGTAAATGCACCATTCGTCGCCCGTGTTGTGGTGGTGGGCATGGTTGATGCGGTAAATGACGGGGTCGCGCATGTTGAAGTTGCCGGAAGCAAGGTCAATCTTCGCGCGCAGCGTCATTTTTCCGTCGGGGAATTCTCCGTTTTTCATCCGTTCAAACAAATCAAGGCTTTCGGCAATCGGACGGTCGCGGTACGGGCTGCGGGCCGGCGTTGTCAGATCGCCGCGCATTTCGCGCATCTCGTCGGCAGAAAGCTCACAGACATAAGCAAGCCCCTTGGAGATCAGTTCGCGCGCAAATTCATACATCTGCGGAAAATAGGACGAAGCGTAATAAAACCGGTCGTCCCAGGTAAAGCCGAGCCATTTGATGTCTTCCTTGATCGCATCGACGTATTCCACATCCTCCTTGGAGGGATTGGTATCATCCATGCGCAGATTGCAGATGCCGCCGAAGCGTTCTGCCGTTCCGAAATCAAT
The DNA here is from genome assembly GCA_029008595.1 of Bacillota bacterium. Classification (GTDB taxonomy): domain Bacteria; phylum Bacillota; class Clostridia; order Oscillospirales; family Acutalibacteraceae; genus CAKXIK01. The sequence continues at coordinate 3,895 of JAQXJH010000001.1, forward strand.
ATTGATCGCCTTCAGATGGCCGATGTGAAGATAGCCGTTCGGTTCCGGCGGAAAACGCGTATGGACCCGCTGACCGGCAAAACGCCCATTCTCTGCAATATCTTCCTTGATGAATTCGTCAATAAAACTTCCGCGTTCTTCGGCGATTTCAGGGGTCTCCGCGAATTTTTCTTCTGCCATTTTTCTCAGTCCTTTTCTCTTTTTTTCAAGCAGGGATACGGTCTTTCAGCCTTGCGCGGCCTGCAGCTTCTGCAGCCCGGTATTCAGGCGGGCCAGGCTTTCCTCGCGGCCGAGGATCGCAAGGATTTCCACCGCGCCGCCGGGCGTTACCGCCATGCCGGAAGCGGCGATGCGCGCCGGCCACATGACCATGCCGTTTTTTACGCCCTGCTGTTCCGCAATGGCGATCAGCGCGTCGTGGATCGGCTGCTGCTCCCATGCGGTCAGTGCGGCCAGCGTGCCGGTCACGGTCTGCAGCATCGGCAGCGAATTTTCCAGCGTTGTTTTGCTTTTCTTGTTGACAAACAGCGCGGTGTCGTACTCCGGCAGCGCACGGAAAAATTCGATCATTTCCGGGATCTGCGTCAGCTTGGTGACCCGGGGCTGCAGGATCGAGGCCAGAAGAGCCCAGTTCAGCTCCCGGTCGGGAAAAACCTTTTTAAAGTACGGCATGGCGAGCTTCAGGAACTCCTCCGGAGCCAGCGCGCGGATATATTCCCCGTTGAACCATGTCAGTTTTTCGTAGTCAAAGATCGCCGGCGATTTGCTGATCCCGTCGATGGAGAAGGATTGGCAAAGCTCCTCCAGCGAAAAAATCTCCCGGTTCTCCTTCGGGCACCAGCCGAGCAGAGCGATATAGTTGGTGATCGCCGCGGGAAGATAACCTTCCTGCACAAGCCCTTCAAAGCTGGTCGCGCCGTGGCGTTTGGAAAGCTTTGAGACCGATCCGTCCGCGTTTTTTCCCATGATCAGCGGCAGGTGAACATAAGTCGGAACCTGCCAGCCGAACGCTTCGTAAAGCAGATTATACTTCGGTGCGGAGGAAAGATATTCGCAACCGCGCACCACATGGGTGATCTGCATGGTGTGGTCATCGATCACGTTTGCAAAATTATAAGTGGGGTAACCGTCGGTTTTCAGCAGGATCTGGTCGTCCAGCTCGCTGTTTTCCACCGTGATGTCGCCGAAAACTGCATCATGGAAGGTTGTGGAACCGTCCAGCGGCATCTTCTGCCGGATCACATAGGGCGTTCCGGCATCCAGAAGGCGCTGAACCTCCTCTGCGGGCAGGTCACGGCAATGACGGTCGTAACCGCCGCCGAATTCTTCGCCCTCCTTGTGCAGGGATTCCAGCCGTTCCTTGGTGCAGAAGCAGTAGTACGCCTTTCCTTCGCGCACCAGCTGTTCCGCATACGGCCGGTACATCGCAAGGCGTTCGCTCTGAATATACGGTCCCACAGGCCCGCCGATATCGGGGCCTTCGTCGTGCTGCAGGCCGACGGTCTGCAGGGTATTGTAAATTACCTGTTCCGCGCCTTCCACCAGCCGCTCGCGGTCGGTGTCCTCCAACCGGAGAATAAACTTGCCGCCCTGCGAACGCGCGATCAGATACTCATAAAGCGCGGTGCGCAGGTTGCCCACATGCATAAAGCCGGTCGGACTTGGGGCGAATCTGGAACGAACCTCTGTTGCCATGAAAAATGCTCTCCCTTCAAGCAGAACCGCGGCCGGAGCCGTCGGTGATGATCGATCATGTATCGTATTCTGCCGGAGACCGATCTCTGGCAGATCCATATGATATGGTTTGTGTGCGGCCGCAATGGATGGATTTTATTTTTGTAGTATATCACATCATCCCGGAAAAATAAAGGCTTTTTCAGCGGCTGCGGCGGTTTTAGTGCGTTTTTTCGCGGATTAGCGCGCGGAATTCCCGCGGGGACATGTTTTTGTACTGCCGGAAAACCGAATTGAAGTGTTTTAAATCACCGTACCCCACCTTCTGCGCGATCTGCGCAATGCGCAGGCGGTCGTCCGACAGCAGAACGCATGCTTTTTCCACCCGCAGCCGCTGCAGATAAGTGCTCAGGCTCATGCCGGATTCCTTATGAAACAGATTGCTCAGGTACTGCGGCGCATAACCCAGTCGGCCGCTGAGCGTTTTCAGGGAAAGCGGCTCTGCATAATGCTCGGACAGATATTCCGCCATGGCGGCCACGGCGGGGTGGTGATCCCGTGCGTTTTCTCCGTGGTCGGCCAGCCGCGCCGCCCGCACAAGGATCTCTGTCAGGCAGCACCGGATCATTTCGATGTACCCGGCCTGCCGGTTCTGAAACTCCGCTTCCATTGCGGAAACCAGCTTCCGGACGCTTCCGTCCGAATCGTGGTAGGCTTTGTCTGCGGGCTGGATGTCGATCGGGACACCGAAGCGCATGATCCGGTTGGAGAGCAGTGCCGAAAGCGACGGGCAGTTGATCAGCGCGCGGTCGATATATTCGGGGAGAAACAGGCAGTTCACAATTTCAAACTCCTCGATTTCCTGATAACAGTGGAAGCTGCCCATATCCACAATAAAGTAATCGCCCGCCGTAAGCTTTGCCGCGGCGCTGCCCAGACGGTGCACCGCGCTGCCGTGCATCACATAGACCAGCTCAAAAAAAGCGTGCTGGTGCATCCTGTCGGCGTGGGGCGTGATGCGTTCGATGCGGATCTGCCCGGTGCCAAGCGTAGATTGATTGAGTGTTTTCAGAAATGTGTGCTCCATCAGATTAAAATCCTCCCGTAAAATCGGAATCAGGAAAGAAAACAGGGGGTTTTTTTATCATACAGTTTCCGGTACAATGTTGTCAAGACCAAAGAAACAGGAGGATGAACAATATGCTGTATCCCAAAAGCACAGAACCGTTTTTGAGTGAAGAGCTTTTTCAAAATCCCGGCAGCGAGTATCGCGGAACGCCATTCTGGGCATGGAACTGCGAACTGAAACAGGATGAGCTGCTGCGTCAGCTGGATATCCTGCAGCAGATGGGTCTGGGCGGCGCTCATATGCACGTCCGGACAGGCATGGCTACGCCTTATCTGAGTGACGAACATATGGCCCTGATCAAGGCCTGCGTGGAAAAATGCAAGGAAAATCACATGCTGGCGTGGCTTTATGATGAGGATCGGTGGCCCTCCGGTGCGGCCGGCGGCATCGTCACAAAGGAGATGCAGTACCGTGCGCGCCATCTGCTGTTTACTACCGAGCCGTACTCCGACAGAGACAGTATCGGGGAATCGACATATATGAGCGGGCAGACCGACCGTTCGGAAAACGGGTATCTTCTTGCGTGCTACGACGTTGTGCTGGATGAAAACGGCTGTCTTCAGGCGGCGGAGCGCATCGGAGAAGCTGACGCAGCAAAAGGAACGAAATGGTACGCTTACGTGGAAACGCCGCGCTCCAATCCCTGGTACAATAATCAGACCTATGCCAACACGCTGGATAAAAAAACGATCCGCCGCTTTATCGAAGTGACCTATGAACGGTACCTGAAAACGGTCGGAGAGGATTTCGGCGGCGCCGTTCCGGCAATTTTTACGGATGAGCCGCAGTTTTCCCGCAAAGGCACGCTGGGCTTTGCCGCCGAAAAAAAGGATGTGATCCTGCCCTGGAGCGACGACGTGCCGGAGACCTTCCGGGCCGTTTACGGAGAAGACATCCTCGCGGCGCTTCCGGAGCTGTTCTGGGAACTGCCCGGCGGAAAGGTCTCGCTGATCCGTTACCATTATCACGATCATATTGCCGAACGCTTTGCCGAAGCCTTTGCAGACCAGTGCGGCAAATGGTGCGGGGAGCATGGCCTGATGCTGACCGGCCACATGATGGAGGAGCCGACGCTGAAAAGCCAGACGGCGGCGCTTGGTGAAGCGATGCGCTCCTACCGCAGTTTTCAGCTGCCGGGGATCGATATGCTCTGCGGAGCCTTTGAATTTACCACGGCAAAGCAGGCGCAATCCGCGGCGCACCAGTACGGGCGTCCCGGCGTAATGAGCGAGCTGTACGGCGTTACCGGATGGAGCTATGATTTCCGCGGCCATAAGCTGCAGGGCGACTGGCAGGCGGCGCTGGGAATTACCGTGCGGGTGCAGCACCTGGCCTGGGTTTCCATGAAGGGAGAAGCAAAGCGCGATTATCCGGCCTCGATCAATTACCAGTCGCCGTGGTGGAAGGATTATTCCTTTGTGGAAAATCATTTTGCGCGCGTCAATACGGCGCTGACCCGCGGCCGTCCGCTGGTGCGCGTCGGCGTGATCCACCCGGTGGAAAGCTATTGGCTGCACTGGGGCCCTGCCGAGCAGACCTTCGGAGCAAGAGAACAGCTGGATCAGAACTTCCAGAATGTAACGAAGTGGCTGCTGAACGGCTGCATCGATTTTGATTTTATCAGCGAATCGCTCCTTCCTTCGCAGTGTGAAAAAGGCTCCGCTCCGCTGTGCGTGGGCAAAATGAGTTATGATACGATCATTGTGCCGGGCTGTGAAACGCTGCGCAGCACAACGCTGGAGCGGCTGGAAGCGTTTCGCCGGGCCGGCGGAAAGCTGATCTTTCTGGGCGCTGCGCCTGCGCTGGAGGATGCCGTTCCGAGCGAACGCGGCCTGCGCCTGTGGGAGCTTTCCGAAAAAGCCGATATTACGAAGGAAGCTCTGCTCAACGTGCTCCAGAGCGCCCGCACTGTAACGGTACAGAATGCCGACGGAAGCCGCACGGAAAACCTGATCCATCAGCTGCGTGAGGACGGCAGCGGCAGATGGCTGTTCCTTGCCCACAGCTGCGCGCCGTATCACAAGGATATCCCGGTGGCGCAGAAGATCAGGATCACCATGGAGGGGGAATACAGCGTTCGCCTGTACGACACCCAGACCGGGGAGATCCGCCCGATGGAGTCCCGGATCGTCAACGGGAAAACCGTGCTCAGCACAACGATCTACGATCTGGACAGCCTGCTGCTTCGCTACGAAACGCCCGCCGATGCGGTACAGAGCGCTCCAAAGCAGGCGGAAGCAGGCTCCGTGCGCCGGTTGCCGGTGGAAAAGCGGGTGGAGTATACGCTGGAGGAGCCGAACGTCTATCTGATGGACCGCGCGGAATTTGCGCTGGATGACGAGCCGTATCAGCCGGAAACGGAGCTTCTGCGTGCGGATAATGTGCTCCGCAGCAGGCTCGGATGGCCCAGCCGGATCGGCGCCTCCGCTCAGCCCTGGACCGTTCCGCAAGAAAAAATTGAGCATTCGGTCCGGCTGCGCTTTACGGTGGTCAGCACCATGGATGCCGGCGGCGTAAAGCTGGCGCTGGAGGACGCCCGCCTTGCGGCGATCACCTGCAACGGCGAAGCGATCCCGGCGGAACCGGACGGATGGTTTACCGACCGTTCCATTGAGACCGTTCCGCTGAAAGGACTGAAAAAGGGCAGCAATGTGATCGAGATCGTGCTGCCGTTTGGCCGTCGGACCAATGTGGAATGGTGTTACCTGCTCGGGGATTTCGGCGTTTCTGTCGCAGGCGAATACCGCGAGATCGTTCCGCTGCCGGAAAAACTCGGCTTTGATAACGTGGTCATGCAGCGGCTGCCGTATTACGGTTCCAACATCACCTATTCCATTCCGGTCAGAACCTCCGGCGGGCAGCTGGAGCTGACAGTCCCGCACTATGACGGAACCGCCGTTCGCGTGGCGTTGGACGGCAGCGATATCGGCTATATTGCGTATCCGCCGTACCGGCTCCCGTTGGGACAGCCGGAAGCCGGCGGCCATGTGATTGAGCTGACGCTGCTCGGGAACCGGGAAAACTGCTTCGGCCCGCTGCACCGCGCAGATGTCAAGCATTCCTGGATCGGGCCGGATGCCTGGCGGACACAGGGCGCATCCTGGACGGATTCGTACCGCCTGACCAGTCTCGGACTTCGCTCCGCTCCCATTATTACGGAATCGGAAACACGATAATATCCGCTATTTTTCATGCCCTGCCGCGCAGCCTGCGGCAGGGCATTTTCAAACCGTTCGTTCTGCTCCTGCGTTTTTCGGCTTGCAGCCGTGCCGGGAGTATGTTAAAATAGAAAAACAGAAAACATCATTTTGCAAACCGAGACAGTGACGGTTCTGATTGGTTGGAGGTTATCGCATGTGGCTCCGTGTCGGGCTTTTTTCGGAATCCTTTCCGCCGGTGATCGACGGTGTTTCCAACGTTGCATACAATTACGCGCGGTATATTGAACAGAATCACGGTGAAAGCGTTGTCGTCACGCCAAAGTACCGGAATGCCGTGGACGATTACCCGTTTCGCGTCATTCGCTATGACGCGGTGATGCCGAAAAAAGAAACTTCATACAGCGTCGGCAACCCGTACGACCTGAAAACGCTGCAGAAGCTGCAGCGGCAAAAATTTGACCTGATCCACATTCACAGCCCGTTTGTTTCTTCCCTGATGGCATCCATGATCGCCCCGCAGCATAAAATTCCGGTCGTTCTGACCTACCACACAAAATTCGATGTCGATTTTGAGGAACGGCTGGATGTCCCCGTGTTCCGCAAGGTCGCAATGAGCTTTGTCATGAAGAACGTCCGCGCGGCGGACGAGGTCTGGGCGGTCAGCCGCGGAGCCGGGGAATCGCTCCGGGAGCTGGGATATGAAGGCAGTGTGCGCGTCATGGAAAACGGCACCGATTTCCCGCAGGGCGTTTCTTCCGAAGAGGAATTGAACGCGCTGTTCGGTCAGACGTACCGGATCGCGCCGGACGAGCTGGTGCTGGCCTACATCGGCCGCATGATGTGGTATAAAAATCTTGCGCTGATTATCGACGCGCTCGCCATGGCGAAGCAGCGGGGCCTGAAGTTCCGCATGTTTTTTGTGGGCGACGGCGCAGAACGGCAGGATATTCAGGCCTATGCGCAGAAAGCGGGCATCCTCGACTGCTCTGTTTTTACCGGTTCGGTCAGCGACCGCGCCGAGCTGCGCAAATATTACAGCCGCGCCGACCTGTTTTTGTTTCCTTCCACCTTTGATACGTCCGGGATCGTTGTCAAGGAAGCGGCTGCGTGCAGCTGCCCTGCGATCCTGACGCGCGGCAGCTGCGCCGCAGAGGATGTGACCGACGGCGTCAACGGATTTCTGGCGGAAGAAACTCCCGAAAGCCTCTGCGCGCAGATCATGGCCGCTGCGGCAGACCGCGAAAAGCTTCGTCAGGTCGGCGTGCGTGCCGGAAAGGATCTTTACCTTTCCTGGGAAGAGGCTGTGGCGCGCGGTTACGGCAGATATGAAGAGATCGTGGCCGAATGGCGCGAAAAAAAGCTGAATTCGCACGGAGAAAGGGGTGGTTCCGAATGATCTATACGGTGACCTTCAATCCGGCGGTGGATTATGTCATGCGCGCGGAACGGGTGGTGTTCGGAGAGACCAACCGTTCCCAAAGTGAAGAACTCTATTTCGGTGGCAAGGGCATCAATGTTTCCGTTGTGCTGCAGCGGCTCGGGCTTGCGTCCACTGCGCTGGGTTTTGTTGCCGGTTTTACCGGGGCTGCGCTGGAACAGTCGCTTTCGGAACAGGGCGTGGCGGTGGATTTTGTCCGCCTGCCGAAAGGCTTCACACGGATCAACGTCAAGCTGAAAACCGGCGAGGAGACAGAGATCAATGCGCAGGGGCCGGAGATCCCGCCGGAGGCACTGCAGGCGCTTTTCGAACGTCTGCGCGCGCTGCAGGACGGCGATACGCTCGTTCTTGCGGGCAGCATTCCCGGCTCTTTGCCGCAGGATATCTATGAAAGGATCCTGGAGATGCTTTCGGAAAAAAAGATCCGCTTTGTGGTGGATGCGACCGGAGAGCTGCTGCTCCGGGTGCTGCCGTATCACCCGTTTCTGATCAAGCCGAATCAACAGGAGCTGGAAGAGCTGGCCGGTGCAAGGCTTTTGCAGGAGGATGAGATCGTGTCCGCCGCACGGAAGCTGCAGCAGCTGGGCGCGCAGAATGTGCTGGTTTCCCGCGGAAAAGACGGCGCGCTGCTCGCTGCGCAGAACGGAACCGTGCTGCGGGCGAACGCGGCAAAGGGCGTCATGCGCAATACGGTCGGCGCAGGAGATTCCATGGTAGCGGGCTTTCTGTATGGCTGGCAGCAGTCGGGCGATTACGATTATGCGCTCCGCTGCGGGATCGCCGCAGGAGGCGCCACCGCTTTTGCCGACGGTCTTGCCCGGCGAGAGGATTTTCTCCGCCTGCTTGCGCAGTCCGGTGAGGTGCGCTGAATCCGGGCACCTCAGGGAAAAAGGCTTTGCCGAATCAAGAAAAAATGCGTTCTGCAGAAACCGGACGGTTCCTGCAGAACGCATTTTTTTCATGATGGGGTCCCAGCGGAAGAAAAGCCTGCGGTCACCGTTCCGCAAAGCGCTTGCTCTGCTCGGCGATCAGCGCTTCGTCGTCAAAGTAATTGATCTTCATGGAAGCTTTCACGTCGGAGAGCGTCTGCGCAGCGATCTCGCGGGCGTCTTCGCTGCCCTTTTTCAGGATCCGGTAAATCTCCGGAATATCCTTTTCAAATTCCTTGCGGCGCTGACGGATCGGTTCCAAAGACGCCTGGAGAACATTGACGAGGAATTTCTTTACTTTCACGTCGCCAAGCCCGCCGCGGGTATAGTGCGCCTTCATTTCA
>JAQXJH010000002.1 GCA_029008595.1 Bacillota bacterium
CAGCTCCGGTATCAGCCGAACGCTCTGCCCCGGCTGACGATTGTTCGGCCGGAATCGCTTCCGTGCTGCCTCCCGAAGCGCGCAGACGGCTGGAAACGACGAAAACACGCACCAGAAGCACCAGGGAACCGGAAAAAAGCAGTAGGCCCAGAACGGCGCCCACGGCGTATTTTGCTGCAAGCGTTCGCGCCTGAGAGGCCTTTTCGGTCAACAGAGCCGATTCCTGTTCGGTGAGCGGTCTGTCTCCGTCCGTGGTATGCAGACTGAAATTGTCCAGCCCCGCAGCGGCGGTCAGGGGTTCATAAACGGCGGCTGCACAGGAAAGCGTTGACGCAGCTCCGGCAAAGATCAGAAAAGAAAGGCAGAACACCGCGAGCAGCTCTTTGCCCGAACGGCAGATCCGATAAGCCAGGCGGGAAACCGGCCGCATGTTCGGAATGCAGTCCGGCGGCAAAGCAGCACCGCAGCCGCTGCAGACGGCTGCGTCGGGAAGACATTTTGCATGACAGGATGGACACCGCATTTCAACAAACAATCCTTTCGCAACGGAATAGTCTGCCGTCGCCGCAATTTCTCTGTTCTATATTATGGCACAGTTTTGTTCCGCGGTCAACCAAAAAGCAGGAATTTGTCGTTTTGGCGGCGGTGGGGGCTGTCTTTTTCTGCAGGAATATGTTATACTAAATAAAAGACGACAACCGGTGCGCGGCCGGAGAAGGGATGATTTTGATGGCAGATGAAATGACCGGAGAAGCGCGCAGCATTGCCTGCCCCTGCTGCGGAAAAGAAACAGAAGCGAGGGTCTATCCGGTAGTCAATATCAAACGGGATCCGCAGCTGCGGGAAAAAGTTCTGGACGAAAGCCTGTTCCGCGTTACCTGTCCTGCCTGCGGAAAGCCGTTCCGGCTGATCACGCGCTGCCTGTATCACGATGAAGAAAAGAACTTTATGGTTTATCTGATCCCCGGGTTTCACGGGAAAAAGCTGGACACCGGAGATCTTGCAGAGACATATCCCGAGTTTTCTGCAGCGGCCTGCCGGGTGGTTTCCGGCCTGAATCAGCTGAAGGAAAAAATCCTGCTGCTGGAATCCGGCGTGGATGACCGCGCAATTGAGGTGGCGAAGCTGGCGGTTTCCGGGATCGTGGCAAAAAAGTATGACAAGCGGATTCAGGCAGCATATTTTTGCCGTCTGAACGAAGAAACCGACCGGATTGGCTTCACATTCTTTCTCAACGGAGAAACGCAGCCCGTCTTTTATCAGACACATGCGGAAGTTTACAGCTACGCAAAAGAAGTTGCAGAGGAATTTCCGCTGCACGGTTTTATGAATGTGGATATTCGCTGGGCGGCCCGTGCGCTGGATCTCAGCCGCCGCAGCGCAGCCGGAAATTAACAGCCGGATCCGGGACCGGAATCCGGAAAAGGATCAGAAGAAGGAGATCGGATATGTTTATTGTAGGAAGCCATCTTTCAGCCTCCAAGGGGTATCTGCATATGGGGCAGGAGGCCGTTTCTATCGGTGCAACTACGTTTCAGTTTTTTACGCGCAATCCGCGCGGTTTTGCGGCAAAAGAACCCGACCCGGCGGACGAAGCGGCGTTTGTCAGCTTTGCTGCGGAAAACGGGATCCCGGTGATCATGGCGCATGCGCCGTATACGCTCAACGCCTGTTCGGCGGACGAGCATACGCGCGACCTTGCGTTTCAGATCATGGAGGATGATCTCCGGCGGCTGGAAGCGATCCCGGGCACTTATTATAATTTTCACCCGGGCTGCCATGTCAAGCAGGGGGTAGAAACGGGCATCCGGCTGATCACGGAGCTGCTCAACCGCATTCTGACGCCGGAACAGCACACGACGGTTCTGCTGGAGACCATGGCGGGCAAAGGCAGCGAGATCGGGCGCAGCTTTGAAGAGCTGCGGCAGATCATCGACGGCACCGAACGGCAGGAAAAGCTCGGCGTCTGCCTCGATACCTGCCATGTCAGCGACGGCGGATATGATATCGTGAATCATCTGGACGATGTGCTGGAGGAATTTGACCGTGTGATCGGGCTGAACCGCCTGAAAGCGATCCACCTCAATGACAGCAAAAATCCGCTCGGCAGCCATAAGGACCGCCATGAAAAAATCGGCGAAGGTTCGCTGGGAGAAGAAACGTTTGCGCGTGTGATCAACCATCCGGCGCTGCGGCATCTTCCGTTTTTTCTGGAGACGCCCAACGATCTCGACGGCTATGCCCGTGAAATTGCGCTGTTGAAACGTCTGCGCAGCGAGCCGTGACTGCGCAGGAGGTTCGCGCGCGGCTGACGGAGCTTGCCGAACCGGCGTATCGCGATTTTTCTTCCCGGCTGGTTCCCGGCTGCGGAGAGATGCTCGGCGTGCGTCTGCCTGCGCTGAGAAAGCTTGCCGCAGAACTTGCCGCCGGCGATTGGAGAGATTTTCTGCTCAACGCAGCCGATGATTTTTTTGAGGAACGGATGCTGCAGGGAATGGTGATCGGCGCGGCAAAGGGAGTTCCGCTTCAGGAACGTTTCGACCGGATCGCGTGGTTCGTCCCGAAGATCGACAACTGGTCTGTCTGCGACAGCTTCTGTGCAGGGCTTACCTTTGCCAGAACAGAGCCGGAACCGGTCTGGCGTTTTCTGGAACCGTATGCTGCGTCGGCAAAGCCGTTCGAAAACCGCTTTGCCGCGGTAATGATGCTCGACTGGTTTTCCAAACGGCAGGAATATGTCCAGCCGGCGTTCGAACGCCTGTCTGCAATGAACTCGCCGGAGCTTTACGTTCAGCTGGCGGTCGCATGGGCTGTTTCCGTTTTTTTCGTCCATTTTCCGGAGGAGACCGAAGCCTATCTGCGGCGCTGCCCGGATGATTTTACCCGCCGCAAGGCGGTTCAGAAGATCTGTGAATCGCGCAGAGTTTCTCCGGAGACCAAAGCGAGGCTGCGCCTGCAGTTCGGCAGATGCGCAGCATCCGGAAAAAAGAACAGTCCATAAACCGACCGCCGCACAGCGCCTGTTTTCAAGCGCCGCGCGGCGGTTTGCCGTTTTTAAAAATGTTTTCCCTTGTGGCGGTTCTTTCGTTTGCTGCTCTTCCCGCTGCCGATATCAATATCAGGCGTCAAATCTAAAACATCTCCTTCAGACAAAAGAGCCGATACAATGACCGTCAGAATGATAAAAGAACCAAAGCTGCCGAATGAAATATCTCTTAGAACGTTTCGCTCCCGGTGATCAACAGAAACGGCAAACACACCAAGGTAAAACAAGGTGAGTACGAACAGAAAGAAGCTCATGCTGTAAAAAAGTCGTTTTGTTTTGACCCAGAACAGAACCCAAAGACCCGAAAGCAGCACAATGAGAACGACGGCGGCAACAACAGTAATTTTTTTGCTTTTAGGGTAAATTTGAAGACAGACAAAAACAAAACACAAAATCCCGGCCGGAATCAGCAAAGCCAGCGCCATCGTTCCGAAATCCAAAGGACAGTTTTTCATAATGTAATAAGCGGAAACAGAAAAACCGGCGGCAACGGAATTTATCAAAAAGCTTGCGAGGTACAGCGAAGATGTACGTTTGCCAAAGACGTGAAAGGGGATTGCCAGAATCATCAGGACGATCCCTGCAGCAAGGCTATGCCACTCCCGGAACAACAGGCTTGCCGCAAAAGCAGAAATAACCAGCAGCCCAAGCGAAAGCAATGAAAAAATGAAGATCCAAAAAGCCTTGGCTTGTTGAAAATCCGTCAACGTTTTTTTCATGATATCGCCTCCCGGTGATCAGCTTTTGCTGCATATTTATTTTTTGTATGCTGCCTTTTCCCGGAACTTTGCAATTCGGAGAAGACAAATCCTTATTGAAGCGCAACCGTATAGGCAAAGGAACGGCTGCTGCCGGGCTGCAGGACGACTGCGTGCGGTTTATCCTCAAATGCTCCGCTTTCTCCGATCACGGCGTTTGCGCCGACCCACGGTTCAATGCAGAGGAAAGGAGCATGTTTCCCGGGCGGCGTCCAGAATCCGATCATCGGAAATTCCGAAAAATCGACGGTGACGCCGTGAGAATTGTTTTTATTCCGCAGCGTGACCTTTTTGGACTGCAGCCCGTCAAAAATCAGCGCGCCGCAGTCGAACAGATCATAATGCAGGGGGATGGTGCTGCTGTTCTGCAGCACAGGGCGCAGTACGGCAGGGTCGATCATACCGCTGCCCGCGTCGATCGTTTGGGAATCTGCCGTTTCCGTTCTGTCGAACGTCAGCAGATAATCGTCAAACCGGTTTCCGTCCGTCGGGCAGAGAAAAGCAGGATGCGCGCCGATGCAGAACGGCATCGGCCGGTCGGTGCGGTTTTCCACACGAAAAGCGACGCGCAGCCCGCTGCTGTTCAGAGAATATTCGGCCTGCAGCGAGAACCGGAACGGATAAACTTCGCGCGTAGTATCCGAATCCGTCAGCTCCAGCGTAATGGAAGCGTCCGAATGCGCGACCGGCAAAAACCTGCTGCGGCGGGCGAATCCGTGCTGCGGCATGAAATAATAGTTTCCGTTCAGGAGCACACCTTTTTTGTCCAGCGCTCCGACGAACGGGAACAGGATCGGCGATCTTCCGGTCCAGTATGCCGCGTCGCCGTGCCAGAGGTATTCCCGGTCGTCCAGCTTCAGAGACTGCAGCTCTGCGCCGTTTGCCGAAACGACCGCATGCAGTTTTCCGCAATGAATTGAAAAGTCCATCATGCTTTTCTCCCTTCCGTATTCAGTTTTTTTTCCGGAGCGTCGGGAAGCACCGATGCCCGGTCGGCAAATTCCGGATAAAACATCCGGTGATAAATATCCTCCAGCGACCGGCGCAGATCGCTGCTGCCGGCGTGTGCAGCGCAATCCATGCAGAGAATTTCGTATTCCACTCCGAATACGACAGAACGAATGCCCGTTTTTCTTACGCCGTTGCGCAGATAGAATGCAATGCGCCGTGTGCGGATGCTTTGCTGTTCTTCGTTCGCTGCGGCATCGATGGCTTCCGATTCCAGGATCACGGCGTCAAGCTCCTTTAGTTCGCTGCGCAGCAGCGCCAGAAAGCGGCTGCCGGTCCCGCCGCCGCGTTCTCCGCGGACGACCGCAAAATAGTCCAGCAGTGCTGCCCGGCCGCTGCCCTGAACAAAAAAGGCATAACCGCGCAGTACGCCGTTTTCATAAAGCCCGAATGCAAAATAGATCCCGTCATGAAGCATCTGCAGAATTCGCTTCAGCGGTTTGACCTCATCGGCGGGAAAATCGAAGATCAGATGGGTGTGGTAAATTTCAGAAATTTCTGTTTCGGTGAGTCGATTCAGCTGCATGAATGATAAAACCCTTTCGTTGTGATATGTCGGTTCCGGCCGGAGCCTTTCTGACAAAACGATCGTTTGTCAGGATCAGATATAGAACATCATCGCGCCGCCGCTGCGGATGCGCTCTGCTTCTCCGCTCAGTTCCGCGAGCGAAACGGAGGAAAGCGACTGCAGAACAGCGCTGTCCAGCTTATCCCAGAGCGCACCGCGGAACACCGGTTCCAGTTCTTTGGCGGCTTCTCCGACGGTCGCTTCCGTTTTTTCAAACAAACCTAATTCCGAAGCGGCGAGAATATCCGCCGCGGTGATTTTTTCCGGGGCTTTTGCCAACTGATAGCCGCCCTGCGCCCCTTTGATCGAGATGACCAGCTGCGCGCGCTTGAGCAGAGAAAAAACCTGCTCCAAATAAATTTTTGAGATTCCGAGCGCTTCCGAGATCCGCAGCACCGTCAGACTGCCCCCGTTTTTCCAGATGCCCGCCAATTCCGTCATTGCCGCCACGGCATAACGCCCCTTGGATGATATCCGCATTTCATCACGACCTTCGCATGAAATAAAAAAGGTATTCAAAAACATAGTTTATCGCTATGTAATAGAATACCCGATTTTTTCAATTTCGTCAAGAGCGGAGGGAAGAGATTTTAAAATCGACGCGTCCCTTTCCGTTATTCCATTGGAGTCAGCAAGATCTGGACGTCGTTTTTGCTTAAAAGCTCCTGTTCCGTAAAAAGCGAATAAATCAGCTCCACGCTGCCGCCGGAGGGGGAAAGCGACGCAATCACGGCATGCGTCCGCACCAGCAGCGTAAGAGTCCCCGCGCCGGTCCGGTAATCGCAGACGGTATCCCTGCCGGGGCAGAATTCCATGCGCGCCGAACCGCTGCGCAGCATCAGAGCGCGGTCGGGCTGTAGCTTGAGCGTGACCTGAATGCTGCTGCCGTCTTCGCCGCGTTCGGAATAGGTGATGTACCATGCGTTTCCCTTGTAAAAAAGTGTGCCGGTCGTCTGCAGGGTGATGCGGTCGGAGCTGCTGCCGCAGGTCTGCTGACCGTCCACGCAGATATTCATGTTGTCGGTCACAGTCGGAACCTCCCTTTTCGGCAAGTACTGCAATGTCACAGCGTGTCCACATCGACGTGAAGAACTTCTCCGTCGATCTCGCGCCCCAAAAACAGGCTGCCGAGCGCCGCAAATCCCTGCACACGATCGCTGACGTAAAAAGAACAGCGTCCCGGTTTTGCAGAATCATTTTTCAGTCCGAGCCTGTCCAGCATCCGTTCGGCTTCTCGCGCGGCTTCGGCGCCCGTATCGATCAGGGTGACGGCGCTGCCCATGATATCGCGGATGATGCCGGCGATGATCGGATAGTGCGTACAGCCGAGGATCAGCGTATCGATTTTCTGCTCCCGCAGGGGGGCAAGATAGCGTTCCGCGACCATCCGCGTCACAGGATCGCCGCGATCCACAAAGCCGCCCTCCACCAGAGGGACAAAAAGGGGACAGCTCTGCTCGAAGATCTGCGCATCGGGATTGATCCGGCTGATTTCACGCCGGTAAGCGCCGCTGGCGATGGTGGCCGCGGTGCCGATGACGCCGATCCGCCCGCTGCGGGAGACCTCCGCGGCCGCGCGTGAGGCGGGGATAACAACGCCGGTAAACGGCAGGGGAAGCGCATCGCCTACATCCGCCGCTGCAGAACTGACCGTTCCGCAGGCGGCGATGATCATTTTCACATCATTGTTTTGCAGAAACCGCATATCCTGTGCGGCATATTTGCGGATCACCTCGCGGCTGCGGGAACCGTAGGGAACGCGGCCGGTATCGCCGAAAAAGATGATATCTTCGTGCGGAAGCCGGCGGCACAGCTCGCGGACAGCCGTCAGTCCGCCCAACCCGGAATCAAAGACGCCGATCGCTTTCTGGTTCATCCGGAGAAATTCAGTCCTTTCCAAAATGGGTTTGTGCAAAGAAAATTTATCGCTCTCCGTGTTTTTCCAGCGCAAGCGAGATCAGGCGGTCCAGCAGCTCGCCGTACTCAATGCCGGCGGCGCCGAACAGCTTGGGATACATGCTGATTGCCGTAAAGCCCGGCAGCGTGTTCAGCTCATTGAGCAGCACGGCGTTGTCGCTGCGGCGCACAAAGAAATCCACGCGTGAAAGTCCGCTGCAGCCCAGCAGCCGGAATGCGCGGACAGCCGTTGTGCGCAGCTTTTCCGTTGTCGCTTCATCCAGCTGGGCAGGAATGCAGAGCTTGGAATTATCGTCGTAATATTTTGCTTCGTAGTCATAGAATTCATTTGCAGGCAGAATTTCGCCGGGGACAGAGGCGACGGGCCTGCTGTTGCCGAGCACAGCGCATTCCACCTCGCGGCCGTCGATCCCTTCCTCAATGACGAGCTTGCCGTCTTCCTTTGCGGCCAGCAGCATGGCAGCGCGCAGATCTTCCGCTTTTTTGACCTTGCTGATGCCGACGGAAGAACCGGCGTTGGCCGGTTTTACGAATACGGGAAAGCCGAGCTTCTGCCCGATTTCGCGCTCAATGGATTCCGGGTTTTCCAGATAGTCGTCTGTATAGCACCAGATGAACTTTGCCTGCGGAATGCCGAACTGTTCCAGCAGCAGGTTGGTCACCGCTTTGTCCATGCAGACGGAGGAGGCCAGAACGCCGCAGCCGACGTACGGAATGCGTGAAAGCTCAAAAAGCCCCTGAATGGTACCGTCTTCGCCGTTTTTGCCGTGCAGCACGGGGAAAATCACATCGATCGGAACAAAGCTGCCGTCCGAAACGGTGATGCCACGGCGGGAGGCGTCCGGAGAGATCATGCAGCGGCGGTTGGCTGGATCCTGTTCCCAGCTACCGTCCGGAATTTTTTCCGGGTCGCCGCCAAAAAGCAGCCACTCACCTTTCTTTGTAATGCCGATCAGAGAAAGCTCATATTTTTCTGCTGAAAGATTGCGGATGACAGACGCAGCTGAAAGACGGGAGATCTCGTGTTCCGAAGAGACGCCGCCGAATATAACGGCTACGCGGGTTTGATTCATCAGGGGTCCTTCCTTTCCGTATCGACCGGGGCCGGCAAATGCCGGGCCGGAAAAATTAACAGATTGTTTCTTGCAGTCCGCCGGCAGAACGGGTATCCTATAAAACAGCTTGCGGCGGTTCTTTCATCATACCACAAAGTACGTTTCTCTGCAATTGCGAATCGGTGCGGCAGCGAAAAAAAAGATTGTGCTTTTTTACACAACATGATATCATAATATATTATGAGTGTTCAGAAGGAAAAAGACTGACGGACACATGCAATGACAGGAGTTGTTTACAATTGGAGCAGAAAGCATTGGATATGATTTCGGCGCGCGTTGCCGAAGTGTTGGAGGAGCAGGGATACGTTACCGTGCAGGAGGGTAAGGCGGAATCAAACCGTCCGACCGTGTTCCGCGGCGAAACGGCCGCCTATGCCGTGATCTACGCAAAAAAAGAAAAGCGCTTTGAATTGCGTCAGACTACGGTTGACGATGGAAAGATCGGCGAAGAATGGAAGTCCGTTTCGGTATGGCTGTTTGATCCGGATTCGGCTACCATGCAGGATGCCGAATCGATCGCGAACGATTTCTGCGATTCTCTTGCGGTAGTGATCCGCAAAAAGCAGGCGGTCAAAGCACGCAAGAAGGAAAAAGGGGAGGACCGCTATGCCGATCCCGTTTTTCTGATGAACCGGTTTACCAAGATTTTTCCGGATATGCGCTTTGCCATTCAGGCGCATAAGGACAAGTACGGCGTTGTGGTGCCGCATGCCATGACAAAGGAATTTTTGAATCCGATGATCGCGCAGCTGCTGCGCGAAGGGGATTCCCAGCAGATCTCGCGTCTGCTCGACGTGCTTTCCCAGAATTACAAAAACGGCGATCTTGATACCAAATCGCTGATCACACTGGGGATCCTGAACGCCATTACCGACCCGGAGCAGGAAAAGCTGGTGGAAGACGGGCTGGAAGAAGAGGTACGCAAGGCCTGGCAGCATGCACGCAAATACCGCAACAAAAAAGTCAAGCCGGAAAAGGTCAAGGCGCTCGAAAAGCTTTCAGCGGAAAAAAGCACCGGTTCGCTGCGCTGATTTTCTGCTGACTGCAAAAAAAGGCTTGACCGCGCGTCAGAATTATGATATAGTTATTTTACCTCTGAAAAGAAGGCTTTATTTTTGCGCCTGAAAAAGCCTTTTGTGAGGGAGGCTAAAAATTTCCGTATAACCGGGAGGTGCCGTCAATGAGAGTGAAAATTACCCTTTCCTGTTCTGAATGCAAACAGCGCAATTACAATACCATGAAGAACAAGAAAAATGATCCAGACAGATTGGAAATGAACAAGTATTGCAGATTCTGCAAAAAGCACACCCTGCATAAAGAGACCAAATAATTAACGGCGGGAGGACTGAATATGGCAGAAGAAACCAAAAAGAAACCGAATAAGTTCAAAGCTTTCTTTGGCCGGATTGGAAAGTTTTTCCGCGAAATCAAGAGTGAAGTCAAAAAGATCACTTGGCCGGCGGTTCCGACCGTCTTTAAGAACATGGGCATCACGCTTATGGTCATCCTTGTGGTAGGCGCTTTTGTATTTGCTCTGGATTTCGGACTGAACAAATTGTTGGGCCTTGTTATGGAGGTTTCCTCGATTTAAATCAATAAGGCTGGAGGATTTGTGATGTCGGAAGACGCGAAATGGTATGTTGTGCATACTTATTCGGGTTATGAGAATAAGGTCGCTTCCAATCTGGAAACGACGGTGGAAAACCGCCATTTGGAAGAGCTGATTCAGGAAGTAAAGGTTCCGGTGGAAACCGTGACCGAGATCCGGGACGGCAAAACGCACGAGGTTGAGCGCAAGCTTTTTCCGAGCTACGTTTTTGTCAAGATGGTGCTCACGGATGAATCCTGGTATATCGTGCGGAACATCCGCGGCTGTACCGGATTTGTGGGCCCTTCCTCAAAGCCGGTTCCGCTGACTGAAAAAGAAGTTCTTTCCATGGGGATGGAAACCACTCAGACCGAAGTGGAGTATGCCGTCGGGGATTCCGTCCGTATTGTGGACGGTGCGCTCGAGGATTCCGTTGGAACGGTTGAATCGATCGATCTCGACAAAAACAGCGTCCGGGTTGTCATTTCGATGTTCGGGCGCGAAACGCCGGTGGAACTTGAGCTTGATCAGGTTGAACCGGTGGAATAATCAAACAGGTAATTTGCGGTTTTCCGCTGATTATGAGGCGCAGCGTGTGCTCGCCCCGTGTGGGAGGAAGAAAAACCTGTATCATTCTTCCGCCATTTACCACAAATTTTGGAGGTGCAGAAGATGGCTCAAAAGGTAACGGGCTTTATTAAGCTCCAGATACCGGCCGGCAAAGCAACGCCGGCACCGCCTGTTGGACCGGCTCTCGGCCAGCACGGCGTTAACATTATGGCTTTCACAAAAGAATTCAACGAAAGAACGAAAAACGACGTAGGTCTTGTTATTCCTGTCGTCATCACGGTTTATGCAGACCGTTCGTTCACGTTCGTGACCAAGACCCCGCCTGCTGCGGTGCTGATCAAAAAGGCCTGCAACATTGAAAGCGGTTCCGGTACTCCGAACAAGACGAAGGTTGCAAAGATCACGAAGGAACAGGTCAGAAAGATCGCCGAGCAGAAAATGCCGGATCTCAACGCCGCGTCCGTCGAAGCTGCCATGAGCATGGTTGCGGGTACTGCTCGCAGCATGGGTGTTACGGTAGTCGATTGATGACCCCGATGTGGGAGGAATTTTCCGATTGACCACTCTACAGGGAGGATAACAAATGAAACACGGTAAAAAATATGTCGACAGCGCAAAGCTTGTCGACCGCGCAAAACTTTATGATTCCAATGAGGCGATCGATCTTTGCACAAAGACTGCGAAAGCCAAATTTGACGAAACCGTCGAAGTCCATGTCAAGCTGGGCGTTGACAGCCGTCACGCAGACCAGCAGGTTCGCGGCGCGATCGTGCTGCCGAACGGAACCGGTAAGAACGTCCGCGTGCTCGCCCTCTGCAAGGAAGACAAGCAGGATGCTGCCAAAGAGGCTGGCGCCGAGTTTGTCGGCGGCGCAGAGCTCGTCGCAAAGATCCAGAACGAAGGCTGGATGGATTTTGACGTGGTCATCACTACGCCGGACATGATGGGTCAGGTTGGCCGTCTCGGTAAGGTGCTCGGCCCGCGCGGCCTGATGCCGAACCCCAAGGCCGGTACCGTTACGCCGGATATTGCAAGAGCAATCCGTGAAGCAAAGGCCGGTAAGATCGAGTATCGTCTGGATAAGAACAATATTATTCACTGCCCGATCGGCAAGGCTTCCTTCGGAACGGAAAAGCTGCAGGAAAACTTTGATACGCTGCTCGGCGCCATCGTAAAGGCAAAGCCGGCTGCTGCCAAGGGTCAGTATATCAGATCCTGCGTCGTCGCGTCCACCATGGGCCCCGGCGTCCGCATCAATCCGAACAAAGTCGGTTGATCAGCGCTTGACAACACAACGTTGTTTGTGCTATAATTTTAATGTTGTCATTCCAAAGACAGCAGGTGCAGAAGCATAACGGTATTTTACCGGCCTGCCGAGGAAGGCGTACAGAAAGTTTCATTTTTGCTTCGGCAAAGATAGAATTTTGCGTGTGCAAGCCTTTCCTGCGGCAGTGGGAAAGGCTTTTGTTTTGCAATCGTAATGGTGGAGGTGAATCAATTTGCCAAGCGAGAAAATTCTTGAACAGAAAAAACAGATCGTCAGCGATCTGACCGAGCAGCTGAAGGGCGCCTGCGCAGGTGTGCTTGTCAACTACAAGGGTATTTCTGTGGCCGATGACACAAAGCTCCGTAAGGAACTGCGTGAAGCCGGCGTCTCCTATTCCGTCGTGAAGAATACGCTTCTCAAGCGCGCTGCCGGTGAGGTCGGTCTTTCCGATCTCGATAGTGTGCTGGAAGGAACCACTGCTCTGGCTGTCAGCCCGGACGATTACACGGCCGCTGCCCGTATTCTGAGCAATTACGCAAAAGACAGCAAGACGTTTGAAATCAAAGCAGGTTTTGCCGAGGGAAAGGTTCTTTCTGCGGCAGAGGTCGATGATCTGGCCAAGCTGCCCTCGAAAGAGGTTCTCATCGCAAAGGTCCTCGGTGGTTTCAATGCGCCGATCTCCGGTTTTGTTGGCGTGCTGAATGCAACTCTGACCGGTCTGGTGGTCGCTTTGAATGCGATCTCCGAAAAGAAAGCAGCCGAATAATCGCTGCTGTTCTGATTCCACAAACACGGGCAGCGTCCCGAAAAAAACAAAAAAATTATTTGGAGGTAACATACCATGTCTGAGAAAGTTACAAAACTCATTGAAGATGTCAAAGCTCTTACCGTTCTGGAGCTCTCTGAGCTCGTAAAGGCCCTCGAAGAGGAGTTCGGCGTTTCCGCTGCTGCTCCGGTCGCTGTTGCTGCTGCTCCGGTTGCCGGTGCTGCTGTTGAAGAAGAGAAGACCGAGTTCGACGTTATCCTGAAGGCTGTCGGCCCGAACAAGATCAACGTTATCAAGGTTGTTCGCGAAGTTACCGGTCTCGGCCTGAAAGAAGCCAAGGAACTGGTTGACAACGCTCCGAAGGCTGTTAAGGAAGCTGCTTCCAAGGATGACGCTGAAGCCATCAAGACGAAGCTCACCGAGGCTGGCGCTGAAGTCGAACTGAAGTAATTTTGCTTCTGTAAGAAGAACGGCATTCGAAAGAGTGCCGTTTTTTTATTTGACAATACGCAGAACATTTGCTATACTGATTGATAATTTATGATGCTCAGGAGTGAGAAGATGTACGCAAACCTGTAACCGGATGCAACAGAAAACGGTGCGCTGCGGCGCGCCTGCTTTGTTGTGCGGCTGCAGCTGCGTCGTCTTTTCGCTCTGTTTTTTTGGCGGTGGATATCGGGAACAGTCCGGCCGCTGAACGAAACGGGGAAAAGCTTTTGCGCCTGCCGGCCGACCGAACCGGCAGGCGCTTTTTGCGGCGCGTGATCAAAGGAGTAATGCAAAGATGCTGCAAATCAGAAATTTATCGGTCTGGATGAACCGCGACCATAAGCAGATCCTGAATCAATTCACTTTTTCTCTGCAGGCGGGAGACCGTGCGGCCATCATCGGGGAAGAAGGAAACGGAAAGAGTACGCTGCTGAAGATCATTGCCGGAGATCCGCAGGCAGAGCAGTATGCCGTCTGGGAAGGAACGATCCAGGGAAAGCGTCCGTCCGGCTGGCTGAAACAGGAGCTTTCCGAGGAAGAAAAACAGATGTCGGTCGGCAGGTTTTATGCATCCCGCGGCGTTGCGGAAGACGACTTATATGACGCACTTTCTGCCGGTGTAATCAGCGATTTTTTTGAACCGGAGCGACAGGTGAGAACCCTTTCCGGTGGAGAAAAGGTCCGCCTGCAGCTTACAGCACTTCTGGCCGGACAGCCTGAGGTTCTTCTGCTCGACGAGCCGACCAACGATCTGGATCTGGAAACGCTCTCTTGGCTGGAGACCTTTTTGCTGCGCTGCAGGCAGCCGGTTCTTTACGTTTCGCATGACGAAACACTTCTGGAACGTACGGCGAACGTCATCATTCATCTGGAACAGGTGAGGAAAAAATCTCTCTGCCGCTGCACGATCGCACGCTGCGGATACCGTGAATACGTTTCGCGCCGTGCGGGAGCGCTGCAGCATCAGGAACAGGTGGCGCGGAAGGAACGTGCAGAGCAGGAGAAAAAGCAGGAACGGCTGCAGCAGATTTTTGAAAAGGTGGAACACCGGCAAAATACGATCTCGCGGGCCGATCCTGCCGGCGGGCGTCTGCTGAAAAAGAAGATGCATGCGGTAAAGGCCATGGAACGCCGGTTTGACCGCGAGTCAAAAGAAATGACACAGCTGCCGGATGTGGAAGAGGCGATCCGCTTTGAATTTGAGCGCAATGCGATACCGGACGGCAAGCCCGTCCTGCGTTTTCATCTGGATCGTCTGCAGGCCGGAGAAAGGGTATTGGCACAGGATGTGCAGCTGAATGTGACCGGCGGAGAGCATATCGGCATCACCGGAACAAACGGCGCGGGCAAAACGACCCTGCTGAAGCTGATTGCGGCACATCTTCTGCAGCGCAGCGATCTTCGCGCAGGATATATGCCGCAGAATTACGGCGACACACTGGACGCCTCGCAGCCTGTGCTGGAATATTTGGCTCCCTCCGGGAGAAAAGACGATATCACTGCCGTAAGAACGCTGTTGGGCAGCCTGAAGTTTACCCATGAGGAAGCAGAAGGCATGATCGGCCAGCTTTCCGGCGGCCAGAAAGCCAAGCTGTTGTTTGTGAAGCTGATCTTCAGCGACTGCAACGTGCTGGTTCTGGATGAACCGACAAGAAATTTCAGCCCGCTTTCCAATCCGGTGATCCGTTCGGCGCTGCAGGATTTTCCCGGTGCGATCATCAGTGTTTCGCATGACCGCAAATTTCTTGCCGAAGTCTGCCATACCGTTTATTGTTTGACGGAATCCGGTCTGAAGCCTGCGGAAACAACCGGTATTTGACCCAGATACAAAAAAACCAGCGAACAGGACGACGCCTGCCCGCTGGTTTTATTTGTTGATTTGTTACTGTGCGGCATGAATCAGATCGTTCATGTCATACAAACCGGGTTCTCTTCCGGCGAGAAACATGGCGGCATTTACGGCGCCGACGGCAAAAATCTCCTTGCTCTGTGCAGAATGGGAGATCGAGATAGTTTCGTCGTGCCCGGCAAACAGCACTTCGTGTTCGCCGACAATGCTGCCGCCGCGGATGGAGTGAATGCCGATCTCATTTTTGGAGCGCTTTTTTCGTTGGGAATGGCGGTCATAAACAAATTCCGCAGGCTGCGCCATGCAGTCCGAGACGGCGTCCGCGATCATCAGAGCGGTGCCGCTTGGCGCATCGATCTTCTGGTTGTGGTGTTTTTCAATGATTTCCACGTCGAAGCTGTCGCCGAGAACGGAGACAGCCGTTCTGGCAAGCGCGATCAACAGGTTGATGCCGAGCGACATATTGCCGGAATAAAAAACCGGAATGGTCTCCGAAGCCTTGCGGATCTGCTGCACCTGTTCGGGGGAATAACCGGTGGTGCAGAAAACGGCAGGCGTCTGATGTTCGAGCGCATAGTCAAGCAGTGCGTTCAGCGCGGATGGATGGGAAAAATCGATCATGACGTCGGCGTTCAGTTCCAACTGCTCCGGTGAGGAAACAACGGGATATTCGTTTGCTGCCGAACCGGACACGTCGATCCCTGCGGCAATTCTGCAGTCGCTGCGTTCCCCGACGCACCGCGTGATCACCTGACCCATTTTTCCGTTACAGCCGCAAAGCAAAATGGTTTTCATGATTTTTAACTTCCTTCCGGGTGGTAATTCAGCCGATCAGTCCGTGTCCCTTCATGACCGAAAGCAGTCTGGCGTGTGCGCCTTCGCCCATATTGGTCAGGGGCAGCCGGCAGGAACCGGCCTCAAAGCCCATCTGATTGGCGGCTTCCTTGATCGGGATCGGATTGACGTCAATAAACAGGGCGTTCATCAGATCGAGCCACTTTAAGAAAAGCGCACGGCTTTCCTCCAATTTGCCTTCAAACCAAAGGGAAGTGATGTGGTGCATTTCGGCCGGGCAGATGTTGGAGAAAACCGAGATAACGCCCTTTCCGCCCAAAGAAAGGATCGGGATCGTCTGGTCGTCGTTTCCGGAATAGATCTGCAGATTGTCGCCGCAAAGCGCCATTGTTTCCGCAACGGAGGAAATGTCTCCGTTGGCTTCTTTTGCCGCAACAATATTTTCTGTTTTGGAAAGCTCAAGATATGTTTCCGGCTTGATGTTGCAGCCGGTGCGGCTCGGCACATTGTAGAGGATG
>JAQXJH010000003.1 GCA_029008595.1 Bacillota bacterium
TCTCGTCTTCTTAGATCCAACTGCAATTTCCTCATCTCATACTGTTTTCATAAAATTCCTACGCTGCATCCTATCATAAATTCATTGAGTTAAACACGTTTTTAACAAAATAATCTCCCGTACAAAACCTTCGCTTTATCAGGCAACAAGCGTCCCATAAAGGCGCATCTTGCACGTTCTACTTATTTACTATCCACTATTACTTTCTCAAAATCAGTCTGAATCTCGGTGAAAGGTGAAGAGTGAATCCGTAATAAGTAAAAATCGGCAATCTCCTGTCGAAGCTTGCCGATTTTTGGTGCCGCTAACCGGGGTCGAACCGGTACGATGTTGCCACCGAGGGATTTTAAGTCCCTTGCGTCTGCCAATTCCGCCATAGCGGCATATTACTTAATAATATTAGCACATGCCCGGAAAAAAAGCAACCGTAATTCACGCTATAATTCCGTTCTGTTGTCGCCAAGCCGAACCGGATTGTTCATCATGCAAGAAAAACGTATATCGCATTCCCGCAAACCGGTTTTCCAATAAAAAGTATTTCAAGGTCGAAAAAGGAATATAAATCCTTTAAAAGTGAATTATCGAAAGAAAATACCCTTAAAAAATTTATTCTTTTTTGTCTGGCACGGCGATAACTTTTTATTATTATTTTTTTGCAAACGGCAGGATTACAATTCAAAATATTTGTCATTCTTTTATTCAATGAATAAATATCGCATTCAAAAAAGAAAATTATACATTTCCCAGAAAATTGGCTGAAATATTGAAGATATTTCACCTATTTTTTCACAGATCAAAAGAAACAAAAAATAAAATTGCACATAAATAAAATAGAAATTATCAAATTTCGCTATTGCATTTCCATTTATTTAGTGCTTAAATAAATGATAGAAGCAAGCGAATTCGCAACAAACGTCACTTGCTTAGAAATTTTCAGGAGGCTGACAAAAATGAGCAACTCGTATAATCCATATGAAAACATGCTGGAGGTTCTCGACCAGGCCGCAAATCTTCTCGGACTTGCCCCAAATGACTATGAGGCGATCAAGTATCCCGAACGCGAATTAAAAGTTTCCATTCCTGTAAAGATGGACGACGGCACCGTAAAGGTCTTTGAAGGCTACCGCGTTCAGCACAGCAGCAGCCGCGGGCCGTGCAAGGGCGGAATCCGCTTTCATCCGGAAGTTGACATGGACGAAGTAAAAGCACTGGCTGCATGGATGAGCTTCAAATGCGCTGTTGTGAATATTCCTTACGGCGGAGCAAAAGGCGCTGTCAAAGTCGATCCTTCCAAGCTTTCCAAGCGGGAGCTGGAAAGCCTGACCCGCCGCTACACGGCAATGATCCTGCCGATCATCGGGCCGGAGCGCGATATCCCTGCTCCGGATGTCAACACCAACGCCGAGATCATGGGTTGGATCATGGATACCTACAGCATGTTCAGCGGCTATGCCGTTCCCAGCGTCGTTACCGGCAAGCCGATTGAGATCGGCGGCGCTCTGGGCCGCAGCGAAGCGACCGGCCGCGGCGTCATGATCGTGACGCAGGAGGCGGTTCGTTACCTCGGGTTGACCGGCGACCTCCGCATTGCTGTTCAGGGCATGGGAAATGTGGGCGGAACGGCAGCCAAGCTGCTGTACGAGACCGGCCACAGGATCGTGGCTGTAAGCGATATTTCCGGCGGCTATTACTGCCCCGACGGGCTGGACATTCCCGAAATGCTCCGTTACATCGCCCAAAGCGAACACCACACGCTGGAAGGCTATTCCGCAGCGGGCTGCTCCAAAATCAGCAACTATGAGCTGCTCACCTGTGACTGCGATATTCTGATTCCGTGCGCGCTGCAGGGACAGATCACCGAAGAAGTCGCCAAAAATGTGAAAGCGAAGCTCATCGTGGAAGGCGCCAACGGCCCGACCACCTTTGAAGGCGACAAGATCCTGGAACAGCGCGGGATCCCGGTTCTGCCGGATATTCTGGCAAACGCCGGCGGCGTGGTCGTTTCCTATTTTGAGTGGGTACAGAATATTCAGCGGCTGATCTGGGACGAGGATCAGACCAACAGCATGCTGGAGAAGATCATGCTGCGCGCGTTCCGCGAGGTCGCCGAAGCGAAGGAAAGCAAGAACACCACCTTCCGTATGGGCGCGCATATGGTCGCCCTGCGCCGTCTGAGCACCGCCAAAAAGATCCGCGGAATTTTCCCCAACTGATCGGATTTCTCCGCAGATCGGTTACAAAAAGCGCCTGTCTTGCCGCTATGGCCGGACAGGCGCTTTTCTTTATCAAACCAAGCCGCGTTATTCCTCCTGCTTCCTTGGCTCAAACGCAATGGAACTGATCGTTGCCGGACGATATCCGTTTTTATGACACCATTCCACCGTACGGAAGACCCGCTCCCGGTAATCCGGTTCATACTGCGGATAGTCTTCGTAAAAATACTGCTCATGGATCAGCAGATAGTGAAAGCAATGCGCCTCTTCCCCGCTGATCCGCTCCATCCAGGCATCGATCTGCTCCAGCGGAACTTCGTTTACAATAATGTCGTCCTTGACAAAAATAATATCTTCCCGGTTGTCCACCCAGAAATCCCTTTTGGCAGCGTGTGCGGTCTGTTCCCGGTTCAGATAATACGAAACATACGGATCTCCGTTGGCATCGAACAGAAAATAACCGTCGATACAATGGAATCCGAGATTCCGGAAGGCTCTTGTCGCATACAGGTTGGAATCCGCCCAATGCTGCGAGGTAACGTTGGAAAGCACCTCTGCGCCGGCAAAACGGCGGATCTCGCGTTCCACCTCTTTGCCTTCCCGCATGACCTGTTCATAGGAAGCAAACTTATAGGGGCTGTCCGGCTTGTCTTTGCGGGAATGGAAGGTGAATTTCAGCCAGTCTCCGTTTGCCTGAAACTCCGGTTTGTACTTTTCGGGAAACATGGAAAGATTAAAGCTGCCGTCATCATTTTCGTAATAGACATGCATATGAACATAGGTTCCGTAAGCGTCGTGCAGGTCACGGAACAGGCGCAGGAACGGATCGTCAAAAATCGATCCATATTCATCCTGGCGGCGATAAATATTCTCAAAGCAGCGGATCACGTCGTCCACGCCGAAGCGATATGTCCGATAGCCGTTTTTGAACCAATAGATATAGATTGTCTGCGATGTTCCGCTTTCGTCGTCTTTTGCCTCGACGGCATTACGGTAGCCGTCCAGAAAAACTTCCGCAGAATAAACCCCGTCGTGTTCTTCGGTCGGAACGCCATTGATCAGGATCCGGCGGGCGGGCTCCGCAGCTACCTGTATTTTTGTCCGCAGTCCGTCTCCTTCTGCGATACCGTCGGCAAAGGAAAATAAAACGTCACCGTCAACCGGCCTCAGAAACCGAATCTTCTGTTCCATCGTCTGTATCCTCCATTCTTTTCTGTGAAGCACATGGTTTTCGTTTCTTCCGCAGAAGAAACAGCAAAACGACCAGCAGCACCAACAGCGTCAGCAGCGTGATCGCCGTCCCGACGGCCAGACCAGCCGGCGCATAGGAAAGCTCCACCCGATGCCCGCCTTCGGAAAGCGGAACGGCCAGCAGCGTTTCACCGACCGAAAATGTTTCTGTCGGAACACCGTCTACTGTTACGCTCCAACCGCTGTCATACGGAATGGAGGTAAACAGAAAACCGTCTTCCTTGGCTGTCACCGTTCCGGAAACATGGCGCGCTGAATAGTTTTCTATTGAAAGCTGACAGTTGCTCAGGCGCTGCAGCTGCCCTCGCAGTTTTTCCTCTCTGAGCGTCCGGATGAAAATGTCGCCGATTGTCAGCGTGGAGCCCTTCATGACAAAACATACTTCGACCTTTTCGCCTGCGTCAAAGCTCCCGAGATAGATCGTCTTTCGTGTTTCATTGGTAAAATGCGTTCCTCTGGCTGTCCCATTGACCGAAACGGCGCAGGAGCTTGCAGAAGGCGCCGTAAAATACGCATAAACCGGCCCCGCCTCTGCCGTACAAAACGTGTAACTCACCGCCGGCGAGCTGCCGTTCTTTTCAAAAACCGTTTCGCTGCCCCGCTGAGTCTGCACCACATCGGCAGCACTCACCGTCAGGCCGGAAACCTCTCCCCAGCAGCTTCCGTCATAAGGGATCGCCGCTTTCAGCAGCGCTTCCTGATTGGCGAACGGATCGCCGCTCAAAACAACCTCCGGATCACCGCAGGCGGCAAACGCCAGCGAAAGCACATCGGGATTTTCGTACAGCGTAATGTCTCCGCTGCTCTGAACCGCGGAATACCAGCTGCACACCTCGCCGCACATCATCAGATACCGCACCGAAAACAGCGCGTCGGTCACCGGCGTTGCGCCGTAATAAGAATCCCAGAAATATGCCTGCGACATGCCGAGACTTTTCAGGAACGAATTGACCGACCGGGAATAGGCCGAGCTGTAGTGGGTGATCCCGTTATAGCCAAGGCCGAGCGCATCGTTTTTGCTGCGTTCAAAATCCTTCTCCATACGGAAAAATGTATCGCCGGCCGCTGTGTTCGCCGCATCGACCAACGGCTGTACCTGCGCCAGAAAATCCGTATAGGAGGCCTCCGTTTTGTAATGAAACTGCCCGTCCAGCCCGGAAACGAGCTTGCTGCCGTTATAAAAGAATTCCGCTGTTCCGCAAAGCAGCAGAACTGCCGTGGCTGCTGCGGCCTGCTTTGTTTTTTTCCGGTTCGCAGCCAGCAGCAGCAGACCGTAAACACATCCGGCCAGCAGCGCGATCAGGATTGCTTCTGCGCGGCGGCTGTTCCACAGCAGATAGGCCGCCAGACAGAACGCCGCCCACAGCACGACTGCAGCGCCGTAACGTCGGACAGGAAGCTCCCGCAGCGAAAGGAAGGCTCGCGCCGCCAGATAGACCGCAAAAAAGCCAAAGGCAAAGGCATAGCGGTACGGAAACCAGTTCGGCACCTGAAACACATGCCAGACAGTATCCAGCGGGCCGATCCAGAAGCTGATGAGAAAAACCGCCAGAACCGCACCGGAAAACGCCCGCTCCCGTCCGGAAAATACCGGGTGAACAAAAAAGCAGAAGACCAGAAGCAGCACCAGTCCTCCGCAGAAAACGGACGGCAGACCGGAATTCGTGATGCTGTCGTACACGCCGGGCAGAAATTTTGTCGGCAGCTGCGAAAGATCGAAATTGAATGCCGCTGCCCCGGCATTCCCCGATGCACCGATCTTGCCCTGCAGCAGTGAGCAAAGCGTCGGCACCAGCAGCCATGCGCCCATCCCCGCCGCGCCGGCTACCGCGCCGGCGCACCAGACGAGTTTCCGGGGAAAAAGCCGGGGATTCGCCGCCCTTTCCCCGAACAGACGCAGCAGAAAATACAGGATCGCAGCCAGCACAACCATGTAGGAGGTGTAGTAGTTGGAAACAAAAAGCACCGCCAGCGAACCGAACAGCAGCCAGGGCCTCCTGCCCCTCAGCACCTCATCCACACCCGCCAGAACCAGCGGCAGCCAGATTACGCCGTCCAGCCACATCAGACACATGGAATATACAATATTGTACGACATCAGCGCATAGGCCATGGCAAATGCCGGATACCAACCGTTCCAGTCTTCAAAGCGCCTGCGCAGAAACAAAGAACAGGAAAGGCCCGCACAGCCAATTTTGAGCAGATTCATAACCAACAGCGCCGTTGTGATCTTCTCCTGCGGAAACAGCAGCACCAGAAAAGAAAACGGACTGCTCAGATAATACGCAAACACGCCGGTGTAATTGCCGCCCATCGCCTTGCCCCAGGAAAAGAAGATATCTCCGTTTTGGCCCATATGGCGCAGATTTGCATAAAATTCAACATACTGATCCGACAGATCCATGATCAGCAGGCTTTTTTCTCCGAACGGAGCGATTCCAAACGACGCATACACCGCCAGCAGCACCGCCGGGGGCAGAAGAAAAGAAAGCAGAAGAATCCGGACAGCCCGAACCCTGTTCCATCGATTTTGCATCACAACATCCCTTCCGCCGTTTTTTCAGATTCCTGCGCGGCCCGGCTGCGTTCTGATGCTGCGCAGGAATGATCGTTCTTCCACATTATACCGCAACACACTGCCAAGGTCAAGCAGCAGCAAAGAAGCGGCACAGAGTATCCCAAAGCCGGACACCCGGCAGACACACAGAAACGGACGCAAAAAAACGGCAGGACGGTACACTCAGCTCCGTTCTGCCGTTTTTCGTTTTAATGATTGCAGGAGACAGCCGCGCTCCGGCGCGAAACCTCAGTAAGCTGCGCAGACGCCCTTCTCTGCGGCGCGGTAGGCCGCTTCCATCAGCCGCGAAAGCTGCACCGCTTCGTCAATGCCGAATTCCGCGGCTGCAGGGCCGCCGTGTACTTCGTCGATCCACTGTGCGATCGGCGGTTTCGGCGCGGCAGGCAGCTGCACATGCTGCCATTTTCCTTCTGCTGCCCGATCGGTAAACATGGTTTCCCCGTCTGCGATCCGGACTGCGCCTTCTGTTCCGCTCAGCTCCACCACATAGTTGTTGAAGTTGGAAACAAACGCCGTTTCCGAAACACCGATCGCCCCATTGGCATACGTCAGAATACAGACCGCATTATCCTCCACCGGTTTGTCCGTTACCGAAGTAAACGCCGACGAAACCGTCTGCGGCTCGCCGAGCAGCCAGAGCAGCGTATACATCGGATGCGCGCCGAGATCCATCATGGCGCCGCCGCCGCATTGCTCCCGGCTGTAAAAATGCGCGGGCAGCCATCCGGCCAGGCTGCCGTTATGCGCGTTGCGGACGCGGGCATAGGTTACCGTCCCGAGCTTTCCCTCTTCGATCATGCGTCTGGCAAAGATCAGACCGGGGTTCGTTTTGTGCGGATAAGAGATCGCAAACCGCACGCCGTTTCTGCGCACGGCATCGCGGATCTGCATGGCGCCCTGCGCCGTAGTAGCCAGCACCTTTTCGGTAAAGATATGTTTGCCGGCATTGGCCGCACGAACCATCAGCTCCACATGTTCCGTCGTTGCCGAACAGACGATGACCGCTTCAAAATCCGCTTCCGCAAACAGGGTATCCAAGTCGGTATACGCCTGACACCCGAACTGTTCCGCAAAGCGTTCGGCTTTTGCCGCATCGGGATCCCAGACTGCCGTGAGACGGCAGCGCGGATCTGCAGAAAATTCCTTTGCATAGCCCTCGGTATGGACATGCCATGTTCCAAGCATTGCCGCTTTCATATGACTCACTCCCTGATTCATCCGCAGAAAGGCTCTGCCGGTCTGTTATCGGTTAAAATAGACCGGTTCGCCTGTCTGAGCGGACTGATAAATTGCTTCGAGAATTTCGGAAACCACGCATGCCTGTTCCGGAAGCACGCACGGATCGGTATCGTTGAGGATCGAGTCGATCCACTGCCGCGCCTCGGTCATCGCGGGAGTTTCCTTGATCCCGTCATAGAACGCGACACCTCCGGAAGACATATCCGGACGGATTTCCTCCAGCTTGCCGAACTCATCCCGGTTGATGCTCAGGCTGCTGCCTTTGATCTGGGCGCCTGCTTTTGTTCCGCACAGCACGCAGCTTCCCTCCGGAACCGGCTCGATCGTATTCAGCGCCCAGCTGGATTCCAAAATAATGGTTGCACCGTTTTCCATCACAATAAAGCCGAACGCGCTGTCTTCGACGGTATGCTGCGCGGGATCCCACGGTCCCCACGGATTGCCGCAGTCGGGGTTGGGCAGTTTTTTGTATTTTGTACCGACGACCATTTTCGGTTTGTAATTGTTCATCAGATACAGCGTCAGATCAAGGGAATGCGTGCCGATATCGATCAGCGGGCCGCCTCCCTGTTCCTCTTCATTGAGAAATACGCCCCAGTTCGGCGTTCCTCTGCGGCGGACCGCCAGCGCTTTGGCAAAATAGATCTCTCCGAGATCGCCGCGGTTCACCACTTTTTTCAGGAAAATGCTTTCCGGCTTCTGGCGGTTCTGATAACCGATCGTCAGCTTTTTGCCGGTCTGCTTTGCCGCTTCCACCATAGCCCGGGCGTCGGCAGCCGTTTTTGCCATCGGCTTTTCGCACATCACGTGTTTACCCGCATGCAGCGCGTCGATCGTGATGGGCGCATGCTCACGGTTCGGCGTCAGAACATGCACGACATCGATGGACGGATCGCTGAGCAGATCGTGATAATCCGTATACACCGCCGCATCGGGAGTTCCGTATTTTTCTGCCGCACACCTTGCGCGCTCTTCCACCAGATCGCAGAAAGCGGTCATTTCCACCTCCGGAATCGCGGCCAGCGAAGGCATATGCTTACCGTTTGCGATCCCGCCGCAGCCGATGATCCCGATTTTTAATTTTTTGTCCATCCGTAATCGCTCCTTTTACGCGCCGGTGTTCTCCGACGCCGGAATTATTATTAAAATTATAGCTTTTTTCCGTTGGAAGTACTATAATTATTTCGTAAATAATTTTAATTTTTTAGCAGCCGCGCCTTCGGTTTTAACCCGGTGCGCCCTGCGGAGGGAAATCGACCGATGCAGTATTTTGTTGAACCGCTTGTACCGACACAATCGCGTTTTTTTGACTGCCACTGCCAGTGCTGCGAGCGTGCCGGCGAAACGATGTGCCGCGCGCATATTCACGACTGGGTAGAGATCCTCTATTGTCTTTCCGGCAGCATGACCGCACTGCTCGGCAGCCGCGACTATCCGTTTGCGGCACACGATCTGCTGATCATCCCTTCCCATGAAGTACATCAGATCACGACCCTGACGAACGAGACGCACGAATACATCGTGATCAAATTCCGACCAGACCTGATGATCACCTCGATGCAGCTGCAGTCGGAATATCGCTGTATTCTGCCGTTTTTAGTGCGCGGCGGCCCTTATCAGAAGCATTTTTCTGCCGCCGAGCTGGAAGATTCCGAGGTTCCGCGGCTCGCCCGTCACTTTGCCGAGGAATACAGCCGGATGCAGTACGGATATGAGATTGCCCTGAAAGCAGACTTTTACGGCCTGATCCTCTGGATCCTGCGCCGCTGGCACGAAACCTCTCCTCTGCCGGACCGGCACTCCTCCTCTCCGGAACAAATGCAGCGGATGCAGCCCGTTCTGGATTATATCGGGAAAAATTTCGCCCAACCGATCACGGCAGCCGACGCTGCCAGGCTGTTTCATGTGAGCTACAGTTATTTTTCCAAGCTCTTCTCCAAAGCTGCCGGATGCTCTTTCAGCGATTATGTAACGGCTGTACGGCTTTCCGCTGCCGAGCAGCTGCTGATCACCACGGAGAAATCCATTACGGAGATCTCGTTTGAAACCGGGTTTTCCGACCTGAGCTATTTTACGCGCCGGTTTACCGCCAAAAACGGGCTGACGCCGCGCGCTTACCGCAAAAAGTACCGCTGCAGTTCCGGTGGTCTGCCTTCCGCCGAAGAAAACTGACCGTCTGCCGCAGCTCCGGCCCGATACAGAAAACGGTGCAGTCCCTTGCCGGGGCTGCACCGTTTTTTTCTGATCAATCAATTCCGGAATTTTTGACGCCGGACGGAAAAATTCAGCTTTCCTCACGGAACGTAAAGTGATCCGACTCAAAATCGCAGCAGATCTTTCCGCTTTTTACGGAGCCGTCCAACAATTTTTCCGAAAGAGGATCCTCGATCCGGTTCTGGATCGCTCTGCGCAGCGGGCGCGCACCGTATGCCGGATCAAATCCCTGTTTTGCAACGGCGTCCACCGCGGCATCCGTAAACCGGATCTGTACGCCAAGCTCCTGCAGGCGGCTGCCCAGAGCCTGCAGCATGTTCTCTGCGATCTGCCGCAACTCCGGTTCTGTCAGCTGGTGGAAAACGATGGTCTCGTCCACACGGTTCAAAAATTCCGGCCGGAATGTATTCTTCAGCTCCGCCATGACCGTTTCGCTGATTGAGGCATCGCTCAGGCCGCTTTCGGAAAGAAAACCGAGACCCGCCTTTCGTTCTGTGATCTGCCGGGCGCCGACATTGGACGTCATGATGAGGATCGTGTTGCGGAAATTGACCGTTCTTCCCTGAGAATCGGTCAGACGGCCGTCCTCCAGGATCTGCAGCAGCATGTTGAACACATCGGGGTGGGCTTTTTCGATCTCATCGAACAGAACGACCGAATAGGGCTTGCGGCGTACCTTTTCCGTCAGCTGACCGCCTTCCTCAAAACCGACATAACCGGGCGGAGAACCAACCAGCCGGGAGACCGTGTGCTTTTCCATATATTCGGACATATCCAGCCGGATCATGGCCGATTCGTCACCGAACATCGCTTCGGCCAGCGCTTTGCAAAGCTCCGTTTTTCCGACGCCTGTCGGGCCGAGGAACAAAAAGGAGCCGATCGGCCGATGGGGATCCTTCAGCCCCACCCTGCTGCGTCGAATCGCTTTTGCAACGGCGGAAACCGCCTCCTCCTGCCCGATCACACGGCGGTGCAGAACAGACTCCAGCTGCAGCAGCCGCTCACTTTCTGTTTTGGTCAGCTGCTGTGCAGGGATTCCTGTCCAGCCTGCAACGATCCCGGCAATATCCTCCGGCGTAACAATGCCGGACTGCTGGCCGTTCTGCGCCTCCATCCGGCGTTTTGCCTCTTCGACCTCCTGCTGCAGCCTGTGTTCTTCGTCGCGCAGGCGTGCTGCGTTTTCAAATTCCTGCGCATTGACCGCAGCGGCTTTTTCCTGCGCAAGCTCCTTGAGCCGCTTTTCTTTTTTCTGCAGCTCCGGCGGCGCTGTGTAGGCGCGCAGCCGCACACGGGAAGCCGCTTCGTCGATCAGGTCGATGGCTTTGTCCGGCAGGAACCGGTCGGCGATATACCGGGAGGAAAGTCTGACGGCCGCCCGGATCGATTCGTCGGTAATTTTGACTTTGTGGTGCGCTTCGTACCGGTCGCGCAGGCCGAGCAGGATCTGTTCCGCTTCCTCTTCGCTCGGTTCTCCGACCGTGACCGGCTGAAAACGGCGTTCCAGCGCGGCATCCTTTTCAATATATTTCCGATATTCCTCGATGGTCGTCGCGCCGATCACCTGCAGATCGCCTTTTGTCAGCGACGGCTTGAGAATATTGGCGGCATCCGTTGCGCCTTCCGCCGCTCCTGCGCCGATGATCGTATGCAGCTCGTCGATAAACAGAATAATATTCCCGGCCTTTTTGACATCCTCGATCACATTGCGGATCCGTTCCTCAAAATCCCCGCGATATTTTGTTCCGGCGACCATACCGGTCAGATCGAGCGAAACGATTTTCTTCCCCTGCAGCAGATCGGGCACCTCTCCGGCGGCAATTTTCAGCGCCAGTCCCTCTGCGATCGCCGTTTTTCCGACTCCCGGCTCGCCGATCAGGCAGGGGTTATTTTTCGTTCTCCGGCTGAGGATCTGGATCACGCGCTCAATCTCCTTCTGCCGGCCGATCACAGGATCGATGGTTCCCTTGCCCGCCTCCTCGGTCAGATCGCGGCCGAACGTGCGCCAGGATTCCTTTCCCTTTTGCTGCGCGGTGCCGGGAACCTGCTGCTCTTCGGCGGCCGGATTCTGCGCCGCTGCGATCCCGACGGCGTTGAGCACCTCGCGGACGATGGCGCCTTTTTCAGCATTGAAGGATTCCAGATACCGCACGGCATAGCTCTGGCCGTCGTCCAGCAGCGCCAGCAAAAGGTGTTCCGTTCCCACATAAGGGTGGCGCAGCTGGGCGCTGTGCAGCACGGCGAGCTGAAGCACACGCTTGCTGCGCGGCGTAAAATCCTCAATGGAGAGCGCCGTTCGGCTGCCCTGCCCCTGAGACTGAACGATCCGGCTGCGCAGCGCATCCGGTGTAACGCCGTATTTCTGCAGCACCGACGCCGCCACTCCGCTTTCTTCTGCCGCCAGGCCATAAAGCAGGTGTTCGCTGCCGATATACGTATGTCCCAGCTCCTGCGCAATTTCTATGGCAAGATTTACGGCGCGGTTCGCCTTTTCCGTAAATTTATCAAATTGATACATCCTGTGTCAACTCCTTATTCCTCCGCGGCAGGCTCGCATTCCTCCGCTTTATGAAGCGCCGCACGGACCTTTGCCGCACGGAGCCGGTCGCGCTGCGCAGGTTCCAGCGCTTTTCCTTCTCCGATGGAGATCGAAGCCGGCTGAACCTGCTGCATCAGCCGGTTCAGTTCCTGCTGCGACACACCGGCGATCCACTGTTCCGCCACCCCTACGCGCACCTGAGAAAGCAAAACCATAAATTCGTCATTGGAAAGCAGCCGCGCGTTCTTCAGCAGCCCCAGCGAACGCAGCACCACGTCCTGCACCTTCTCGCTCTTCATCAGCGAGGCTCTGGCGGCGCGTTCCTGCGCGATGAGCTGGCGCGCAATGTTGTTCAGGTTATCGATAGCCGAATGCTCCGAAAGGCCCAGCGTCACCTGATTGGAGAGCTGATAAATCGCGCCCTTCGGTTCGCTGCCTTCGCCGTAAATGCCGCGGAGCGTCAGCCCCAGTTTGGAAAGATTTGCTGCGATCCGCTGCATCATGCCGTTTTCCTGCATCGCGGGCAGATGCATCATCAGCGAAGCGCGCATCCCGGTTCCCAGATTGGTCGGGCATTGCGTCAGGTAGCCGAATTCGTCGTCAAACGCAAACGGCAGCCTGTTTTCCAGAAATTGATCCATCTCTTCGGCCCGGTCGTATGCCTCCTGCAGACAGAAGCCGGGCAGCAGCACCTGCAGCCGCAGATGGTCTTCTTCGTTCAGCATGGCGGAAAACGAATCGTCTTCGCTGCGGATCAGAACGCGCCCCGGCAGCGGATC
Source organism: Bacillota bacterium (assembly GCA_029008595.1). Lineage (GTDB taxonomy): Bacteria > Bacillota > Clostridia > Oscillospirales > Acutalibacteraceae > CAKXIK01. The sequence goes on from JAQXJH010000003.1 coordinate 12,811, forward strand.
GGTAAATTCGGGACTGATCAGATGCTGCTCCACCAGTGCAACCGCCTGTATTCTGCTCAGCGAAGAGATCTCCACGGCGTGCAGCACTCCGGCCGGCGTTTGCCCTTCCAGAACCGCACAGATCTGCTTTGCTGCCGCGCAGCGCATCGCATCGTTCATTACGGCGGGAAACGGGATCCCGCGCAGATTTCTTGCCAGCCTGATACGCGTGCTCAGAATAATATCGGAAAAGGCGTCTTCTTCAGGATTGTATCTCATCATGACCGTCCTCCTGTTCGTTCTCCTCCATGGCGCGGATCTCGTCCCGAAGGGTCACTGCTTCTTCAAAATTTTCCTCTTCGATCGCCTGCGCCAGCTTTTTGCGCGCTTCCTCCAACCGGGCGCTGTGCTGCGCTTTTCTGCTGGCAGAAGCCGGAACATGACCGACGTGATGCGTGTTTCCGTGGATCCGCTGGATCGAGGGAAGCAGCCGTTCACGGAACACCTCGTAACACTGCGCACACCCCACCCGGCCGCTGCGCACCAGATCGGCAAAGGTGCAGCCGCAGCAAGGACAGCGCGTTTCCGCCACTGCCGGCGCCCGGCGGTTCCCCTCGCCCAGCACGCTGCCGATCAGATCGCCGAAATTCAACGAAAAGCTGCTGAACAGTCCTCCATATCCCAGCTTTGCAGCACAGTCGGCGCAAAGATAGTATTCCTGGATTTCTCCGTTTACAATCTGTTTGATATGCGTTATCGCATTCTTTTTTCCGCAGGATTGACAAATCATTGATAAAACCACCTTTCGATCCGGCATGTTATTCCGAACGCAGCAGCGTGACCAGCATGTTCTTCATCAGCTCCGCGCGGATCCCGGCACGGTCAGCAGGCGCACATTTCAGCAGCGACCGTTCCGAAAGAACGGAAAGCATCAGCCCGGACGCTTCCTCGCTGAGATAACCGGGCGCCGCCAGATTGCAGATGATCGCCCGCGCGCTGCGCAGATCGATCTCCTCGCCGATCGAATGAACCGCATGCATCAGCGCCGGTGTCCGATCCATTTGAATCCGGGTGATCCGGATGCATCCCCCTCCGCCGCGCCGGCTTTCGACGATATAGCCCCGTTCCGGCGTAAAGCGGGAGGTCAGCACATAATTGATCTGGCTCGGCACACAGCCGAACGATTCCGCCAGCTCGTTGCGCTGGATCTCGGCAGTACCATGGCTGGCCTCCAGCTCTTTGATGATGTATTGTGTCAGCAGCTCACTGATACACATTTTCAAACGTCCCTTCCAATCGATCTGCCCGAAAAAAGCAGAACTTTGACTTTGACCATCTTTGACTTTAATTATACCGTACGTTTTTTTCTGCGTCAAGTCTTCCGGAACGATCCTTCCGGATCGGATACGGGAAAAATTGCATTTGACTTGAAAAAAAGAAGGAAATGATTATAATATAAGTTACTTTCAGATATTTTCAAAACAATAACAGGGAAAGGGGGCGGAAACGACGGTCAAGTCTCGCTTTTCGCTTTCCAATACACAAATCATTACACTGGGCTTTTTGGGGATTCTTTTTTTCGGCGCGGTATTGCTGACGCTCCCCGCTGCCGCGCGCTCCGGTGAGTCCACTCCGTTTATCAACTCTCTGTTCACCGCAACCTCTGCCACCTGTGTAACGGGTCTGGTCGTCTATGACACCTGGACGCACTGGACGCCGTTCGGGCAGGCCGTGATTCTGGTTCTGATCCAGACCGGCGGGCTGGGCTTTATGACGATCATCTCGCTGTTTTCCGTCTTTATGAAACGCAAGATCAGTCTGCATGAACGCCGCCTGCTGATGCAGTCGGTCGGAACGATGCGCGTGGGCGGGATCATCCGGCTGATCAAGCGGATCGCGCTCGGCACCCTGTTTTTTGAAGGGATCGGCGCGGCGCTGCTGGCGATTCGGTTTTGTCCCGATATGGGGTTTGCGCGCGGGCTGTGGTACTCCGTTTTTCATTCCGTTTCCGCCTTCTGCAACGCCGGATTTGATCTGATGGGATACCGGGAGCAGTTTTCTTCCCTGACGTTCTTCCGGGACGATCCTCTCGTCAACCTGACGATCACCGCTCTGGTCATCATCGGCGGATTGGGATTTCTGGTGTGGGAGGATCTGATCACGCAGATCCGTCACCGCCACCACTTACAGCTGCACACCAAGATCGTTCTTTCCGCAACGGGGCTGCTGCTGCTGTTCAGCTTTGTATCCTTCTTCTTTCTGGAGGCCGACCACAGCATGGCAGGCCTTTCGTTGGGCGACCGGCTGTTGGCGTCATGGTTTCAGGCCGTTACTCCCCGCACGGCAGGCTTCAATACCGTTGATCTTGCAGCGCTTTCGCCGGGCGGCGACCTGACCACGATCTTTCTGATGTTTATCGGCGGCAGCCCCGGTTCCACGGCCGGCGGCATCAAGACCACAACGCTTGCCGTCATGTTTTTGTGCACTGCTGCCTCGGCGCGCCAGCAAAACGGCTGCACGATCTTCAAGCGCAGGCTGACGGGAGATCTGATGCAGCAGGCCAGCGCGATCGTGACGATTTATCTGATCGCCGTGATCGCCGGAACGGTTCTGTTGACCGCATTGGAACCGATTACGCTGACCGAAGCGCTGTTCGAGGTCTGCTCTGCCGCCGGTACGGTCGGCCTGACCAAGGGGATCACCCCGCTGCTCGGAAACGCTTCCAAAATCCTGCTGATGATCCTGATGTTCGGCGGCCGCGTGGGCGGCCTGACCCTGATTCTTGTCTTCTGGGAAGGAAAGCCTCATGTCAATGCACCGCTGAAACGGCCGAAGGAGCGGATCCTGATCGGTTAACGATAGGTTTGGAAAGGAATCGATAATAATGAAATCAGTACTTGTGATCGGCATGGGGCGTTTTGGAAGAACCCTTGCCATGAAAATGCAGCAGCTGAAAAATGCTGTGATGATCGTTGACCAGGACGAGGCGATCATAGAAGAGCTTGCGCCGCAGTTTACGGACGCTTATATCGGCGACTGCACAAACGAAGCCGTTCTGCGTTCGCTCGGCGTGAATAATTTTGACCTCTGCTTTGTTGCGATCGGCGAAAATTTTCAGTCTTCGCTGGAAATCACCTCTCTGCTGAAAGAGCTTGGCGCCAAATACGTTGTTTCAAAGGCAAGCCGCGATATTCAGGCAAAGTTTCTCCGGCAGAGCGGCGCCGACGAAGTGGTGTATCCGGAACGTGATATGGCGGAAAAGCTGGCGATCCGCCACAACGCGAAAAACATCTTCGATTACATTGAGCTGACGCCGGAGGTCGCCATTTATGAGATTCCGATCATGCGCAGCTGGTCCGGCCAAAGCATCGCTTCGCTGAACATCCGGCGCAAATATAACGTTAATATTCTGGCGATCAAAAACGGCGCGGCGATCAAATCGCTCCCCGGCGGCGATTATGTTTTTGAAAAAGGCGATCATGTGATTATCGTCGGAAAATTTGCCGATGTGTCCCGGCTGACGGAAAGAACCTGAAAATGTTGTAACCACTTCTGCCAGTCCTCCGTATACTATGGTGAACTCTAAATCAAGGAGGATTCGCTTATGTGTAACAACGGTCTTTTCGGTGGCAACTGCTGCATCTGGATCATCATTCTGCTGGTTCTGTTCTGCTGCTGCGGCAACGGTTTCGGCGAATGCGGCAACAACGGATGCGGATGCAACAACGGATGCGGCAATGACTGCGGCTGCGGCTGCTGAGTGTCTGAGCATCCTTCCGTAAAGGAAGGGGCGGGCTCCTGTTTGGGGGCCCGCCTTTTTTGTATTCTTTCTTTTACTTTCAAGCCGGCAATCATTCAGATCTCCGGTCATCTTCCGCGTGCTTCATTCCGCAGACGCACGGCGAAATGCCCCCGGGCTTTGCCCGGTCTGCCGCTTAAACACTCTGGAAAAATAATTGGCATTTTCAAATCCGACATTCATCGAGATATGCTGAATCGGGATTTCCGAATGGATCAGCAGCTTTTGGGCCTGTCGGATACGCGTTTCAATAATGTAATCCGTCAGCGTGGAACCGGTCAGGCTGCGGAATCTCCGCGACAGATAAGCCGGGCTGACGTGAAGCACTCCGCTGATTTTCCGCAGCGAAAGCTCGTTCTGATAATTGGATTCAATATAGCCCTGCGCCATCCTGACCACGTCCGGCTGCTCCTCCGGCAAAAACGCAGTCTGTCCGCTGAGCAGCTTTTCCAGCGAAAACTGCGCCAGTACACCCGCCGAGGTCAGCATATGGCGCTGTGTATGCGGAAGCTGCTCAAACAGCACGCGGAACCGTTCCCGCCCGGCATGCAGCGGTTCGATCCTGCTGTAGACGGATTCAAAGGTCACCTCCGGCTCGACGACGCACTGCCCGAGAAACAGAACGCCTAAAAGCGTTTCCCCCTGCCGGAGCGGAACAATGTTTTCGCAGAGACCCGCATGACAGACGTTAAAAAAGGGCGTGCGATACCGCTGCGCCAGATTCCACACCTGTTCCACATCGCAGCGGATGCAGGCTTCCCTGCCGCCGGGAAGATCGCGCACCGCGCGGCAGAACGGGCAGTAATGGCCTGTGTTGTTCTTTGAAATTGCACCGTAATAGTACGAAAAAAAATGCTTGGAATCGTACAGACAGACACCGGTCCCGGAAACGTCCTCCAATGCATGGATCAGATTGAAAATATCTGTTTCACCGTTCATTTGTACAGCGTCCCTTTCTGCGGAAATCAAATCATATACAGTCAAAACAATGCTATTTCACGACAACAGCGTTCATGGATTTTCCTCCTGCCGTCTGATACACTGGAAGTAATCAAAAGCCTTGAAATTCAGGAACGGGAGGTGCGGATATGCGCAAGTTTGAAGTGTCCGGCGGATGCACCTGGTGCGGAACCTGTCTGGTCATTTGCCCGGCGGGCGCCATTTCCATGGGAACCGGGGGTGCAAAAATCGATCCGGATAGTTGTCTGGGCTGCGGTCAATGCATGACAAACTGTGCATCGGAAGCAATCTGTGAGATTCATCAAACACAAAACGATACGGAAAAGAAGGGTGATTGAGAATGATTCTGTGCGAAAATGGAAAACTGGTTCATCCGGCGGAGGAATTGCCCGAATACGGTTCCTATGATGTAACAGTCGTCGGCGGAGGAATGGCCGGTGTTGCTGCCGCGATGGCCTGCGGAAAGCGCGGGTACCGTGTTCTGCTGATTGAAGCGCTGTCTGCACTGGGCGGGCTGGCCACCATGGGACTGGTCAACATTCCTCTGGACTTTGTTTCCGGTCTCGGCGTTGAAATGTTCCGCGAGCTGGAAACAAACGACGGATTGTGGCACCGCAACAGCGATGTGGAAAAGCACAAGCTGGTACTTGACCGAATGGTAAAAAAATACGGCTGCGAGGTGCTTCTGGTAACGCAGGTCGTAGACTCCCTGATGGAGGGCGACACGATCCGCGGCGTCGTGATCCAGACCAAGCAGGGACGCCAGATCGTCTGGAGCAAAGGCGTGATCGACTGCTCCGGGGATTCCGACGCCGCCTATTATGCCGGAGCTGAGCTGCTCTGCGGACGCCCCGGAGACGGGATGAGTCAGGCATGCTCGCTGGAATTCATTCTGGGCGGCGTTGACTGGGATGCCTATGCAGCTTCCGACCTGAAAAAGAACGATCCGCGCTGGGTAGACCGGATCCAGAGCGATCTGGCCAGCGGAAAACTGCCTTATGAACCGGATAATCACCTGAATTGGATCACACACGTTCCCGGACGCCCCGAACATTGCGGCATGGACGAAGTCAGCATCTGTTTTGTACATTCCCGGCGCTGCTATCCGGCAGAAAACCGCGATCTCACCCGCATGTATCTGGAAGGGCGCGAGCAGGCAAATATGCTTGCCGGATACATCCGGGAAAACATTCCGGGCTTTGAACATTCATTCCTGACGGTGACCGCGCCGCTGCTGGGCGTTCGCGAAAGCCGCCGCGTTCTGGGCGAATACGTTCTGACCGCATTCGATCTTGCTTCGCTCGCCAAGCACGACGATGTAATCTGTCTGAGCAATCACGGTTACGACATCCACAATTTTGAAGAACCCGGCAACGTAAAGTGGGCGCCGATCGAAATAGACGGAGAAACGCGATATGTCATCTGCAACGCGGGCGGTTTCGGAACAACGACCCGTCCTCCGCACAATGCGCCGGTGGTAAATATCAAGGGGCAGAGCGTAGAACACGCGGAATTTGACGCCGCCGGATATTACGATATTCCCTACCGGTGTCTGGTGCCGGTCCGGGTAGAGAACCTGATGATGGCCGGACGGAATCTTTCCGCCGATATTTACGCGCAGTCCGGCGCCCGTCTGGTCATGGGCTGCTTCACGATGGGAGAAGCGGCGGGCACCGCAATGTCTATCTGTCTGAAAAAGGGGATCACGCCGCGTCAGGTTGACCGGATCGAACTGCAGAAAGAGCTGATTGCAAACGGCGTTAACATCGGTCAGCGGATCCGCAGAATTCCCGGGCTGGAACGGGAAAACGGAGAATTTGACGACGGATACCGCAACGGCGAATTCATTGCAGAAAAGCATGTGGCCGCCATTCAGAAGGATACGCTCCGGTTTGTAAAATAACCCGGCACAAAAGAATATTTCAGGATAAACGGCGCGCAGACAAAGCAGCGCCGTTTATTTTTGTCTGAGCGCATCTGCCGGTTCCGAAGGGCGCGCAACATGCGTTTCTTCTTCGCGCCGCGCATAGTCGCTCGGCCTGACTTTTTCATAACGCTGAAAGGCACGCCGGAACGAATAATCATTTTCGTATCCGACCGCACGCGCGACCTCGGAAATATCCATCTGCTTCCCGCGCAGCAGCTCTTTCGCCTTTTCCATCCGCAGACCGGTGACATAATCATAAAAATTGATATTGCTGTGTTCCTTAAACGCTTTGGACACGCTGGAAACCGACATATTGAACCGGCTGCCGACTTCCTTGAGGGACATATCCATACAGGCAAAATTTTCGTTGACATACCGGATGATCGGATCGTCCGTACAGATCACACCGTCCTGACGGGCACGATTGACTTCTCCGCAAAGGCAGGCAGTCTGCTGCTGCAGAATATTCCAGAGCTTCTCCTGCCCTTCTCCGCTGTCCTGCAGCTCCTGCAGCACGCGATAAAACGGTTTGAAATCGAGAGGAATATTGACTTCATCAGCGGCACGCTGAATGTTTTCCGCCAGCAGCGTCAACAGCCGGATCCTCTGGTTCCGGTAAAGGGTTCTCTGGTCGTTTTCCTGCCGGATCTCGTTCAGAATCTGCGTGACCGTCGCCAGATTTCCTGCCTTCAGTTGCTTGATCAGCTGGATCTGCCAATCCGTCGGATAGTAATAGCGGGCGCCTTCCCGCAGCAGATGGGAGCCAAACATTGTGACCATATCGTTGCGGCGCAGCACATAGGCCAGTTCCTGATACGATTTGCTGATCCCCAGAAATCCCTGATAAATATCGCCGCAATAAATCTCCGCGGAAAGCTGACACGTCTGAAACAGCTCTTCCCGCAGCTCTTCCGCAAGCACAAGCAATTGTTCCCGGGTCGGAGGATGAGCCTGAAACGCAAGGATCACAACCAGATCATCATTGACGGTTTCCGGCACTTGAGAAACAAGACCGCGCTGCTCCAGCAGCTTCTGCACGGCGAGCGTCAGCTCAAGCCGTTCCCGTTCCTGCTGTGCAATAGATCCCTGCGGCGGCAGGTTGATCATCAGCACCGCATAAAGGTCACTTTCTCCGAACGGCAGGCGGTACATCTCAATAGCGGAGGAAATATCATCGCCGAAGCAGCCTTTCAGCAGTTTGACAAGAAAATCATTTTTGGCCGCGCGATAATAAAGATCGAGCTGCTGCTGCAGGGTCTGCGTTTTTCCGTAAAGCAAATAAACCGTCGATTCAATCAGCTCATAATCTTCATTTTCCTGACCGGCCGCTTCATGCGTATTCAGGTCGCGGATCAGGTTTGTTATTTTTTTCAGCGGCCGGCAGGAAATCCTTGCCAGAAAATAAGACAAACCGGCGGACGCCAGCAAAAGCAGCGGGATCAGGATCAGAATCCGGTTGACCGCCAGAAGATACGGGATCTGGCTTTTTGGATTTGGATATGTAAACACATAGGTTAAATTGAACAGCTGCGAACCGCGCCGGATCTCATAGGAATTTGGGGAGGCATCGTCACAGGATCCTGCCAGCAGCAACAGCTCACGATTCTGCAGCGCAAGCGACGAAATGCTTTTTCCGGAATAGATCATCGCCTGATCTACCAGCTTGCTCCGGTCGATCATCAGCAGAATCGTTCCCTGCGGGACAGAGGTCTGCGTCAGACTCTGCAGCATCAGAAACTGCGGATGATCGCTCGTATTATACTCAAAATCAGTGAAATCACCAATATAATTCTGATGTTGGAGCATTTGATATAAGGTCCGGCTTGTCTGATATTCAATACGGAATGTCTGCTGCAGATAGGTGGAATAATCAGAAAAGGTGAACCACCCTGCCGGTGTGACCACAAGGTCTTTCGCGGGGACCAGAACGGCAATGTCTGTCAGCACGGAATTTGACGCCGCTGTCTGCAGCAGCGCACGGGAATATTCAATTCGGGAAAGAACATCGAATTCCCCGTCGAATGTATCGGTATGTGCGATCAGTTTATTCACCCAAAGCGTATTGCGCAGGCTTGCAGCAACCGAGGTTAATTCCGAAAACTTCCAGTCTGTCACCACAGAAATTTTCTCCGCATCGTCCCGGTAACTTTGCTGAACTTTTTCAAGCTGCTGCCGCTCAAGTGCTGCGAGGGAAAACGTAAGAACAACGGAACTCAGGATAATAAAAACAAAAAAATAGGAAAGGAATTCTCTCCGAAGGGCAGGGTGTTTTTGCCAACCGGCCATTCACCGTTCCTCCTTTTTTAAACAGCGAGAACCCCGTTGGTAAAACGGGGTCTCGCAACAGACTATCTGTTATATTATATGTGTTTTTCAGAACTTTTCAAGCAAATTATTATTTGCTCACAGCAAAATAGCGATCCATTCTGTCCTGATAGATCTGGATCAGGCGCTTCAGCCCCATCTTATCGAATTCCGCAATGAAGCTGTCCCAGTTGTCCAGAGATTCCTGACCAAGGCACAGTTTTGTGCAAAGCTCATTGGAATAGGTCTTGATCGCGGTATAGAGCTGGCCGATCTCTTCGGATTCTGCATCCGTAGCAATGGCGAGGTAGTTTCCGGTCATATTGGTATACCAGTTATCATAGGAGTTGATCTCCTTCTGGTAAGCAACGGCCTTCGGCTTGGTCGTTTCCTGAGAGGCCAGTTCCTGTTCCAGATAAGCATACCGCAGGTTCGGAATGTAATCGCCAAAAATGTACTCCCCGTTGGAGATGCCCTTCTGGAACTTTTCGTCGTTTCCGCCTTCATAGGCAATTCTGGATTTCAGACCGTCAACGATTTCCCAGCTCTTTCCTTCCATACCCCAGCACATCATATCTCTGTACTCATCGGAATAGAAGAGATCCAGCAGCTTAACGGCTCCTTCCAGATCGGTGCAGCCCTTGGTCACAACATAGCGGTTCCAGCAAAGCTGACCGGGTTCTATCACAGTGTACGGGGTGATGCCTTCTCCTGCGCCGGTCAGCGGCATCAGCGGCTGGAAGTGTGCATTCTCCACATTGGCAATCTTCTTCTGGGTCCAGCCGTCCAATCCGTAGCTGAAAAATGCGCCGACCATATTGTCTGCAGTGCGCTGGTTGGCAACTTCGCTGGAACCGATCAGCGCCGGGTCGACAATGCCTTCCTGCACAAGGCTCTGTACATAGGCGAAATACTCCTTGATGCCTTCCTGATACCACGGAGAAACAGCTATTCTCTTGTTCGGGTCAATGGAAACAACGTCCGCCCCAAGGCCGAAGCACTGCGCCAGCCCGTTCTGGAATGTCTGTACGTTCAGATTATAGATCTCGTCCGCCTTGCCGGAACCGTTGACATCCTTTTCCTGGAAGGTTTTCAGCACGTTTTTCAGATCCTCCAGCGTTTTCGGAACCGGCAGATTCAGCGCATCCAGCCAATCGCCGCGCACCATAATGGTCATTCCGGTATTGGCGAGCTGAGTCTTCTCAAACGTTTTTTCATAGAGATTGGTCGTCCAGTAGCGCTTGCCGTCTTCGGTAAGAACGAGGCCGTTGGCAAACGAATAGACTTCTTCATACATTCTTCTGACATTGCCGTTGGAATACTGATCCAGCAGAGCGTTCAATTCCTGAATGATCCCCTGTTTTGCAAAATTCAGCAGGGTCGCGTCATCCAGCGGAGAAACGTTTGCGATATCCGGCAGATCATTGCCGGCAGACATACGGGTCTGGATCACGGTGGGGTACTGTTCGCCGGTAACCATTTCATATTCCAGTTCGATATTTGCCTGCTTCAGCATATCCTGCCAGGCCGCCCAGGCATCAAGCGTTTCCCTCTTTTCCCAGACTTCTCCCCCGTTATGCGCACCGAGCAGATGCAGCTTATGGGTTTTCTCGACCACCGCCGAAGAGGTCTGCTGTTGGCTGGCGGTACTGGCCGCTTCGCTGGAGGCTGCCGGCTGCTTTGCACATCCGGCCGCCGCAGCCAGCGTGATCAGAGAGGCAAGAATCCAGGAAATGGCCCGAATCGTTTTCTTTGTTTTCATACTGAATCCTCCATCTTATTTTTTTCGGGTGTACCGCAAGGCGAAAAAACGCGCGCCATTTTCTCGTTTTACGGCAATGGATCACGGTTCAGCCCTTGAGAGAGCCGACCATAATGCCTTTAATAAAGTATTTCTGGAAAAACGGATAGGAAAAGATGATCGGCAGCGTCGTAAAAATAATCATAGAATATTTCAGCTGCATCGCACTGAACATTTTCTCCACTGCCTCTTCGTATTCCTGAAAAGTGAGCTTCTGCAGATCGACCGTCTGCTGCACCAGAACACGCTGCAGGTACATCTGCAGCGGATGCAGATCTGCATTCGGCAAATAGATCTGTGCCGAAAACCAGCTGTTCCACATTCCGACGATCGCATAGATCGCGATCACCGCAAGAATCGGCTTGGAAAGCGGAAGGTAAATGCGGAAAAGAACCTGAAAATGATTTGCTCCGTCGATAAACGCCGATTCCCGCATGGCGTCCGGCAAGCCGGCAAAATAGGTCCGCACCAGGATCATATTCCAGATGCTGACCGCAGACGGAATGATAATGGCCCACATGGTATTGTACAGACCAAGCTTTGATACCAGAATGTAAGTCGGGATCATTCCGCCGCCGAAATACATAGGAATCAGGATAAAGAGCGTGAGGATCTTCCTTCCCTTTAAATAAGATACCGTAAGCGGATAGGCCCCCAGGCAGCAGGTCACGATCTGCAGCACCGTTGCGGAGGCCGTATAGATCAGCGTATTGCCGTACGCCTTCCACATGGCGTTATCAGCGCAGATCAGCCTGTAGGAATTCAACTGAAAGCCCTTGGGATAAAAATAAACATCCATTGCCAGCACATGCTCTACCGAGGAAAGCGACATAAACAGAACGTAAAGCATCGGATACAGCGTAATAAAGCAGATCACCGCCGTGATCAGTATGATAACGGCATCCACAACGCGGGAACCTTCCCGGATCCCGGAACGGTGTCTGCGATGTGCTTCTGCAGACAAAACAGCCGGATTGGCCGCCATTTGCCATCATTCCTTTCTTCTTCTGATTCAGAACGGCTGCGGATCACCACACCGAATTGCCGCCGAACTTGCGTGCAAACAGATTTGCACCGTATACCAGAGCAAAATTGATCACATTTGTGAAGACACCGACTGCCGACCCGAAGCTGAACCGGCCGCCCTGAAGGCCGTCGCGGTAAACATAAGTTCCGATAACGTCCGCTTTTTCATACGTTGCCGGGTTATAAAGCAGAAGGATCAGCTCCGTATTCGAGCTGAGGATTCCGCCGACCGCAAAAATCAGCATCAGCGAGATCGTCGGCAGGATCCCGGGAAGCGTGACATACAGCATTTGCTTGAACCGGTTTGCTCCGTCCAGCCGCGCCGCCTCATACAGGCAGATATCAATGGATGACATCGCCGACAGATACAGAATGCTGTTCCATCCAAAGCTTTTCCAGATGGAGGTGATCGTGTAGATTGCCCAGAAGTAATCGGGATCGACGCTGAACGAAATCGGAGCCATCCCGACGGCTGCACGCACATTATTGATGATACCCTGCGTGTCCACAAAAGAAAGAACCATGCCCGCCACGACCACCACCGAAAGACAGTGCGGCAGATAGCTGGCTGTCTGCACAAACTTTTTATACCGCGGGAATTTGACCTCGTTGAGCAGCAGCGCAAAAATAATCGGCAGCGGAAAACCAAGCACCAGATTCATCAGGCTCATGACGACTGTATTGCGCATCAACCGCCAGAAGTACCGTCCCGTAATGAACTCCCGGAACCATTTCAGGCCGACCCACTGCACGCTGCCGTCAAACGCCAGAAACGGCGCTCCGGGCGCATAATTCTGAAAAGCGATCAGGATCCCGTAAAGGGGGACATAGCAAAAAATAAAAATATGGATCAGGACAGGTGCCATAATGAGGTATAACTGGTATTGCTCTTTTGCTTTGCTGCCTGTCAGCTTTTGCAGCAGGCTTTTCTGCTTTTTGCCGCTTTTTGAACCGAAATGCGGCCGCAGCTCTTTCTCACAGACCTTGTGATCCAACGGAAACCACACCCTCTCCTCATTTTCCGGACGTATGCCGCCGCAAAATGAAACATATTCAACAAAATCATTCTGTTGATTACAAAAATAATGTACCATTCCATTGTCCGTCTTTCAAGGCACAATTTTTGATTTTGTCTTCCAATATTGCAAAGATGCTGTTTTTCCCTTTTGGCGCCGTCAGTGCACCATTTTTTCTTTGCGGAGTTCAAAAATCGTGTCTCTGAGGCCATCGGTCATTCCGGTACTACCTTCTCCGTGATTTTTGCCAGCCGCCGGATCCTTCCTTTCAGCCGGTCAACGTCCAGCACCGTCTGCAGTTCCGGTTCTGCTTCATCCAGCCAGGCACATAACTGCTCTGCGCTTTTTTGTGCTTCCTCCGCCTTTTTGTCCAGCGCAAGGAGCAGGATTTCGGCTTCCTGTTCGGTCAGGTACGCATGACGGATCAGCATTTCCCATGATTTTTTCCGGCATGGATCGCTGTTCTGACGAATGTTCTGTTCTATGACAGGCAAAAAGCCGTGAATGATCGTTTTCGCTTCTTTTAATTCTGCATATTTTTTCTGCCCGGAAACGGTTCTGACCTCTTCCCGGACAAATGCAATTCCAAACCGTTCGGAGATCTGCTGCAGGTATGCAAAGACCTGATCACCGTTCTGACCGTATGCCGCCTGAAAATGCTCGCGGCAGATTTCTGAAAAGCTTTTGTCACGATCCCAAAGCGTCTGCGCCATGACCTGCATCAGCAGGCCGCTCGGGAAAAACAGGCGCTGCTCCTGACAGCTCATCATGCCGTTCAGATGAAGATCCTTCAGGGCGTGCATATCCTCCCACATGATCCGCGCGATCTCTGTTTCACCGGGGTCGCAATGGTGTGCGCCGACGCCGTGATAGTCATAATCAAAGCTGTCGCCGTCAAAGCATTTCTGCCACTCCCGCAGCATCGCCGCGTTCGCTTCTGCCGTAACCGGATATTCCAGATGATTGCGGACATAGGGAGCGACCGGAACCCCTGCGCCTTCTGCCGGACCGCTGCAGATTCCAAAGGAACGGTGGAACTGGCGCGTGATCGGAGCAAACATCAGAACAAAACGTTCCGGGTGCCTGATTTCTGTCCGTTCCGGCGCCCAAAGCAAATCCACATAGATCAGAAAAACAATTTTATGCGGCAGTTTTTCCGCCGAAAGCTTTTCCTCCAGCTCGTTGAGCATGGTGACATACCAGTCTGACGGTCTTTGAACGGCGCAGTCTGCACATTCACAATGGTTTTCCATCCCGTCCGCCAGCCAGAAATGCAGATAATCCGTTTCCGGGTGCTGCCTGCAATAAGCAACGATCGCATCTGTCAGGATCGACCGCGTTTCAGGCTGCGAATAGCAAAGATTGCTGTCGCCGGGCCAGACAGTTTCCGGAGTCCAGCCAAACAGCTGCCGCTTTCCGTTCAGCTGAGCCAGCCTGCTGCGGTATTCCTCGTCCGGCTGATCCTTTCCGCGCTGCCACTGCTCCAGATGTACCCCAAACGGTTCACAGGTCCAGCCATGCCCGACGTTATGGATCATCAGGGAACGCCGCTTCAATTCCTCGGTATAAGCGCGCTGCATTCCGGCGGCATCCTGCGGCGTAAACACTTCCGGCCGGCAAAGCGGATTTCCTTCGTGGGCATACCATCTGCGCAAAAAACCGTACGGGGAACGGAACTGCGTAAAATAAGCATTCAGCCCTGCCTTCGGCATCCATTCGATCAGATCGGCAATATTCCGGTAAGCATTCGTCCCTTCGATGCAGATCCCCCGGTGACGGTAAGAAGGGGTCTCCTCCAGCTCCACCGGCAGCTTTGTTTCCGAAAAAGGCGGCACCAGTTCCCCATCCCTGCCGGGGCGCAGAAAACGGCATCCCAGTTCCTTTAAAAAACGGTAAACTGCGATCAGTACCGCGCGGGGATTGCTCCCCTCTATGTACCCTTCGCCGGAGCGGCTGACAGAGATGCGGATTGCATCGTCCAGCGCAGCATTATCCAGAAAGGAAAAACTCTGCGGTGCCGCACCGATCCTCAGCCCCGGAACCGCAGAGGCCTGCTCCTGAATCTGGCGGTCGATCATCGCCGAAGGTTCCATCTGAGATAAGTAGCGCGCCAGTTCGTCCGCAGCAAACCGGACGGTCGGATGAGCATCCGTCTGAATGATGTTCCATTTCATTCTGATCCCCTTCTTTCTCTTCGGGACAAACAAGAAGACCGATCCCGGTAAGTACGGCCGGACTGCCCGCAAACTATTTCCCCGGAAATTCCTTTCGGACAAAAAAGATTAAATTTTTCAGCCGCCCTGTTTAGTTTACCATATTGTTCCAGTCTTCTTTTGTCGAACTTTTAAATTCAGTATAACATGCCGGTTTTCTCATTTCACCGCACAAGATTCTTCCGCAAATATTGCTGATCACGGGCAGCCGCTCTCCCGTCTTCTTTTGCAGAACGGCTTCAGGAAGGATGATTTACGAGCTGTATCAAACCGCACATTTTTTTCCATTGAAATTTGTTCGCCGCAAAAAATTCTGTTCGTTGTTTTCTGATCATAAAATATTTACAATTGAAATGTGATCTTTTATACAAATTATTTATTCGCAGATTATATTATCTATTCATTTTACCCTTCATTCCGGCAACATCTTTCCCACATACCATTCGGATTCTGAAAATGGGAGGTGACAGCTATTTCGGACCGCAGCCCGTCATAAACGTGTTGGAACGCCACACAATCAGAAAGGAAGGATCAAAGGATGAAAAAGATCGGATCATGTCTTCTCAGCTTTTTATTGACTGCAGCGCTGCTGCTGACCTCAGCGTCTCCCGTTTTTGTATTTGCCGGTGAACCGCCCGCTTATTCGGGAAATTTCGTTTCCTCTGCCGGGCTGGACAGCAGCGGCTTTGTTCCGGATGAAGTCTGGGATCAGATCGGCTGGACTGCAATGACACATTCCAGCAACAGCGACGCCGTCTCGGGACAATTCAAGTTTGTGCGCAGCGGAAACAATTACTATTTTTTGATCGATGTTTCCACTTCCAACTCCGACAACATTCTGGCATACAGTACGGAAGAAACGACTGCAAGCAATTTCTGGAATCAGGATTGTGTGGAGATCTTTCTGAACGAAGATCCTGACACCGTATACGGTTCCGTGGAAATCGGCCAGGGCGCCGAAGCCTACCGGCATATCCGCGTGAATGCCAACGGCGTGATCAGCGAAGGAAATTTCGGTTCGGGGATCCTTGCGGTTACGGAAAACGCCGCTAAGGTCACGAAAACTGCCAACGGATTCCTGTATCAGGTCAGGCTGACCTCCCGCCTCTGCAATTCCGCACAGGCCGCGGAAACCGACCGCAGGATCGGCGTTGAGGTGTTTGCTTACAACACGGCAAACGGGGGCGCATGGGACTACTGGGCGATCGACCGCGCCGCCGAGGCGGCAGCAAACAACTGGGGAAATGCTGCTCCCTCTGTCACGACATCAAAATTTGGAATCGTCACCGTTAACGCCAACCGGATCACCGTATCGGACAAAGGCATCAAAACGCTTTCCGGCAGCGACGCTGATCCAAACGGCGTTGATCTGCAGACGGCACGGGTCGATTCCAGCGTTTGGGATGCCATAGCATGGGAAACCATGCCTTATTCCAGCGACACAGCCAAAATATCATCCCGCTTTAAGATGGTCCGGATTGAAAACGTTTACTATTTTCTGGTCGATGTCACCACGTCGAACCGCAGCGCCGTGAAGGCCTATTCTGCCGAGGAAACGACCGCAAGCAACTTCTGGAATCAGGACTGTGTGGAGATCTTTCTGAACGAGGATCTCGATACGGTGTTCGGGCCTGCGCAGATTGCGCAGAATCCTGACGCATACCGTCATATCCGCATCAACGCCGCAGGCGTGATCGGGGAAGGAAACTTTGGTTCCGGAGATCCGAAAGTTACAGAGAATTATGCCGTCGTAACGCCTACGCCGTCGGGTTTTCTGTATGAGATCGCCGTTCGTGCGGCCACGAAATCTGCCGCCGAACTTTCTGCCGCAGACAACAGGATCGGGCTTGAGGTTTTTGCCTACAATACGGAAGGCGCCTGGAACTACTGGGCGATCGACCGCGCCGCAGCAGCCGCGGAAAAGAACTGGAGCAACGCAGCTCCTTCGGTGACAACAAAATATCTGGGGCTTGTCACAACGAACAGCAATCACATCGCCGTTGACGAAGCTGTGAATGCCGGGCAAACGGCTCCGAATCCCAGCAGGCTGACGCTTGACAGCGATACACTGATTTTGAAAGAAGGCTCTTCGCAGAAGCTTTCGGTCCGCATTGAGCCGTTTTTGGCCAACCCTGCCCTCACATACGGCTCCGCCGACCAGACCGTGGCCACAATTTCTTCTGACGGCGTGATTCAGGCTCTTCAGGGCGGTTCTACCCGGCTGACCGTAACAGGCAGCGGCGGCGTCTCTGCCGGATGCGAATTAACGGTTGAGCCTTTGTTTGTCGTTCCCGGAACGCCGGATTACATCGGAAAAACCGAAACAACCGATTATACCCCGCCAAAGTCGATCCAGATCGGCGAAAATACTTACTCGCTCAAATTTTTTGACGGTTTTGACGGCACTGCACTGGATCCCTCCAAATGGGAGTTTATGCCCGAATGGCAAACCAAGGAAGGATTCTATCAGGATGACGCCGTCAGCGTGGAAAACGGCAAGCTGGTATTGACTCAGTATGTATCAAAAGACGTTGACGCAAAAAAAGCAGAACAGCTGGCATCCAGAAATCTGCCGACGGATTATTATCTCGGAGGCGCAGGACTGCAGACCAAGGGCCGCTTCTCCCAGACCTATGGTTATTATGAGATCAGCATGAAGATCCCCTTTACCCAGGGCTACTGGGCCGCTTTCTGGCTGCTGAACGACAGCGTGGATTACGTTTCAAACCGGGATGAAAACGGACTGCTCGGCTGCGAACTCGATATTTTTGAGGCGTTTCCGAATCTGTATCCAAAGGTTCACAGCACCTGTCACTTCAGCGGGCAGAGCGTCGCTGCTGTTTCCAACGCTCCGGAATTTTACGATTCCTATCACACGATCGCCTGCGAATGGAACCGCGACGACTACGTTATTTACATCGACGGCAAACGGACGGTCAGCCTGAAATCCGCAGCGGAAGCAGAGGCCAGGATCATGGAGATCTGCCGGAATCCGCTTTATCTCTGCATTACAACCGAATTCGGCGGCGGTTCAAAGGTCGATATGGAAAAGGTGCAGTGGCTGAACGACACCTACGGCGTGATCGACCGGGTATATGTGGATTATGTCCGTGCCTACTCTCTGGACGGCGCGCTGAACGCCAATAACCGCGTTGATGTGGAGGGTACGGGATACCGTATGCTGGCGGATATTTCGTCCGGAATTTATTACGGGCAGATCAATCATCCCGTCAGTCCGACCGAAAAAGAGGCAGAGGCAAAGCCCATCGTCTGGAACGTGCAGGGGCTGGAAGGCCTGAACGATGCCGCTCCCGCAGACCACCTGGTACTTTCCAGTCCTTATGTTCTGGATTTTCATATTTTTGACCAGAACACAAATGTCTGGCAGAATTCCGCGCTGCGCTCTTATCTGAATTCCACGGCAGACGGAGATTTCCTTGCCCCATCGCATTTTACCTCCGCAGAGGCGGACGGCATCGGCGAAACGGATGTCCGAATCTATCAGAATGACGGGCAGCTTCTGGATGCCGGAACCGCAAAAATGTATTTGAAAGGACACAACGGCGTTGTAAACACGTCTGACAACGCCTCCATGAACGGCATCGTCGGCAACGCGGTGCTGTGGTCTTCACTCGGCGACCGCAGCGCGCTGATCAGCGGATCCAGCTACACCGCATGGGCAGACCTCTGGTTTACGCCGGGCGCTTCTTACCGCGGCAGCAGCGGAAACGTCAATCACTATCTGATGAATCCGGCCGGAAGAAGCAACGGGGTGCGTTTCGTCGCTTACGGCAATGCACATCCCGATCTTGACAACGGCGCCAATATCCGCTCTGCAACGATGGCGATCTCCCCCCTGTTCAAGCTCGATCCGGAACAGATCGTCTTCGCTTCCAAAATCGTTCCGGAAACATACGGAAATCCTATGACCACGCAGGCCATAGCCGACCGTTATGAAGCGTATTGCTACAAGCTGACGCTGAAGGACGCCGCACTGAATCTTTCGCTGAAAGACAACGACAAAACGGACTTTACGGTTCAGCCGGGCGAACAGCTGAAACTGAACGTTGCCACGACCGTCAGTAACCTGAGCAATAAAACGATCGTTTATAAAATTGTGGATCGCGACAACTGGCTGTGTGGGTACGGTGTTCTGCCTGCAGCGGGCGCGGAACAGGAAATTTCGGTTCCTACCACAAATCTCTGGAAGAACATGTCCTCCACCAGCGCCGATTACTCTTTGCAGCAGCAGAAATACACCGTGTACATCTGGCAGCAGGAGGATCACGAATTCCAGTCCCACAGCGCCTCGGAGCCGATCGTTGTCACGATGAACGTATCGGAAAAAGCTGTTGACCGGTACGCCATCGAGCTTTCCGCCGTGGAAGAAAACCGCGGCGAGATCCGCGCGAGCGCATCCGAAGCCGCAGAAGGCGAAACTGTCTCCCTCTTCGCAGCCGCCGCACCGGGCTTCCGCTTTGTCCGCTGGGAAGCTTCCGCAGGCGGACAGGAACTGACGGTTGACGGGGATTCCTTTGTGATGCCGGGCTGCGACGTTCTCGTCCGCGCAATCTTTGAGCAGGAACCTGCCTCCGGCGCAGAATCCGGCGGCAGCACCTCTTCCGGCGAAGAATCTGCACCGGGCCGTTCCTCTTCCGGGGAAGCGCCTGCGCCGGGCAGCCCATCCTCCGGCGGCGAACTGCCGCTCACCGGTAATGTGCCGGGAATCCTCTGCATACTGCTGCTGACAGCGGCAGCCGCCATGGCCGCAGTCTGGTTTGCAGGCAAAAAACTGGCGGAACGATAATCTTTCCCCACATCGCTGACCGGGCGCAGCAGATCCTCTTCGGTCCGGTCGGAAAGCAAAAAAAATACCGCAGCCGGGAGCACATCAAAATGCCGCCGCTGCGGTATTCTTTTGTTCGTATCAGCAAAATAATAAGCAGACTGATTTCCGCACCCGTCAGGATCGCCGGACAGCGCCGTAGCCGCGCGCTTCAACCCGCCTTCCGCAGGCAAAGAAAATTCAGGAGACCGGCTCTATCTGAAAATCGGTCGGAAACAGAACATTCATATCCACGCTGGTGCTGATCCCCCGCACCGTTTCTGTGGAAGAATACTGCCACATCCGGAACGGATACCGGTAGGTCGTCACTCCGGACGTCCAGTGCGCGATCCACGTGGGATAATCCTGCAGTTCGGCGATGTTGATGTACGTCACTGCAAAATTTACTCCGGAATAGATCATCGGCTGGTAACCGCCGGCGCGAACCGTGTCACAGAACGCGCGGCACATGGAATTCCTTTCTTCTTGCGTCAGCCCGGCAACGCGGTGCGTAGGGTCAAGCCCCTTGTCTTCGATATCAAAAGCGACCGGCAGATCGAGAGGACGGCCGTCCAGGATCGCCATCACAAAGGTTGCTTCGTCCTGCGCCTCCTGGTCATTGATCGCCTCCGTGAAAAAGTAAACTCCGACCTTCAGCCCTGCCGCCTTTGCTCCCTGATAATTTTCTTCAAAACGGCTGTCTTTTTTCAGCCCGCCCCAATCCGGATGCTCCGGCGAGGTAATGCCGTATCCGCGGAAACCGATGCGGATCATAACGGAATCAATACCGTCCGCCCTGACCTGGTTCCAGTCGATGGATTTCTGGTATTCCGAAACATCGATCATCGTTTCGGAAAGCAGCGCGCCGGACTCATCAAAATAGTATTTTCTTCCGCCGATCGACTGCCAGCCGGTCAGATAGCTGCCCTGATATCCGTAATATTTTTTGTTTCCGGAGATCGTCCAGCCATCCGGTACGGATCCTGACGATGTGGATTCGGACGATACAGAGGATTCCACGGAAACAGGATCGTCGGAAGAAGGATCGGCCGACGAAGCAGGAACAGGGGCAGAGGATTCCGGCAACGGATCCGGAACAGAAGCGGACGTATCCTGTGACGATGTAATGAGCTGCGAGCTGTCAGAGCCTTCGGAAGAGACCTCCTGATCCGAAGAGGATCCTGCAAACGAGGAGGAATCTCCGGCAGAAGACGGCAGCTCCGACGAGGAAACCGGCTCTTCTGCGGAAGAAGGTTCCGGTTCAGAAGACTCCGGCAGAGAGGGGATATCCGGAATCGTGTGGATCGGCGTGGACGGCGCAATCTCATCCTGAACCGGCTTCTGGTTGTTCTGCGGATCCTCCTTACGGGCTTCCTGCCGTTCTTCCTCTGTCTGCGGTTTTTTTGCCGCCTCCACGATCTCTTCTTTCGTCATAACGACTGCTTCCGACTTGACCGCTGTCTGGCTGCCGGCAGCGGAAGAGGCATCAGGCTCAGAAACAGGACGGAACGAACTGGTATTTTTCTCTGCGTTCCGGCTGGGCTGCTCCTCCGGCAAAACAGGTTTTTCCGACACCGCGCTGCTCCCGGACGGTAAAATGACAGCCTGCACCGCAGAGGGATGAATATCTCCGGCAACGGCAAAGATAATAACACCGCTCAAAAGAATGGCGGCGATCCCGCTTTTTTGACTGCTTCTCATATTTCCTCCCCTTCCCTGACCGGATGATCGGAAAACCAGATTCAAAAACAGTTCATGTTACCAGTATAACATATTTTTTACAAAATGGAAGAGGAAGTTCTTCCGATTGACAAGAAAAAACCGGCAGAAGAACTATTTCCACCCATAGCTCTTCTGCCGGAAAATTATTTTTTAAAAACGGATCTGTTTCAGGATCAATACATGCCTTCAGGGCCGGCCGGGGCTGCCGGAACTGCCGGAGCAGGCTCTTTGATATCGGTCACAAGGGATTCGGTGGTCAGCACCATTGCAGCAACAGAAGCGGCATTCTGCAGAGCAGAACGGGTCACCTTTGTCGGATCAACGATACCGGCCGGAATCATATCCATATATTCGTCGGTCAGCGCATTATAACCATAACCGATCTTGCCGCTCTTGCTGATGTTTTCAACAATGACGGAACCTTCCACACCGGCGTTCGCCGCGATCTGACGGATCGGCTCCTCCAGCGCTTTCTTGACGATCTTGACACCGGTACGCTCGTCGCCTTCGGTAGAAGCAAGCAGTTCATCAACAGCCGGGATCGCATTGACCAGCGCAACGCCGCCGCCGGCGACGATGCCCTCTTCTACAGCGGCCTTGGTCGCAGCCAGAGCATCTTCGATGCGGAGCTTCTTTTCCTTCATTTCGATCTCGGTCGCAGCACCGACTTTGATCACGGCGACACCGCCGGACAGCTTTGCCAGGCGCTCCTGCAGCTTTTCACGGTCGAAATCGGAAGTGGTGGTTTCGATCTGAGAGCGGATCTGGGAAACACGGCCCTTGATCTCATCGGAATTGCCGGCGCCGCCGACAATGATGGTGTTCTCTTTGTCCACCTTCACCTGACGTGCGCGGCCCAGCTGAGCCATGGTGGTATCTTTCAGTTCCAGACCGAGTTCTTCGGAAATGACCTGGCCGCCGGTCAGGATCGCGATATCGCGGAGCATTTCCTTGCGGCGATCGCCGAAGCCCGGAGCTTTGACCGCAACGCAGGTAAAGGTGCCGCGCAGGCGGTTGACGATCAGCGTGGAGAGCGCTTCGCCTTCAACATCCTCGGCGATGATGACCAGCTTCTTGCCGGACTGAACGATCTGCTCGAGCAGCGGCAGGATCTCCTGAATGTTGGAAATCTTCTTGTCGGTGATCAGGATATAGGCGTCATCAATCACAGCTTCCATCTTGTCTGTATCGGTGACCATATAAGGAGTGATATAGCCGCGGTCGAACTGCATGCCTTCCACAACTTCGGAATATGTTTCGGCCGTCTTGGATTCTTCCACCGTGATAACACCGTCGGCAGTAACCTTTTCCATGGCTTCCGCGATCAGCTTGCCGATAAACGGATCAGCGGCGGAAATGGTGGCGACGCGGGCGATATCATCGGAGCCGTTGACCTTCTTGGAGTTCTTCACAACCGCATCAACAGCCGCGTCAACAGCCTTGGAGATACCTTTGCGGACGATCATCGGATTGGCGCCGGCGGTAACATTCTTCATGCCTTCGCGGATGAGCGCCTGAGCCAGCAGCGTTGCAGTGGTGGTACCGTCACCGGCAACGTCGTTCGTCTTCGTTGCAACTTCCTTCACGAGCTGAGCGCCCATGTTTTCAAAGGCATCGTCCAGCTCGATTTCCTTTGCAATGGTCACACCGTCGTTGGTGATCAGCGGAGCGCCGAATTTTTTATCCAGCACCACGTTGCGGCCCTTCGGGCCGAGGGTGATCTTTACGGTGTTTGCAAGCTGGTCAATACCGGACTGAAGCGCCTTGCGGGCATCTTCGCCGTAAATAATTTTCTTTGCCATAATAAAACAGCCTCCTAAATTATTGTTTCTGCCGCACCGTCAGAAATTATTCCACGATGGCAAGAATATCGCTCTGACGAAGAATGGTATATTCCTCACCGTCAACCTTGACTTCGGTACCGGAATATTTGCTGGCGACCACTTTATCGCCGACCTTGAGATACATCTCGATCTCTTTCCCGTCAACATTGCCGCCGGGGCCGACTGCGATCACTTCTGCGATCTGGGGTTTTTCCTTCGCAGCACCCGCAAGAACGATTCCGCTCTTTGTGGTTTCTTCTGCTTCTGCCATCTTGATCACAACTCGGTCTGCCAATGGTTTGATAGTCATAATCATTTGCCTCCTGATAAAGATATTTAAAGTTGGTGACGAATCGCCTGCAAGGCCGCCCGGCAAAGCAATTGCCGCAGAGCTGACCGGCGTTCCCGGTTCTTCGTTACTTTTAGCACTCTTCTTTCCTGAGTGCTAAATATATTTTAACCATATCGATTGGAAAAATCAAGTGCTTTTCCGAAGAAAAAACGCATTTCACAATTTATTTACAATTAGACCGGCAGCGCGGCTTCCAGGCGTTCTTTTTCTTCCGAAAGGCAGGCCGGACGGACGCCCTGCGGAACAATAAACCTCACCGCGGCAGGCCGCACGGAAAAGCTGCTCTCGCAGCGGGCCGCGCATTCCCCGTCGCTGTTCACCGCAGCCGGCTGCTCCGATTCGATCACAACGCTTTTGCCGCGCACATACGTCAGCAGATCCCGGAACTTCGGATTTCCGATATGCTCGCCCCTTTTATAGATCCCAAGCAGTCCCGGGATCTGCAGGCGGCTTTTCGGCACCCTGACCAACACGACATCCAGCAGCCCGTCATCCACCACCGAAGCCGGCGACGCACAGTAACCGCCGCCGTAATAGCTGCCCACCGCTGCAATCGCAAGAAGATAACGGCCGGAAAAAACATGCTTTCCGCCGTCGACCGTCACCTTCATCTGCACGCCGATCCTGCCGCAAAACGCTTTCAGCAGCGCAATGTTATACGCCATGGAACCGGTGACCAGCGGCAGATTTTTATACCTCACCATATCCATTGCAACCTGCGAATCGATACCGACCGAGCAGACATTCATTGCCGGGAGAAAATCACTTTCGATCATATCCACCGGATAGGACTGCCCGCCCACCAGCCGTTCCGGATCCAGAAAATCCTCTTTTGTGCCGTAAATCCGCAGATAATCATTTCCGGATCCGCAGGGCAGCAGCCCGACCTCTACATTGGGAAGCCCGGCCGCTCCGCAGGCGACCTCGCGCAGGGTTCCGTCTCCGCCGACTGCGATCGCACGGATCGTTTCTCCCTGTGTCGCCTCTTCGCGGACGATTTCCGTGGCGTGGCCTGCATATTCGGTTACACGGATCCGGTACGGGATCCCATGTTCCGCAAAAAAGGCTTCGATTTTTGGAAAAAACCATTCCCGGGGATTCTTTTTTCCCGCTTTCGGGTTGATAATGAACACATACCGCATTGCCGCCCTGCCCTCCGTTTTTCCGATCTGTTTTACACCCTCTGTACCTTTTCCCGCTGCGCCGGGTAAAGAAAAACCTGACAGCGGATCATTCCGTTATAAAGCTTGCGCCGTTTCTGCGCCGGCCGGCCGAACAATGCTTCAAAGTGCTCCGAGGGGCTGATCACGGTGCTGCTCCATTCCTGCGGGAACACCCGGCCCATCACCGCATAAAGCTCCTCGGCCTGCCGGATATCGAGCAGACGTTCCCCGTAGGGCGGATTGCAGATGATCATTCCGCTTTCTGTTTTGGGAACAAAATCGGCCACAGAACGCTGTTCCACCCGGATGCACCCGCCGACGCCTGCTTTGCGGGCATTTTCCTCGGCCAGCTGAAGCACATGCGGATCAATGTCTGAGCCGTATGCCGTAAACGGGCGGTCCTGCAGAATCTGTTCCTGCGCACGGCGCCGTTCTGCACTCCATACTTCGCCGGGAATCTGCATCCATTTTTCCGCGGCAAAACGGCGGCGCAGACCGGGCGCGATCCGCAGCGCCAGCAGCGCCGATTCGATCAGGATGGTACCGGAACCGCAGAACGGATCATAGAGCGTGCTGTCTGCGCGAACGTGGGCCAGATAGGCCATTGCCGCCGCGAGCGTTTCCTTGATGGGTGCTTCGGCAGCATTGGCACGGTAGCCCCGCTTGTGGAGTCCTGCGCCGGATGTGTCCAGCATTACGCTGACCTTGTCCTTCATCAGAAGAAACTGCACCTGATGCACGGCGCCGGTCTCTTCAAACCACGGCAGATGATACGCCGTTTTCAACCGTTCCACGATCGCTTTTTTCATAATGGACTGGCAGTCGGGTACGCTGGCAAGCTTGGAATCCAGCGACCGTCCCTTGACCGGAAAAGCATCGCTTTTTCCGATCCACATTTCCCACGGAAGCGCCTTCACGCCCTGAAACAGCTGTTCAAAGGTGCGCGCCTGAAAGACACCCAGCAGAATCTGGATCCGCTCGGCGTAACGCGAACAGAGATTTGCGCGCGCCAGAACCGCTTCATCCCCTTCAAACAGAACACGGCCGTTCTGCGCTTCGACATTCTGCGCCTGCATGGAGCGCAGTTCGCCTGCAACCAGGCCTTCCAGCCCGAGCAGGCACGGGGCGGCCATTTTTATCTGTGACATGTTTTCAACCAATCTTTCCGCCTGAACGGCAAATAAAATCAAAGGATCGCGGTTTTGTGGCGCGTTACATGACAGCCGACATTGATCGCGACCGGCAGACCGGCGATGTGCGTCGGATACTGCTCAATATTGACCGCCAGCGCGGTGGTATCGCCGCCGAAGCCCTGCGGCCCGACGCCGGTACCGTTGACGGCCTGCAGGCATTTCTGTTCCATTTCTGCATAATACGGATCCGGGTTCGGCGTTTTGACATCCCGGCAGAGCGCTTTTTTGGCCAGCAGCGCACAAAGCTCAAAATCACCGCCGATGCCGACGCCCAGCACCATCGGCGGGCAGGGATTGCTGCCGGCCTGCCGCGCTGTCTGTGCGACAAAGTCGATAATATCCTGCTGCGAAGAGGACGGCAGAAACATCCGGATCACACTCATATTCTCGCTGCCGAAGCCTTTCGGAGCAACCGTCAGCTTCAGCTTGTCCCCCGGAACGATGCGCACATGCAGCACCGCCGGAGTGTTGTCGCCTGTGTTGCCGCGGCGGATCGGATCGCGAACCACCGAACAGCGCAGCAGCCCATCGACATACCCCCGGCGGACACCTTCATTCACGGCATCCTCCAGCGCGCCGCCTGTCAGGTGCACCTCCTGCCCCAGTTCGGCAAACACGACCGCCATCCCGGTATCCTGACAGATCGGAACCTGCAGCTCATCCGCCGCCCGAAGGTTTTCGCAAAGATCCGTCAGGATCCCCTTGGCCAACGCCCCGGTTTCGGCGCAGCGGGCACATTCCAGCCGCTCCTTCAGCGATTCGGGCAGAATGCGGTTTGCTTCGATGCAGAGCTGAGCTACTGCACGGGTGATCAAAGAAGTATGGATATTACGCATGATAAAACAGATCCTTTCCAACAGTATTGTCTGTTCCGGGCAGAAAAAAAGGCGCGGCAAAATCAAATTCTGCCGCAGCCTTTGCTGCGAATCTTTATTTCTGCTGACCGCTGCCGCGGCGGGAATAACCGCCTCGCTTGGCCTCGGTAACGCGCTTGAGATCAGACATTTTCTCATCGCTTGTCTGCTTGAATTTTGCCATCATATCTTCAAAAGTAACCGGCTCGCTTTTGGGTTTCTGCCAGTCACAGCGGCTGCGGCCGCCGGAGTACCCGCCGGACTGTCTGCGCTGCTGCGGCTGCGGAGCGGGCAGGGCCTGCTTGATCGAAAGACTGATTTTTCCGTCTTCGCCGACCTTCAGTACCTTCACCTTGACTTCCTGATTTTCTGTCAGATGATCTCTGATCTCCTTGACGAATGTCGGAGCCACCTCCGAAATGTGAACCATTCCGGTTTTACCGCCCGGGAGCTCCACAAACGCCCCGAATTTCGTAATTCCTGTGACTTTTCCCTCCAGAATCGTCCCTACCTCAAACTGCATAAAGAACCGATTGCCTCCTTAAATTTTTCACAATAAAATAATTTAATTGCCGGAAATGTCAACATACACTTTTTCGCCCGGATAAGCGTAATTCAACGTTCCCCGCGCAATCAATTCATAGTAAGCCGCAAGATCTTCATTTTCGCTGAGCTCGCGAAGCTCGGCGTTCAGGGCCTTTTGTTCTTCAAGCTGAGCGGAAAGCTGCTGATACTCCTGCTTTTTCTGCGCAATGGTGATCTGCTGGTTCAAAAATACGACCGCAACGTAGATAAAAACGACAACAAATGCAAGACGCAGAAAAATGCTTTTTTTCTTTTTTGGTTTTTCCAGCAGTCTGACCATGCCAGTTCCCTCCCCGCAGCCCTTTCTGAATGATACTTTGTTTTATTATACACTATTCTTTGTTCGGGTTGCAAGGGCTTTTGCCGCGGAAAATCATCTTTTTTTGCGGGAAATACGGCGTTTTCCGGTCTTTGCAGATTTCAGGCGGCGGCCCGGAATGCGCATGGAAATTTTTTCGCCGGCGCGGTGGAACGAAACGGAAATTTTTCGCGCGATCCGGCGCAGAAGCCGGAAGACCCTGCTTTGCAGGCGAAGCAGCAGCGCACCCACCGTCTCGTAATAGAGCAGCCAGCCGATCATTTCTCCAAAATAGAGATAAGCCCGCACTTCGCCCTGGGAAACAGCCATAAAAAAAGCAAAGGTAAATACCGCCGCAAGAAAAAAGTAAAGAACGTCCAAAAACGCCGTAAGGATCCGACCCGGCAGAAAAAACAGCCGGATTGCGCGAAAGACATCGTAAAGCGCACAAAGCGCAGCCCCGAGCGCACAGGAGTACAAAAAAGCACTGGTCTGCCCTGCAAGTGAAATTGTCAAGCGGCTTCCCCGCCCTTTCAGCGAAACATTTTTGCCAGAAAACCGCCCTTGCCTGCATGGCTGTCGGTATAAGCAAGCGCCGAAATTTCCCCTTCCAGCCGCAGTTCCCCCGATTCCAGATTCAACTTGCTGATATGCAGCTCCTTTCCGCGGATCACCAGCTGCCCCAGCCCGGTATAAGCGATCACCGTCTGCTCGTCAAAGCTTTCGACGTCCTCCACTCCGGAAAGATGGAGATTTTTGCGGTTTTCCAGAATCAGATTATGCGGGAGCTTCGCCGCCTTTTTCTCTTCCGCCAAAATAAATGCCCCCCGTTTCATGCGTATTACTTCCGTAAATACTATGACGAATCCGGGGGGCAATATGCCTGTTTATGGATTACAAAATGCGGTAAAGCTCTGCTGCGCTCTCTTTCCGGACGGTTTCCGCCACGTTGAGCACCTGCGCGCGCACGGTCCGTTCGCCCAGCGTGATTTCCAGAATATCGTTGACCTTTACGTCGTAAGAAGCGCGGGCCGTTTTGCCATTAACGGTCACCTTTCCGGCATCACACGCTTCATTCGCAACGGTGCGCCGCTTGATCAGACGCGACACTTTTAAAAATTTATCCAACCGCATAACTGTCGTACCTTCCTTCCGAATCGGTTCTGCGGCGCTGCATCTGCTGAAACCCTGAGGCTGATGGCCAAGGCTCCGGCCTCCGGCACAAACGGGAGAACAGCGGTCGGCAGCGCTGCTGTTTTTTAAACGAGAAAAGGCCGGTTTCTGAAGAAACCGGCCGAAACACATCGGAAATTATTTCACAGCTGCTTTGAAAGCCTTGCCGACCTTGAAAGCCGGAACTTTGGAAGCCGGAATGGTGATTTCCTTGTTCGTTCTGGGATCGCGGCCCTTTCTTTCGTTGCGCTCGCGCACTTCAAAAGTACCAAAGCCAACCAGCTGGACTTTATCGTTCGCAGCGACGGCTTCGACGATGGAATCAATGACAGCATTCACGGCGCTGTCGGCATCTTTCTTGGAGAGATTTGCCTTTTCGGCAACAGCAGCAATCAGTTCAGTCTTGTTCATTTTAAAAACCTCCACAAATTCTTTTTATCATTCACCGATTTGCATCGGGAACCGGAAAAATTACGGTAGTCTGCAGAATCACCCGGCTGTCTTCTGTTTTTGCTTCTGTGAAGCCAGAAAACGCGTTTCGATCTCCTTGAGCACATGCTTTTCTCCCTGATCGTCCAGCATCTGCACCATATCAAATCCCGGACGGCGATTGCCTTCAATCAGGATGGGGCCGTTGTCGGTAATGGAAACATCCCAGCCGATCACCGTCATTTCGGGATGCATGCGGCACGCAGTCCGGACGATCTGCTTGACCTTTTCCCATTCCGGGATCTGAAATCCCTTGAACGTTACGCCGGTGACCGGATGCTGCTCAAACCGGCGCATGGACTTGTCCAGCGCGGCGCCCGTCACGACTCCGGTATCGCAGTCCACCACGGCGCTCATCCCGCCGCTGTGAAAATTATCGACCACGGTGTTGCCGTTGCCCACACGGACGGAGCTGAAAAAGATCGTGGGATCGTCGTCAATATTATGCGTCATCACGCGGATCGTATTGACGCTGCTCGGATTCAGCGAGGCCATCGCCTCACACTGGCGGATCACTTCTTCCAGGAACATCCGTTCGGAAATCAGCTTCTGATAGAATTCTTTCGGATCGCCGATCTCCTGCAGCGAAGACCTGTAAATCCCCCCGCCGCCCAAGCCATCGATCGGCTTGACCATAAACGTACCGTGCCGGCTCAAAAACGCTTCATACTCATCATAATTTTCGCCGTTCGGGTAGACCCATTCGCGCCCGGCGAACTGAGCGAACTCCTTCAAAAAGTTCGGCTTGACCGTAAACGTCTTTTTATATTTGGGGTCGTTTACAAGCTGATAAAACTTGTCCTGCGTCCGGACAACGGCATATTTGCTGCGTTCCTTCAAGCTTTTGTTGTAAAATTCATAATTGAAATAGTCGGTCAGCGCACTGCCGTAAACAGCCGTGGAAAAACAGACGTCAAGCGTCAGCAGAACGCTGTTTTTATGCTCTTTTTTGGCGACCTCGCGGATGTTGCGAAAAAACTTTCCGTAATCCGCATGAATGACCTGAGAAAAGAAATTCATGCTCAAAGCTCCTCACTGCCGGATAACGTCCTAATCATACTACGCCACCCGTATTTTTGTCAACAAAAAACCGTGAAATACGCGTTTTTTCATGATTTTTTCGCTTCTTCGGCCTTTGCCCTGTTCCAAAAAGCTTCCAGCTGCTCCGCAGAAGCCTCACTCAACTTCATATTTTCCGCTGCCGCCGTCTGTTCCATCACGGAAAAGCGCCGGATAAATTTATCGCTTGCACCGGTCAGCGCCTGTTCCGGATCCACATGCAGGAACCGGGCTGTATTGACGACCGAAAACAGCAGATCGCCCAGTTCTTCTTCCATCTGCTCCTGCGCACCGGATTCCGAAGCGCGGCGCAGTTCTTCCGTTTCTTCTGCGATCTTTTCAAAGGTACCGGCGGCATCGTTCCAGTCAAAACCGACGCGGGCCGCTTTTTTCTGTACCTTTTCCGCGCGCAGCAGCGCAGGCAGAATCCGCGGAATGCTCTGCATGGATTCTGTTTCGCTTTTCTGCGATTTTTCCACCAGCTTGAGTGCTTCCCAATTTTTCAGCACCTGCGCGCTGGTGTCCGCCTGCACGTTTCCGAACACATGCGGATGGCGGTATACCAGCTTTTTGCAGACACCGTCCGCTACGTCGTCCAACGTAAAGACGCCGGCTTCCTCTTCCATCTGTGCATGAAACACCACCTGCATCAATACGTCTCCCAATTCCTCCTGCAGCGCGGCCTTGTCTCCGCTGTCGATGGCGTCTGCTGCTTCATACGCTTCCTCGATCATGTTTTTACGGATGGATTCATGCGTCTGCTCCGCATCCCACGGACAACCGCCGGGCGCGCGCAGAATCTGCATGATCTGCCGCAGATCTTCTATGGTGTAACGTTCCTTTTTTTTAAATTCCACGGTGGGATCGTTCCTTTCTTTCTGCCGAAGTCTGCCGCGCTTTTCCCGGCAGCGACAGAAACAGGCTAAGACAGTATGCTTATTTTACCGCATCCACCCCCGCTTTTCAAGCAGTTTTACAACTTTTTCCCCGCCGGGCAGCATCTGCAGATCCTCCCGCCCGAGAGCGTGCAGCCAGACCAGAAAGATCGCATACACCGGAACCGCTGCAGCGATTGCAGCCAGCACCGCAGCCTTGCCCGGAAGGAGCCGGACAAGAAGCTCGTAAACCAGCTTTGCAGCCCCGGCACAGAGCATCCCTGCCGCTGCCGGTTTCCAGAGAACCGGCAGCAGACGCACGGAGGCGCCGGAGCAGCGTTTGAGCGAAAGCATTCCGAACACGGTGATCAATCCGTAGCAGGCAACGGTTCCGGCGCAGGCCCCCATCATATTGATCTTCGGTACGGAAACCAGCAAAAAATTGGCCGCTAACTTCAGAATCATTCCGATCAGCAGCAGACGAACCGGAATATCGGCGCGTCCGATCGCCTGCAGCATGCTGTTGACGGGAACGGACAGCGTCATAAAGATCACTGCGATCCCGAGCACGGAAAGCAGGGGCGCGGCGATCTGCACTCCGTTGAGCCGGCGGCCGAACAACAGCGCCAGAACCGGCTGCGAAAGCACCGCCAGTCCAAAACCGGACGGAAACGCCACCAGCGCCGATACGCGCACCACCGACTCAATGCTCTTTCTGATCTCGTCACTTCTGCCGCTGACCCATGCCGCCGTTACCGCCGGCAGCGCGCTGGTACCGAACGACTGGGCGACCGTCGGCACCAGCGCCGACACGTTCTGCGCAATGGTATAGCAGCCGTAAAGGTACGGCGTCAGCTCATCCGGCGTAAGATTCTGCGGAATCTGCCCGATAAACCCCGAGCGCAGCACATCCGGTTCGATCGCGGCAAGGCTACGCTGCAGAAATGTGACGTCGATCAGCGTACCGAGGTTGAGCACCAGCGCGCCGAGACAGACCGGGATCGAGATCTTCAGCAGCTGCCGCATGACCGCGCCGCCCGCTTCCGCCTGCGGAGAATTTTCCAGCTCCCGCGGAGAGATCCTGTCTCCGCGAATGCGCCGGAAAAGCAATAAATAAAGAAAACCAAGGGCTGCGCCGGCCGTTACGCCGAGCACGGCACCGGCCGCTGCCGCCGGAAGCGTCAGATTTACCGCCGATCCTGCATCCGCAGCCGGCGTGCCGAACACCGTTCCGCGTTCGGAATATTCCTCCATTCCGCAGCGCATGACCCAATAGGCGCAGCCCAACCCGATCAGCAGCTTTCCGACCGCCTCGATGACCTGCGAAACTGCGCTGGGCGTCATATTGCGCAGGCCGACATAATAGCCGCGCTGAACCGACATCAGGCAGCAGAAAAAAAGTGTCGGCGCCAGAACGCGGATGCAAAGAGCGGAATCCGGGCTGGAAACCGCCGCGGCATAGGGTTCCGCGCCGAAATACATCACGAGCATACCGATCAGCCCGCTGAAAAAAAACAGCGGCACGGAGATCCGGTAAACGCGGCGGACGTCCTTCCACCGCCCGCCGGCCGCATTCTGCGACACCAGCCTGGAAACCGCGATCGGAAAGCCTGCCGTTGCAATGGTATAAACGGGAAGGTAAAGCTGATAGGCTGTATTGAAATACCCCATTCCCAGCTCGCCGATCAGATTGGTGAGCGGAATTTTAAAGATGGCGCCGATCACCTTGACCAACATGACGCCTGCCGAAAGAATCACTGCGCCCTGCAGAAAAGACTGGCCCCTTTGATTGCTCTGCTGTGCCAAGGGAACACTTCCTTTGCGATAGTATGTACCAGAAGTATATTCCCCTGCGCATCGCGTTATGTGTTCACATGGGACAATATGCGCCGCAATGCGTCTCCGTTCCGGCGACTGCACATCGGTATCTGCCGCCGGAAACCGCGTATGCCGGATTTCTCCTGGTTCTGCCGCTCACGGCAGAACGTCGGGCGATTCCAGCCTGCACAGAATGTTTTTGACCAGCGCGGCAAAACCGCCGGCAAACTGCCTGCTGTTGGCCACAACTTCATCATCGCTGACCGCCTGGCCGGTCATCCCTGCCGCAGGATTCGAAATAAAGGAAAGCCCGATCAGCTTCATGCCGCACTGGTGGGCCGCCATCGCCTCTGCCACGGTGGACATTCCGACGGCGTCTCCGCCCAGCAGCCGGATGGCACGGATCTCGGCCGGAGTTTCAAACTGCGGCCCCGGCATATAAAAATACGTCCCCTCCCGCAGGACAACGCCGGCCTCTTCCGCAGCGCTGCGAACCAGCGGAAACAGCGAATGGGTGTAGGCGTCGCACATATCAAAAAAGCGCGGGCCGAACCGAAGATCCTCTGCACCGGCCAGCGGCGAACAGGCCATCAGATTGATCTGGTCGGTGATCATCATTAAATCACCGACGGAAAAAGCATGGTTGACGCCTCCGGCTGCGTTGGTCAGGATCAGGTTTTTGACCCCCAGCAGATGCAGCACGCGTACCGGGAAAACGACCTGCGAAAAAGCGAAGCCTTCGTAATGATGGAAGCGTCCGCTGAGCAGCAGCACCGGCTGCCCCGCCAGACTGCCGCACACCATTTCTCCCTTGTGCGAAGCGACCGTCGGGCGCGGAAAATTCGGGATCTCGTCATAGGGGATCCGGACCGGAGATTCCGCCTGTTCTGTCAGCAGGCCCAGCCCGGAGCCAAGCACAACGGCGGTTCGCGGAATTCTGCCCGCCAGCCGCTGCGTAATTTCCTGCGCCGCGGCGCGGCAATCCTCATAGGAGTCTGACATATTTCCAATGCACTTCCCTTCGAACGGCCGCAAAGTTTCTGCCGGACCGTCAGAATATTTCCTTTGACAAAGACAAAGGGGCTCCCCGGCTGCGCATACAGTCGGACAACCCCCGGTTGATCAGATTCAATTACAGCTTTGCGCCGCACTT
>JAQXJH010000004.1 GCA_029008595.1 Bacillota bacterium
AAAAACAGAGAATGATCAAAAGGAGGTGACGCGGCAAATGGCAGTCATTCCAATGAAAAAAATGACACTTTTCGCACTGAAGCGCGACCGGAAAACATTGCTGGAATTTTTGCAGCGGCGCGGCGCCGTTGAAGTGACCGACGTTCCGCTGAACGACGAGCTGTTTTCCAAAACGGACAGTTCCCGTCAGTTCGCACATTTCGACCGCTGCCAGAACACCGTGCGTCAGGCATTGGAGCTGCTGGACCATTACGCGCCGGAAAAGAAATCCATGTTCAGTTCGCTGCAGGGCAAGCCGGAGCTTTCCCCTGCGGAATACGATGAGCTGGTGCGCACCCACGAGGAAGCGATCGCCGCTGCCCGCCGTATCGTTGCGCTTTCCCGCTCCATCGCCGAGGCAAAGGCAGAGCAGACGCGGCTGGAAAATCAGCTGGCGGCTCTGAACCCGTGGCTTTCGCTCGATCTTTCCATGCGGTTCCGCGGAACAAGGCAGACCGCCGCTTTTATCGGCACCGTTCCGGATGCGCTCAGCCTTGAAACGCTGCTGGGCTTTTTGGCGCAGGAAGCTCCCGACGCCGCTGTCCATGCAGAAATTCTGAGTTCTACGCCGGATCAGACCTGTATTTTTGTCCTGTGTATGAAATCGCAGAGCGGCGCGGTGGAAAGCGCGCTGCGCGCGCACGGTTTTTCGCAGCCTGCTTCGCCGACAAAGCTTTCTCCTGCCGAAACCGCCGCGGAATACCGCCGGCATATTCAGGAGCTGGACGCGCAGATCGGGCAGAAGGAAGAGGAGATCGTTTCGTTTGCTCCCATGCGCCCGCGCATTGAATTCCTCGCCGATTATTACGCGATGCGCCGCGAAAAATATCAGGTGATCGACAAGCTTTCGCAGACAAAAAACGTTTTTGTGCTGCAGGGATATCTCCCCGCGCCGACGCAGCAGCAGGTGGAAAAGGATCTTGCTCCGTTCTGCGCCGCGGCGGAATTTTCAGATCCGGACGAAAAAGAACAGCCGCCTGTGCTGCTGCAGAACAACCGCTTTTCCGAACCGGTGGAGGGCGTCATCGAAATGTACAGCATGCCGGGCAAGCGGGATATTGACCCCACCTCCGTTATGGCAGTGTTCTACTATATTCTTTTCGGCATGATGCTTTCCGACGCAGCCTATGGGATCCTGATGGCGATCGGCTGCTTCTTCGTGGTCAAAAAATTCCCGAAGATGTCCGCCTCGCTGCAGAAAACGCTGCGGATGTTCTTCTGGTGCGGCGTTTCCACTGCGATCTGGGGTGCGCTGCTGGGCGGTTGGTTCGGCGATGCGCCTGCCGTGATCGCCAAAACGTTTTTCCACTCCGATTTCTCGATCCCGGCGCTCTGGCTCGTTCCGCTGGAAGACCCGATGACCTTGCTGATGATCTCGTTCGTGATCGGTATCATTCATCTGTTCACCGGGCTTGGGATCCAGTTCTATCAGCTCTGGAAGCGCGGCGATAAGGCCGGCGCGATTTATGACGTCGGTTTCTGGTACGGGCTGCTGATCGGGCTGATCGTCTGGCTGATGAGCACGGATATGCTGCGTTCCATGGCGAACCTCAGCTTTACCGTTCCGCCCGCAGTTGTTACAGCCGCAAAAATTCTGGCCGGGCTTTCGGCCATCGGCATCATTGCAACGGCCGGGCGGGAATCGCGCGCTCCGTTCAAGCGGCTGCTCAAGGGGCTTTATGGGCTTTACGGCGTGACAAACTACCTCAGCGACGTGCTTTCTTACGCGCGTCTGCTGGCGCTCGGGCTTGCAACGGGCGTTATCGCCTCGGTCATCAACCAGATGGGCGCCATGGGCGGCGATTCCGTTTTCGGTGCGATCGTGTTTATTCTGGTGTTCATCATCGGGCATATCTTTAATCTGGCCATCAATCTGTTGGGAGCTTATGTGCATACCAACCGGTTGCAATATGTCGAATTCTTCGGCAAATTTTATGAAGGCGGCGGCGAAAAATATACCCCCTTCGCCGCAAACACAAAGTTCTACACTATTAAGGAGGAAAATTAACAATGAATGATCTCGGACTTGTTTTTGCACTGACCGGCACCGTTTTGGGTGCCCTTCTTCCCGGAATCGGTTCCGCCATCGGCGTCGGTATGGGCGGCGAGGCTGCTGCGGGCGTTGTCACTGAAGATCCCTCCAAATTCAGCAAGGTGCTGATCCTGCAGCTTCTGCCCGGTACACAGGGCATTTACGGCCTGCTGCTCGGCTTTATCATGCTTTCCGGCATCGGCGTTCTCGGCGGCGGCTATGCGGCCGGCAGCATGACGATCGCCAAAGGCCTGCTTTATCTGGCCGCTTCTCTGCCCCTTGCCATTGTCGGCCCGTGGTCGGCGATCCGTCAGGCGCGTGCTTCCGTCGCCAGCATCAATCTGGTTTCCAAACGCCCGGATCAGTTCGGTAAATCCATGCTGTTCCCCGCCATGGTTGAAACGTATGCCATTTTTGCGCTGCTGCTCTCCATTCTTGCCGTCACCGGCATCAACAGCCTTGCACTGTGATCAGCGCTTGTCACCTGCAGTCATCAACATGGCCGGGAAGCGCGGAAGCTCCGAATGAGCGCGCTCCCCGGCTGATGCGAAAGGAATGTTTGAATTCATGAGCGGACTGGAAAAAATCGTGGAACAGATCATCAGCGAAGCGAAAGAAACGGCACGGAAAACGGTCGCACAGGCGAACACCGAAGCCGAACAGATCGCCGAAGCAGCCAGAGCAGCCAGCCGGAAAGAGCTGGCGCGCCTGCTGGCCGAAGCGGAAAAAAACTCCGAAAATGCGCAGAGACTGGCCGATTCCGCAGCGGAAATGAACGCCAAACGGTCTTTGCTGGCCGCAAAGCAGCAGCTGATCGGCAGCGTGATCGAAGAAGCGAAGGCTGCGCTGGCGGCTCTGCCGGATGACGAATATTTTGCGATGCTGCTCCGTCTGGCAAAGAAAAATGCACTCCCGCAAAAAGGCGAACTGTTCCTTTCTCAAAAGGATCTCGACCGGCTGCCGGCCGGCTTTGAAGATCAGCTGAACCGGGAGCTGGCGCCGCAGAGCGCGCAGCTGCAGATCTCCAGTCAGGCGCGCCCGCTGGACGGCGGTTTTCTGCTGGTCTACGACGGGATCGAGGAAAACTGCTCGTTTTCCGCCCTGTTCGATGCGCAGCGGGAAGCTCTGCAGGATCAGGTACATCGGATCCTGTTCGCCTGATCCGACCGATTTTCCGGCAATAAAGGAGGAATTCCCATGCGCGAGACCGATTATGCATATGCGGTGGCGCGGATCCATGCCAATGAATCCAAGCTGCTGACCTGGCACGACGCCGATGCGCTGCTCGCCTGCGAAACGGCGGAGGATTGCCTGCGCACGCTTTCCGACCGCGGCTACAACACGGAACTGCCGACCGAGGAGATGCTTTCGGCAGAGCTTGCAAAGGCCTGGGCGCTTGTGCGGGAGGTTGCGCCGGAACCGGATGTGTTCAGCGTGCTGCTCTGCAAAAACGATTATCACAACCTGAAAGCCGCCATCAAGGGCGTTGTTACCGACAGCGACTGTTCCCGCCTTTTTGTGTCCCGCGGAGCGGTCGACCCCGCGGTGATGCAGGCCGCCGCAGAGGCGCGTGATTTTTCTGCGCTGCCGGAGGAAATGCGTGCGCCGGCCGGGGAAGCCATGACGGCGCTGCTGGAAACTCAGGACGGTCAGCTGGCAGATATTATTCTGGATCAGGCGGCGCTCAAGGCTCTGCTTGCGGCCGGAAAAGCCAGCGGCTCGCCGTTTCTGGCCGGTTATGCCGAACTGATCGTTGCAACGACCGATATCAAAATTGCTCTCCGCGCGGCGCGTACCGGCAAAAACGCCGCGTTTCTCCGCCGCGCGCTTGCCCCCTGCGATTCTTTCTCTGCTGCGGAGCTGGCCGAAGCCGCTGCACAGGGAACGCAGGCAGTGGTGGATTTTCTGGCGGGAACCGATTTTTCCGGTGCGGCGGAAGCGCTTTCCCGGTCGCTTTCCGCATTTGAAAAATGGTGTGACGACCGTGTGATCGAATCTCTGGCCGGCGCCAAAACAAAGCCGTTCGGCGTGGAACCGCTGGCAGCTTACCTGCTCGGAAAAGAAAACGAGGTCAAAACCGTTCGGATCATTCTTTCCGGCAAACACAACAGCCTGCCGGACGAAGTGATCCGCAGCAGGATCCGGCAGCTGTATTGACGCGCTCCGCACGGCGGAAACGCAGGAAAGGAAGGACGTGCCCTTATGGTTAAAATCGGCGTGATCGGCGACCGCGACAGTATTTACGGTTTTGCGGCTCTCGGTCTTGATATTTATCCCGCAGAGGACGCAAAGGAAGCCGGCGCGCTGCTGATGCATCTGGCGGACAATGATTACGGCGTGCTTTATATTACCGAAAAGCTCGCTTCTCAGCTTGCGCCGGAACTGGAAGCCCTTTCGCAGCGCGTTCTGCCCGCTGTGATCCCGATCCCGGGCGTTTCAGGCAACACGGGCATCGGAATGGCAAACGTGAAAAAATCGGTGGAGCGTGCCGTCGGGTCGGACATTCTGTTCGGCGGCTGACCGGCGTTTCTGCCGTTTATCCCATTGCAAGTAACGGACGGGAAGTGCCCTGCGGCGCCGCCCGGTTGAAAGGAATGGTACCAACAAAATGAGCAACGGAACCATCAAAAAGGTTGCGGGTCCTCTGGTCATCGCCGAGGGGATGCGCGACGCAAATATGTTCGACGTGGTGCGCGTCAGCAAGGAACGCCTGATCGGCGAAATCATCGAGATCCACGGCGGCGACGCGTCCATTCAGGTTTATGAGGAAACCTCCGGTCTCGGGCCGGGCGAACCGGTGGAATCCACCGGAACTCCGCTGAGCGTGGAGCTTGGGCCGGGGCTGATCTCTTCGATTTTTGACGGCATTCAGCGCCCGCTTGAAGAGATCTACCAGCTTTCCGGCACCAATCTGCACCGCGGCATCGAGGTGCCGTCGCTGAAGCGCGACGTAAAATGGCACTTTGTTCCCGTTATGAAAGCAGGCGATGCGGTTGTTGCCGGCGACATCATCGGAACTGTGCAGGAAACCGAGATCGTATCGCACAAAATCATGATCCCGCATGGCGTGATCGGCAAAATCGTTTCCATCAGCGAAGGGGATTACACCGTGACGGAAACCGTTGCCGTTGTGAAAACCGCCAACGGCGACCGGCGCGAGATCACGCTGATGCAGAAATGGCCTGTCCGCGTCGGCCGGCCATATAAACAAAAGCTTTCCCCGACGATGCCGCTCGTCACCGGCCAGCGCGTGATCGACACGCTCTTCCCGATTGCAAAGGGCGGCG
The DNA here is from genome assembly GCA_029008595.1 of Bacillota bacterium. Lineage (GTDB taxonomy): Bacteria > Bacillota > Clostridia > Oscillospirales > Acutalibacteraceae > CAKXIK01. The sequence continues at coordinate 5,359 of JAQXJH010000004.1, forward strand.
TGGCAGCCGTTCCCGGCCCGTTCGGCAGCGGCAAAACCGTTGTGCAGCATCAGCTGGCAAAATGGGCTTCTGCCGATATCGTCGTCTATATCGGCTGCGGAGAACGCGGCAACGAAATGACCGACGTTCTCAACGAATTCCCCGAGCTGATCGACCCCAAAACGGGCTATTCCCTGATGAAGCGCACCGTGCTGATCGCCAACACGTCCGACATGCCGGTCGCTGCGCGTGAAGCCTCCATTTACACCGGCATCACGATCGCGGAAAATTTCCGCGATATGGTCTATACCGTCGCGCTGATGGCCGATTCCACCTCCCGTTGGGCGGAAGCTCTGCGCGAAATGTCCGGCCGGTTGGAGGAAATGCCCGGCGAAGAAGGATATCCGGCATATCTCGGCAGCCGTCTGGCGCAGTTTTATGAGCGCGCCGGCCGCGTTCAGGTGCTCGGCAGCGACGGGCGTGAGGGTGCGCTTTCCGTAATCGGCGCCGTTTCTCCTCCCGGCGGCGATATTTCCGAGCCTGTTTCACAGGCGACCCTGCGCATTGTCAAGGTGTTCTGGGGGCTGGACTCCAATCTGGCGTACAAACGCCATTTCCCCGCCATCAACTGGCTGACCAGCTATTCGCTTTACAGCGATACTCTTGCGGACTGGTTCAATGAAAACGTGGAAGAGGACTGGATGGAGCTGCGCGCCCGCGTGATGCGCCTGCTGCAGGACGAATCCGAGCTGGAAGAAATCGTGAAGCTGGTCGGTATGGATGCGCTTTCGGCGCCGGACCGCCTGAAGCTGGAAACCGCCCGTTCCATCCGTGAAGATTTTCTGCATCAGAACGCTTTCCATGAAACCGATACCTTCACACCGCTTGCAAAACAGGCAATGATGATGAAGCTGATCCTGCGCTATTACGATGAAGCTGCCGCGGGGCTGGAAAAAGGGATCCCGGTGGATACGCTCGTCAAGCTTCCGGTGCGTGAACGCATCGGACGATTCAAGTATGTTGACCCGGCGCAGATCTCCGAAGAGTTCGACGCCGCGGTTCTGCAACTGCAGAAGGAAATTGACGCTGCGGGCGCAAAGGAGGAATTCTGATGCCGAAGGAATACAGAACGATACAGGAAGTCGCCGGCCCGCTGATGCTGGTGCGCGGCGTTGAAAACGTCACATATAACGAGCTTGGCGAAATCGAGCTGTTCAACGGCGAAAAACGCCGCTGCAAGGTGCTGGAGATCAACGGCGGCAACGCACTGGTACAGCTGTTTGAAAGCGCCACCGGCATCAATCTTTCCAACAGCAAGGTGCGCTTTCTCGGCCGCACCATGGAGCTGGGCGTTTCCGAGGATATGCTCGGCCGCGTGTTCGACGGCCTCGGCAACCCGATCGACGGCGGCCCCGACATTCTGCCGGATGCGCGCATGGATATCAACGGCATGCCGATGAACCCCGCCGCCCGCAATTACCCGCAGGAATTCATTCAGACCGGTATTTCCGCCATCGACGGACTGAACACGCTGGTCCGCGGGCAGAAGCTCCCGATCTTTTCCGCGAGCGGTCTGCCGCACGCCCAGCTTGCCGCACAGATCGCGCGGCAGGCAAAAGTACGCGGCACCACCGAACCGTTTGCCGTCGTGTTTGCCGCAATGGGCATCACCTTTGAAGAATCCAACTTCTTTGTGGAAAGCTTCCGCGAGACCGGCGCGCTCGACCGCACTGTGATGTTTGTCAACCTGGCAAACGACCCGGCGATCGAACGGATCGCAACGCCGCGCATGGCGTTGACCGCCGCCGAATACCTCGCCTTTGAAAAGGACATGCATGTTCTGGTCATCATGACCGATATCACAAACTACGCCGACGCTCTGCGCGAGGTTTCCGCCGCGCGCAAGGAGGTGCCCGGCCGCCGCGGATATCCCGGTTATATGTACACCGACCTTGCTTCGCTTTACGAGCGCGCCGGCCGGCTCAAAGGGAAAAGCGGCAGCATTACGCTGATCCCGATCCTCACCATGCCGGAAGACGATAAAACACACCCGATCCCTGACCTGACCGGATATATCACCGAAGGCCAGATCATTCTGAGCCGTGAGCTGTACCGCAAGGGCGTTACGCCGCCGATTGATGTTCTGCCTTCCCTTTCCCGTCTGAAGGACAAAGGCATCGGCGAAGGCAAAACCCGCGCCGACCACGCCAACACCCTGAACCAGCTCTTTGCCGCCTATGCCCGCGGTAAGGACGCAAAGGAATTGATGGTCGTTCTCGGCGAAGCAGCCCTGACCGATATTGACAAGCTTTATGCCAGGTTTGCGGACGAGTTCGAAAATCAGTACGTTTCGCAGGGCTACGGCGCAAACCGCAGCATTGAGGAAACACTGAACATCGGCTGGAAACTGCTCTCCATCCTGCCGCGCAGCGAGCTGAAACGAATCAAAGACGAATTCCTTGACGAATATTACGGTAAAACCGAGGCCTGATCGTGTAAGAACTTCGGCTGAACCGAAAGAAAGGGGGAATTTGCTTTGGCGACTCAAAACGTCAACCCAACCCGGATGGAGCTGACAAAGCTCAAAAAAAAGCTTGCTACCGCCATGCGCGGCCACAAGCTTCTGAAAGACAAGCGCGACGAACTGATGCGTCAGTTTCTGGATATTGTGCGGGAAAACAAAACGCTGCGGGAACGGGTGGAAAACGCGATCCGGCAGGCAAACAAAAGCTTTGTGCTGGCGCGCGCCGTGATGCAGGACGAGGTGCTTTCCACCGCGCTGCTCGCCACCAAGCAGGAAGCAATGCTGGAGGTTTCCACGCGCAATGTGATGAGCGTGGATATTCCGGTGTTCACCGCAAAAACCAAAACACCCGATCCGGCGGATATTTATTCCTACGGCTTTGCGTTTACCTCGGCAGACCTGGACAGCGCCATTTCGGAGCTTTCGGATCTGCTGCCGGATCTGCTCCGGCTGGCCGAACGCGAAAAATCCGCTCAGCTGCTTGCCGCCGAAATTGAAAAAACGCGCCGCCGCGTCAATGCGCTCGAGCACGTGATGATCCCGGATACGCAGGCAAAAATCAAAATGATCACCATGAAGCTGGATGAAAACGAGCGCAGCACACAAATTCGCCTGATGAAGGTGAAGGATATGATGCTTGCGCAGGCGCATCATTACGATCAGGCAATGGAAAACTGAATTTTCCCCTGCATGATCCTTCTGCTCTGTCCCGAACCGGTGCAGCTTTCCGCTGCACCGGTTTTTTTGCATAAAAAAACCGCCCCGAATGGGCGGCTTTCAAAAGAGGAAAGGAGAAAAGAATGAAAAGAGGAGGAAAAAAACAGTTTCAGCTCCGGAAACGTCCCTGCTCGTTTCCTTTTGCTGTATTTATAGTATATACGCTCTTTGTGTAGCTTATTTGTTCCAAATTGAAACATTTGAAGAAGAAAATATGAATGAATTGTTTCGAAGATTTTTGATTTTGTGACCAGAGCGTTCCGGATCGCCCGAATGCATATTAAACATATATGATTTTAAAAAATTGCTTGACAAACCATTTCTGCTGTGTTATACTTCATACATCGAAAACATATTAAACAGATATGATTTATTTTTCAGGAGGTATGAACTATGAAGACATTCGTACGGCACGTTCCTTTCATCCGTCAGAACAGCGAAAAAGAGCGAATGTGCTTCTGTTGACCGTCACCTGAATTCTCACCGATAAAAACAACGAATTTGAATGATTTGAAAGGGAGTTAACATCATGTCTGAACTGAAATCTCGCAACCTGAAATTTGAAACACTGCAGCTGCACGCCGGTCAGGAATCTCCGGATCCCACTACGGACGCGCGTGCGGTTCCGATTTACCAGACCACTTCGTATGTTTTTCACAACAGTGAGCACGCCGCTGCGCGGTTCGGGCTTGCCGACGCCGGCAACATTTACGGCCGGCTGACCAATCCGACCGAGGACGTTCTGGAACGCCGCCTTGCCGCTCTGGAAGGCGGTACCGCAGCGCTCGCCGTTGCATCCGGTGCTGCCGCAATCACCTACACGCTGCAGGCGCTGGCGCAGAATGGCGGCCATATTGTAGCGCAGAAAACGATCTACGGCGGCACCTACAACCTGCTGGCACACACGCTCCCGAACTTCGGCGTATCCGCCACCTTCGTGAATGCGCACCGTCTGGACGAGGTGGAAAACGCCATTCAGCCGAACACCCGCGCCATTTATCTGGAAACGCTCGGCAACCCGAACAGCGATATTCCGGATATCGACGCGATCGCGGCGATCGCACACAAACACGGCCTCCCGCTCGTGATTGACAACACCTTCGGTACGCCTTACCTGATCCGTCCGATCGAACACGGCGCCGATATCGTTGTTCATTCCGCCACAAAATTCATCGGCGGCCACGGCACCACGCTTGGCGGCGTGATTGTTGATTCCGGCAAATTTGACTGGAAAGCCTCCGGCAATTATCCGGCCATCGCCGAACCGAACCCGAGCTATCACGGGATCTCGTTTGCGGATGCTGCCGGCCCGGCCGCATTTGTCACCTATATCCGGGCGATCCTGCTGCGCGATACCGGCGCAACGCTTTCTCCTTTTTCGGCCTTCCTGCTGCTGCAGGGCACCGAAACGCTCAGCCTGCGGCTTGAACGCCACGCGGAAAACACGAAAAAGGTCGTGGAATACCTTGTAAATCATCCGAAGGTGGAGCATGTCAACCATCCGAGCCTGCCGGATCATCCGGATCATGCGCTGTACGAAAAATATTTCCCGAACGGCGGTGCTTCGATCTTTACTTTTGAGATCAAGGGCGGCGTAGCGGAGGCCCATCGGTTTATCGACCATCTGCAGATCTTCTCCCTGCTTGCCAACGTTGCCGACGTCAAGAGCCTTGTGATCCACCCTGCCACCACGACGCACAGCCAGCTTTCCGAATCAGAGCTGCTCGATCAGGGAATCAAGCCGAACACGATCCGTCTTTCCATCGGCACCGAGCATATCGACGATATTCTGGAGGATCTGGAACAGGCCTTTGCTGCCGTATAAGAGAGGATTTCTTCGCAGCAATATCAAACAACAGACAATAACAGCAAGTCCCCATCTGCAGGCAAATCTGCAGATGGGGACTTTTTTCGATCGGCCTTCAGACCGCCAGTCTGGTTTGCGTGTGGCACCGCAGAAAATCATCAAAAACCTCTGCCATCAGCCGGTGGCCTTTTTCATTTGGATGCATTCCATCGTCGCAAATCATGCTTTCATAATTTTTTGTCGTCAGAAATTCGCCGCGTACAACGATCAATACGCACAGGCTGCGGATGTC
>JAQXJH010000005.1 GCA_029008595.1 Bacillota bacterium
CTGGAATTTGTTCAAAAAGCAGTGGACACCAACTATTTTTCGGTGGCCGAACGCTCCTGCCTGACCATTCTGGGGCAACCGACCGGGAACGTGGTCAATGAGCTTTTCTATACCACGGTCGATCAGAATCACAATCTGGTGGTGAGCGTCTATAAATCCCTGCAGGCGCAGCAGGTGAAGCTGCTGGATTTTTCCGAATCGATCAGTGTCTATTATCCGCTGAGCGATATTATGATCTCGACCGGAACCGGGGTGTATTACCTCAACGAATCGGGCGCCGACGAGTGGGTCCGCGATAAAGAATGGATCCGTCTGGCGCAGGAAAACAGCAGCGGACACAACGGCTGGCAGGGGCTGCGCTCCATCGAAAAAACGGCTTTGCCGGGCAATTCGCTGAATGTTTTTACATATGTCTGCAACGGGCCGAAGCTGCAGCAGGGGACGCGCGGGCTGCTGGCTTTGAATATTGATGAGCGGGTGATCCGTTCCGCGCTGGACGAGGCCATGCTTTCCTCCAAGGGAACGCTGATCCTGGTAGACCGCAGCGGAAACATTCTCAGCCACCCGGAACAGGAACGGTTGTATTCTTCCATTGCGGAAGAGCCATGGTTTGAATCGGTCATCGGACAGGATCAGTTTACCAGCTCTTTCCGCATTGATGACAGCGAAATGGTCGTTTCAGCAGTCCGGTCCAACTATCTGGACATGCATTACGTCTATCTTGTGGGAACGGAAACCTATTATCAGCCGTCGGCTCTGGTGAACCGGACGCTGAAGATCATTCTGATCTGTTTTCTGTTTGCGGGGATCGCCTTCGCCGCCTGCTGCGCATATATCAGCGCGGCGCCGATCCGGCAGCTGGGCAGAAAGGCACAGGAGGTTTACGGCCATGCCAAGGGGGCGCGGCCCGAGGTGACAGATCTGGATCAGATCGAAGACATTTTTGACGAGATGGATAGCCAGCTCCGCTATCTGGACAACGTCATCACCGAGAACCGTTCCGTGGTCAAAAATACGGTGCTGACCAATCTGCTGCTCGGCAACACGACTGCAGACAGAAATTCGGAATCGCTGATCCGGTTTGCGGGGATCACCTTTGAAGAAGGCTTCTTCGCCGTTGCCGCGGTGCGTGTCAGCAAAGGGGTTCTGGCGGTTTCGGCAGAATATGCGGCTGACGTTATTTTTGCTGCGGTTTCAGAGTTTATCTCCCAGATCGACGCGGCCAGGGCCGCCGTTATGATCGACCAGACAACGGTCGGCGTCATTATGAATTCTTCACAGGAACATGCGGCAGAGGAAGCAACCGAACAGCTTGCAGAGCATTTGAGCGGCCTGATCCGCATTCCGGAGGTTTTGATCCCGTTTCATATCGGAGTCGGGCAGAACTATCCGGCACTTGAGGAACTGTCCGTCTCTTTTCGCGATGCTGTTGAAGCGCTGTCCTATGCGGAGCTTCTGCCCGACCGGGTGATCTTCCGGTATTCTGAGTTTTCACAGAGAGCATCGTCGGTTCCCAGAGAGCTGGTGGAGGCGGTGACCGGATCTTTGAAAAAAGAAAATGCGGAATTTGGCGGAATTACGGAACTGAAGGAGTATCTGCGCAGCGCCGGTTCCATTGAAGTGTATCGGAAAACAAAAGCACAGATCGTGGATGAGATCGAGAAGCTGATTTCCCGCTATGGCTCCAAAAAGGATGCCAAGCAGCTGGTGCAGATGACAAAGGCTCTGCAAAACGCGGAAAACCTGGATGAGTTTACAGACGGGATCGAAGCGATCCTGCAGAACAGCAGCGAGATCAACCCCGCAAATCTTTTGTATACCTCGCGGGCAAAGGAATACACACAGAATCATTTGAACGCGCCGCTTTCGGCAGAAGAGATGGCCCGGATGCTGAATATCAGCAGTTCGCACTTTTCGCGCGTATTTAAAAGCACCTGCGGGGAGAATTATTCCGAATATGTCGCGCGGATCCGGATGGAAGAGGCGGTTCGGATGATCCGGGAAACAAATCTGCCGGTGCGAACGATCGCCGAAGCGATCGGATACGGTGAGAACATCGGCTATTTCAGCAGAAAATTCAAATCGATTTACGGCATTACGCCCAGCGAATACCGCAGGGAACAAGCGCTGAACGATCCGCATCCGTGACCGTTCTGCCGCAAACGGCAGGCTGCGGCGGAATGCGGACAAAAGCCGGTGCATATACTTTGCTGAAATAACTTTCTGCGGGGTGATGCTTTGGCCGGTGATGCTTATCCTTTTGTAAACCTGCCGCTGCCGTATTCCTATGACGCATTGGAACCGTTCATTGACGCCAAAACGATGGAACTTCACCACAACAGGCATCTGCAGACGTATATCAACAATCTGAACGGAGTGCTGAAAGACCATCCGCAGCTCCAGAAGCTGTCATTGGAGCAGTTGATCCGCAGCGCTTCGCGAATGCCGAAGGAACTGCAGACAGCCGTCCGGAATAATGCGGGCGGAGTATTCAACCACCGCTTCTTTTTCGACGGCATGAGAAAAGCTTCTGAAGGGCAGCCGGCGGGACGCCTTTCTCAGGCGATCGGCCGCAGGTTCGGCAGCTATGACGGTTTCCGGGAAGCGTTCCGAAAGGCCGCGCTGGCGGTTTTCGGTTCCGGATACGCGTGGCTTGTAACGGAACGCGGGCGGCTGCAGATCATAACCACGCCGAACCAGAACTCTCCGGTCGAGCGGTGCCTCTGCCCCGTGCTTGCCATTGACGTCTGGGAACATGCCTATTACCTCAAGCATTACAATGACCGCGCGGATTACATTGACGACTGGTTCCGCGTGATCGACTGGGAGCAGGCCGAAAAAAACTACCGGGCATGTACAGAAGATCGGACACGGCTCTTTTTGCCGCGGTCACATCCGTCATGACAGAAAAACACCCTGCAGAATCTTCATTGCCCTGCAGGGTGTCTGTTGTGTCTGTTGTCTCAGGTATTTGCCCGTGATTCGGCGCTCAGTTCTTTATATACTTTTCTGATGATCACCGCAGCGATAACGAAGGTCAGAATATCCGCAGCGGGGAACGACCAGAGCAGACCGTCAAGTCCCATAAAGATGGGCATAATGATGGGCAGGAACACGCCGAATATGATCTCGCGGGTCAGGGAAACGGTGGTGGAAAGCCCGGCTCTGCCAAGCGCCTGCAGATAAATGAAGGTACCCTTGTTTACCATCGCGAGCGGCATCATGCACAGATAGACGCGGAAGCACCGGATCACAAATTCCGTATAATAGACGCTCTCGTTTGCCGCGCCGAAAAGATTAGCGATCTGCAGCGGAAAACACTCGACGATCAACAGCGCTGCCGCACCGACAATAGCCTCTGCCCCAAGCAGATAGGAAAACAACTGCTTTGCCCGGTCGGTTCGCTTTGCGCCGATATTGTAACCAACAATGGGAATGCAGCCGGCGGCAAAACCGATGGCAACGGAGATCGCGATCTGAAAGAATTTCATGACGATCCCGAGAACGGCGCGGCGGCAAATGATCCTGTACGGTTATTCCCCGGAATGCTTCCAGTGGTTCAGCTTGGGCAGCTGCGCTTCAAAATACGCCCGCGCCTGTTCCGGAGTCCAATTCCCGTTCGACATATGACCGGATACATAAAACCAGTATCAATAATTTCTGTATCTGTCCACGCGATACTGAAACACTTCCAAGTGCGAAAAGTCCCCCCGGCTCAAAATCGCCGTTCTCCGTCTTGCATTCGGCCATCACTCTTTTGAGCGTTTTACCCTCTCTGATCGGATCAAGCGGTTGGACAAATGCGGTTTCTTCCATGAATCTGCCCATAAACTGAATACCGATGCTGCCGGGCATCAGGGAGATAAAGCCGTTTGAGAGTGCATTTTGGCTCAGGAGATGCAAAACTAAATATTGCTGTGGAAATAATAAAGAATCTGCGCATCGACATCAAAATAGTAAACCGTATAATCGTCGAACTTGCCGTATGTTCCATCACCAATCGGCTCTCCGTATCTTGTTTGAATATAAAAGAAATCCCCCTCGGACACGGCGGCTTTATCAAAGTCGTAATGCTCCTTGAATTCTCCGCCTGTCATATCAGCCCAGCCCTCAAAATCCCCGATATACAGCAGGATTTCTTCCACATCTTCTGTGGTTACTGCAGCGAAGTATTCTGACGCTTCCAGATTATGAACCGTAACGGACTCATAGAAATACTTCGCGTAATCGGTATAATCCTGAAAGCCGCCGGAAGTATAAAAAAGCCGGCTATTGTATCGGGGCAGGGAATCAATGACCGGATTCCGGTAAGTGCATCCGCACAGACCAAGCAGCAACAAAAGTATTGACAGAAGCGATCCGACTTTTTTCATGCCAAGCCCTCCATTTATATAGCAGCTGCAGCTTTTCAAAAAAATCCGGGGCATCCCGATCCCGGCGCGGCGGGAATGATCCTGTACGATTCATTCCCCGGAATGCTTCCAGTGGTTCAGCTTGGGCAGCTGCGCTTCAAAATACGCCCGCGCCTGTTCCGGAGTCCAATTCCCGTTCGACATATGACCGACAAGAAAATCCGTTAATTCCTCAAGACTTTTGTAAACGAATTCGCCGTCGGCATAGCACCACTTACAGTATTCTTCATTGAATGTGCCGTCGGTCTCCCTGCTGATCGAGGTATCATCCAGAGGCATCCCGCAGCATTGGCAAATCAGCTGCCGGGGAGAACCCAAAAGCGTATTGATCGAAACGTCAAACAGTTTCGACAACGGCTTCAGGGTTTCCGTACCGGGAACGGTTTCTCCCGTTTCCCAACGGGATACCGCCTGCCGGGTGACGTAAACTTTTTCTGCCAGCGCCTCCTGAGATAATCCGCATTTGGTCCGAAGCTCAAAGATCACATCGTTTGTTTCCATGTCGTTTATCACCTCATAGACAGGATACCATGGCTGCAGCAAAAAGCCAAGCAACCCGCTGTTGCTGCAGGGATCGCCGCGGCATCCGCACCGCTTTTGCGATACGGAAATCTTCGCCTGCTGCACGCCGGAAACTCCGAATGGTATATAAGCACAAGAAGAATACCAACTGTATTCTTCATTCACACTCAAATGTCTGCAGCTGTCCGCTGAACATTTCCGTAAAACCAAAACGGCTGTAAAAAGAGCGTAAGGAATCCTCAAAAATTACAGAAATCATGAAAATATGCTTTGATTTTAAAAACGCAATCATCCGGTTCA
>JAQXJH010000006.1 GCA_029008595.1 Bacillota bacterium
CGTATGTATATTTCCAACGCAACCGGATGCTCCTCCATCTGGGGCGGCCCGGCCGGCACCTCTCCGTACACCACGGACAAGAAGGGCCACGGCCCGGCGTGGGCAAACTCCCTCTTTGAGGATAACGCGGAACACGGCTACGGCATGCTGCTCGGTCAGCGCGCAGTCCGCAACCGCCTTGCCGAAAACGTCAAGTCCCTGATCGCGATCGATTGGGCTACTGCCGAGATCAAGGAAGCCGGCCAGAAATGGCTCGACACCATGGACGACGGCAAGACCAACGGCGCTGCCACCGAGGCACTCGTCGCCGCTCTGGAAAACGGCGTGGAGCCCGGCTGTGACTGCGACGCCTGCAAGCTCGCCAACACCATTCTGGCCGATAAGGAATATCTCTCCAAGAAATCCGTCTGGATCTTCGGCGGCGACGGCTGGGCCTATGATATCGGCTTCGGCGGCGTTGACCACGTTCTTGCTTCCGGCGAAGATGTAAACATCATGGTCTTCGATACCGAAGTTTATTCCAACACCGGCGGACAGGCTTCCAAGGCTTCTCAGATCGGTCAGGTCGCGCAGTTTGCCGCTGCCGGTAAGGCCATCGCGAAGAAGAGCCTCGCCGAGATCGCCATGTCCTACGGCTACGTCTATGTTGCTCAGATCGCTATGGGTGCCGACATGAATCAGACCATCAAGGCCCTGACCGAAGCGGAAGCTTATCCGGGTCCGTCGCTGATCATCGGCTATGCTCCGTGCGAGATGCACAGCATCAAGGGCGGCATGGTCAATTGCCAGAGCGAGATGAAGAAAGCCGTCGACTGCGGTTACTGGAACATGTTCCGCTTCAACCCGGCCCTGAAGGCAGAGGGCAAGAACCCCTTCACTATCGACAGCAAGCAGGGTTCCGCCAGCTACCGCGACTTCATCATGGGCGAAGCCCGTTACTCCGCTCTGACCCGTTCGTTCCCGGAGAGAGCCGAAAAGCTCTTTGCCGAGGCCGAAAAGAACTCGGTTGCCCGTTACGATCACCTGCTCCGTCTGCAGGCGCTCTACGCTCCCGAGAAGAAAGAAGACTGATATTCCCGCAGCTGATTGTTCAGTCTGCACCGGGCGCCGCTCTGTTTGAGCGGCGCTCTTTTTTTGACCGGATTTCAAAAGAAATATCCGTATTTTTCGGGTTCATTTCGGCGGTCAGATATGCTATACTGAATTCATCGCCGCAGATGACCTGCTGCGCAGACAGACGATCCCACTGAAAAGGAGAAGATATTGATGAAAACAGAGCCGATCAAGCTTTCCCCGGCGTTCAAGGATTACATTTGGGGCGGCACGCGCCTGAAAACGGAATTCGGTATGAAGAGCGATCTGGACAAGGTCGCCGAAGCATGGGAACTTTCCTGCCATCCGGATGGACCTTCCACGGTGGCAAGCGGAGCATGTGCAGGCATGACGCTGCCCGATTACCTGGCAGAAGCCGGAAAAACGGCGCTCGGCACACACTGCGCAGAGCTGGACAGCTTTCCGGTGCTGATCAAACTGATCGACGCAGCCAAAAAGCTTTCCGTTCAGGTGCATCCGGACGATGCATACGCAAAGCGCGTGGAGCACGAAAACGGCAAAACCGAAATGTGGTATATCGTAGACTGCGCCGAGGGCGCTTCACTGGTTTATGGCTTTGACCGCGAGATCAGCAGGGAGGAATTCCGCCGCCGCATTGCGGACAATACGCTGACCGATGTATTGAACACCGTCCCCGTTCACAAGGGCGACGTCTTCTTTATCGAGGCCGGGACGCTGCACGCCATCGGCGAAGGGATCCTGATCGCCGAGATCCAGCAGAACAGCAACAGCACCTACCGCGTTTCCGACTACGGCCGCCTGGGCGCTGACGGAAAACCGCGGCCGCTGCACATTGAAAAAGCGCTCGATGTCACCAAGCTGACCCCCTCCGGCAATCCGGATCGGCGGGAAGCGCCGGAGGAACACGAGGGCTGCACCACAACGGTGCTCGCCCGCTGCAGCCGCTTTACCGTCACGGAGATCAACCTGCGCTGCGAAGCGCATTTCTGCGCCGATGCAACCAGCTTTCATGCGCTGCTCTGCACCGAGGGCAGCGCGGAGCTTTGCTGCGGCGAAAACCGGCTCTCCCTTGAGCGCGGCGAATGCATTTTCGTTCCGGCAAACAGCGGAGAATATACGCTGACCGGCGCCGGACGGATCCTCTGCACATCCGTTTGACATTCTTCCGGCAACCCTTTGCCGGCTGCCGCCCGACCTGAAAAAAATGGAGGAATCATTGATGGATGCTCTTGCCCGACTTTCGATGCTGGAAAGACCGAAGCTGCCCGCGGACGTTTTGCTGGACACCGACACCTTCAACGAGATCGACGATCAATTTGCGCTCGCTTATCTGCTGCGCAGCGAACCGCAGCTGCATGTCCGTGCCGTCACCGCCGCACCGTTTTTCAACGAAAATTCTCTCAGCCCCGCGGACGGCATGCGGAAAAGCTATGCGGAGATCCGCCGCATCCTGACGCTCGCCGGACGCGAGGATCTTCTTCCGCAGGTGTTCTCCGGTTCCGAAACCTATCTCCCCGACGAAAAAACTCCTGTCCGCTCCGAAGCCGCCGACCGGATCTGTTCGATCGGCATGGAATACAGCCGCGAGCGCCCGCTCTACGTCGTTGCGATCGGCGCGATCACCAATGTGGCGTCCGCCCTGCTGCTGCAGCCGGAACTGAAGGAGCGGATTGTCGTCGTGTGGCTGGGAGGCCATGCGCTCGACTGGCCGGATTCCCGCGAATTCAATATGATGCAGGACGTGGCGGCCGCACGGGTGGTCTTCGGCTGCGGCGTTCCGTTGGTACAGCTGCCGTGCATGGGCGTCGTTTCGTCCTTTGCCGTCAGCGAAGCCGAGCTTTTAATGTGGCTTTCCGGCAAAAATGCGCTGTGCGATTATCTGGTGGAACACACAAGAGAGGCCGCCCGGAAATATGCCGCCGGAAAACCGTGGAGCCGCGTGATCTGGGACGTTACCGCCGTCGCATGGCTGCTCGGTCCCCGGTTCGTTTCCGACCGGCTGATCCCTGCGCCGATCCCGGAATACGACCACCATTACGGCAGCTGCCCGACCCGCCCGCTGATGAAATACTGTTACTGGATCAACCGGGACGAGCTGGTGCGCGATCTGTTTGAAAAGCTCTCTTCCGGCAGCAATTGATTTCTTTCGTACACAAAAAGCGATACGGGCAGCGCGGCTTGTGCTGCCCGTATCGCTTTACGGAGCGCGTTTCTGTTTTTTTCCTTTGTCCTGCCGCTTCTTTGTTCCGCGGTCAGATATCAAAATAAGAAAGCTCTTTTACGCCATACGGCAGAGAACTGCTGATCGAAACCACATAATCGGCAAGCTCCCGTGCTTCCTGTCCGAACAGCGGTTTCGGCTGATAATTGTTCCAGCCGCTTGCGTCCGAGGTTGGGCAGCAGGGGATGATCCCGGCGTCCTCCAGGATCGCTTTTCCTTCCTTCTGTACAAAACGGGCGCGGAACGCCATGGTATACGGCGACGTGACCGGCCCCACATTCGCCCCGAACGCAAAATTTCCGAGGCTGTAAACGATATATTTGTTCCGGTAAAGCTCCACACCCTGCAGCACATGCGGATGGTGCCCGACCACAAGGTCTGCCCCGGCATCGATCAGACGATGCCCCGCCTCCACACACACCGGAGCAGCCTGATCGGAAAACTCCGTGCTCCAGTGCATTACGACGATGACGATATTGTCCTCCCGTTTATATTGCTTTACGGTTTTGACGGCGGCATTTGCTCCGGATGCCATCTGCTGGCCGATCAGCACGACCTCGATCCCGTTTACAGCCGTAACATACGGCTGCTGCACGGTGATCAGGGAGACTCCCGCGCCGGTCAGCGCATTTCTGGTGTCGTCAAAGCCGCGCTGGAAATAATCCATCGTGTGGTTGTTCGCCAGATTGGCAACCTCCACCGAGGAAGACGGCAGGATCCTTGCCAGCGATGGATCACCCCGGAAATAATACGTCTTTTCGGCATGCGCAAGGCTTTTGGTCAGCGTCCCTTCAAAATTGATGCAGGTGATGTCGTCGGTGGCAAACCACGGAAACATCCGGTCAAACGGATAGGACGGGCTGCTTTGCCGGGCGTAGACCTGATCAAAGGAGCTGCTGTGGGATTCCTCGTTGATCGGCGAAAAGGTGCAGTCGCCGGTGAAGGTGATCGTAACGGAATCCTTTGTGTTGCGGCCGCGTTCCCGGCAGGCCGCTGCAGCCAGCCGAAATGCCTCGCGGGGGAGTCCGCTTTCCTGTGCGGCCGCGGTGATCTGCTCCGAAAGCCCCGCTGTTTTCTGCGGCGCGGTGCACAGGCCGAAAATCCCCCGCACCGCCAGAACGCTCTGCGGCAGCGCACCGGCAGAATCCGCAAACTGCTGCGCCTGTTCTCTGGCGGCTTCGTCTGCTCCTGTGCGCTGCAGCGCGGTCAGCAGCGCCGTAAGGGCTTCGGTCTCTTTTGCGGCGTCTGCCGGGGTGATGGCAGCAGAAGAAGACGGCGGAGAGGAAGTTTCCTCCTCCCGGGAAGAAGACTTATCCTCCTCTGCCCGGGAGGAGGCGTTCGGTTTGTTCTGCGGCCGGACTGACGCCGTATTCGATTCCGCCGCAGAGGAGCTTTCCCCCGCAGAACCGGCAGCGACCGGAACGGCACCCGTGAGCGTACACCCGCCGAGCAGCAGGGACACCAGCACCAGAGAGAGCAGCTTCTGAAAAATTTTCACGGCGGAACCCTCCCTTACTCCATCGATCTTCGCAATAACGCGGCAGAACCCACTTCAGTATACCACGTTTTTCTGGCATTGGGAAGGTCATTTTGGAAATTGACAAAATCTCTTGCGCGTTCTGCCAGAATGGCGTTATACTGTAGTCAAACGCCCGCCGTTCTGTGCGCGGCATCGAAAAAAGGAAGGATCGCACCGATGAATACGGAACAGAGAAAACCGAAAATTCTTTCCACGCTGGGCAGCTATCTGCTGCAGCACCGCCGCGGCATCCTGCTTTCCGTCGTATTCTCTGTCATTTTTCTGGCGGTGTTTGCGCTGTACAACCTGCCGCTGGAGGCCGTCGGATATGCGTTTCTGTGCTGCGGAGCACTTGCGCTGCTGGCGGCATCGGCGGACTTTGCGCATTATTACCGCCGCCACTGCGAAATGGTGTATCTGCAGCAGACCATTGCGGCGGGAACTGCGGCGCTGCCTGTCCCGGAAAACCTTACCGAGCGCGACTATACGCTGCTGCTGCAGCTGCTGGACAGTGAGCGCCTGCATGTGATTTCCGAAGCGGAACACAGGGTCGGCTCCATGAAGGAATACTATACGCTTTGGGCGCACCAGATCAAAACGCCGATCGCTGCCATGGGTCTGCTGCTGCAGAGCAGCTGCAGCGAAGAAACCCCGGAGCTTTCCGCCGAACTCTTCAAAATAGAACAGTATGTCGATATGGTGCTTTCCTATCTGCGGCTGCAGAGCGACTCCAACGACTACGTCATCCGCGAATATGACCTGGACAGCCTCGTGCGGCAGACTGTGCACAAATATGCCGGACAATTCATCCGCAAAAAGCTGACGCTGACGCTCGGAGATCTTCACAGCACGGTGCTGACCGACGAAAAATGGCTTTGCTTTGTTCTGGGGCAGATTTTTTCCAACGCGATCAAATACACCAACCGCGGAGGAGTCACCGTTACGCTGGAAGAAAACCAGACGCTCTGCATCGCCGACACCGGCATCGGCATCGCGCCGGAGGATCTGCCCCGGCTGGGCGAGCAGGGCTTTACCGGATTCAACGGCCGCAGCGATAAGCGCGCCACCGGGATCGGCCTTTACCTTTGCCGCATTGTGCTGGGCAGATTGTCTCACTCGATGGAGATCACGTCGGAAATCGGAAAAGGCACCTGTGTGCGGCTGCATCTGGGGCATATCCGGCTGGAAAAGGAATAAGCGTCAGGCAGAGCGCGGGGAACCGTCCGCCGCTTGCTTCTGCCGAAAACGGGCTTTCCACAGAGATGTGTAAAACTGTTGAAAACTATGTTGAAAGCGTTGAAACCGTTACGACCGGATCGCGCCGCGCAGCCGGGCAAGCGCTTCCATCAATTCTGCGCGCGGTCTGGCGGCGTTGATCCGCAGATATCCCCTGCCGCCGGTTCCGTAGCCTGCGCCGTTCACCAGCCGCAGCCGGGCGCGCTGCAGCACAAAATCCGAAAGCTGCTGCGGCTCCATTCTGAGCGCACGGCAGTCCACCCAGAGCAGATACGTTCCCTCCGGCCGCGTTACCCGCAGCTCCGGCAGCTCCCGCCGCAAATAATCCACAGCCTGCGCAAGGCTTTCGTCCAGATACGCGAGCAGCTGATCCGTCCATTGCGCGCCGCAGCGGTACGCCGTGACGCAGGCCAGCTGACCGAGATAGCTGCCGCCTTCCACAAAGCTTGCCGCCTGCGATTCCAGAAATTCCTTGCGGCAGCCTTCGTCCGGAATAAAGATATTGGCATTCTCCAGCAGAGCAAGATTGAAGGTTTTGTTTGCCGATGTGCAGCAGGCGCACCGGCGGAGATCGGCTTCCGGCAGAGATAAAAACGGCAGATGGCGGTGCCCTGCAAAGACAAAATCCGAATGGATCTCGTCCGAAACCACAAAAACTCCGTGTTCGGCGCAGCACCGCGCAATGCGGGAAAGCTCGCTGCGCGTCCAGACGCGGCCGACCGGATTATGCGGGCTGCAAAGCAGCAGCATTCTGACCTTTTCGCCGGCGATCTGCCGTTCAAAAAGCTCAAAATCGATCTCCCACCGCTCTCCGCGCAGCACCAGCGGACATTCCACCGTGCGGCGGCCGTTTTTTGCAATCACCGTCAGAAACGGCGAATAGACCGGCGTAAAGATCATCACCGCATCGCCCGGCGCGGTGTTTGCGCAGAGCAGCCGCGCCGTTGCGCTGACAACGTTCCGGCACGAAACGAGCCACTCCTCCGGCGGGTTCCAGCCCTGCCGCCCGGAATACCAGTTCAGCACCGCTTCGCGGTAACCGGACGGCTCCCCGACCGCATAGCCGTAAATTCCGCGGTCGATCACCTTTCTCAGCGCATCCACGATCTCCGGAAGCGTCTGAAAATCCATATCCGCCGCCTGCAGCGGCATAACATCGGCCGCGTCGCCGGGGTGCCCGTCGTAATTGTAGCAATCGGTACCGCGGCGCTCGTGATGCCTGTCAAAATCGTATTTCATCTGTTTTCTCCTTTTTTGGGCCGGTTTATTGAAGAAGACCGGAAGATACGCGTCTATTATAGCAACGCGTTCTGCGTTATTCAAGCACCCCACAGACGATCTTTTTCTACGTTTTCGGATTTTTCTTTTGAAATTCATGCTTGACAAAACAAAAAAAAGCTGTTATACTCAGTCCAAACTTCAGATTTAAACCGTTGAGTAAGAAGAGTACTCACAGAATGCTTTCGGTTCAGAGAGCCGCGGTTGGTGCAATGCGGTATCGGGCGCTGTGACGAATGGACTTACGAGGGCAGGACGAACAGCGCGGAGCCGCTCAGTAGTGCCTGACGGGGATTCCACCCGTTATCCGCGGAACGCATATCATTGGGTTTTCCTTTCGTATGCGGCTGAGTGGGCGCAGAAAATTCTGTGTCAATGTGGGTGGTACCGCAGAAGTCCGAATTGATATCGGGCCTTTGTCCCAGCAGAAAAGCTGGAACAAAGGCCCGTTTTTTATTTCTGTTCTCGATTCCGCGCCTGCGCGCAGAACATAAAAAATTTTAAAGGAGTTGTCTACCATGAGCAACAAAATTCCGTATCGTTTTTATCTTTCCGAGGACCAGATGCCGAAGGCATGGTACAACCTGCGCGCCGATATGCCGGAACAGCCCGACCCGCTGCTGAACCCCGCGACGCATCAGCCCATCAAGACCGAAGACCTGTACCCCATCTTCTGCGAAAAGCTTGCCCAGCAGGAAACCGACAGCACAACGCCCTATTTCGAGATTCCGGAGCCGGTTCGCGAAATGTACCGCATTTACCGTCCGTCGCCGCTGATCCGCGCTTATAATCTGGAAAAAGCGCTGGACACGCCGGCAAAAATCTATTATAAATTCGAAGGCAACAACACCTCCGGCAGCCACAAGCTCAATTCCGCCATTGCGCAGGCGTATTACGCCAAGGAACAGGGACTGACCAGCCTGACGACCGAAACCGGCGCCGGTCAGTGGGGCACGGCGCTTTCCGAAGCGTGCTCCTACTTCGGCATTCCGCTGACGGTCTTTATGGTCAAGGTTTCTTACCAGCAAAAGCCGTACCGCAAGGCTGTGATGCAGACGTTTGATGCGAACGTGATCCCCAGTCCCAGCGACACCACCGAGGTCGGCCGCAAAATTCTGGCCGAAAACCCGAACACCACCGGAAGCCTTGGCTGCGCCATCAGTGAAGCGGTGGAAAAAGCCGTCACGACCCCGGGCTGCCGATATGTGCTCGGCAGCGTGCTCAATCAGGTGCTGCTGCATCAGTCGGTCATCGGTCTGGAATGCGAAACTGCCATGAACATTCTCGGCGAATATCCGGATATCGTCATCGGCTGCGCCGGCGGCGGCTCCAACCTCGGCGGTCTGATCGCGCCGTTCATGCGCGACAAGCTGAAGGGCAAACACAATCCGCGCATCATTGCGGTGGAACCGGCGTCCTGCCCGTCGTTCACCCGCGGCCGCTATGCTTACGATTTCTGCGACACCGGCCATGTAACGCCGCTCGCGCGGATGTACACGCTCGGCAGCGAATTCATTCCCTCCGCCAACCATGCCGGCGGGCTGCGCTATCACGGCATGTCGCCGATCCTTTCCAAGCTGTATCACGACGGATATATGGAAGCCGTCGCCGTGGAACAGACAAAGGTGTTCGAAGCCGCGACCTTCTTTGCCAAGCACGAAACGATCCTGCCCGCTCCGGAATCCTCCCATGCGATCCGCGCCGCGATCGACGAAGCGATCCGCTGCCGCGAGACCGGAGAGGCAAAGACCATTCTGTTCGGCCTGACCGGCACCGGGTATTTTGATATGGTAGCATATTCTTCTTACCACGACGGCAAAATGACGGATTATATTCCGAGCGACGCCGACCTGCAGAAGGGCTTCGACAAACTGCCGAAGGTCGACTGAGCCATTTTTCCGACCGATTTTTATCATAATAACAACGCAGCGCTCTGCCGAATTCCTTCCCGGCAGAGCGCTGCTTTTTCCTGTCTGATTTTTCCGGTTTCCCCGATCTGCCGTTCAGCCGGCATGAAAGATATCCTTTCCATACTGACCGACCTGGATCAGCAGCCGGCATTCCTTTTCAGGATCGCCGCTGCTCATGACGAACTGCGCGCGGAACTGGTCGCCCTTTTCAAAGCCGCCGCGCAGCATTCCGCCGTTTTCCCAATCGTCACTTCCGGAAAGCTGCAGCGGTTCGCGGCAGACTTCTGCCCACTGTTTCAGCTCCTCCTGTTCTGCAATATCCGCCGTAACGGAAAGCGCAGCCATGCAAAAGCCGTCTTCGGAGAAAAAGAACGTCAGCTTTCCGTCCGCCCGGAGCTTCTCCAGATAACAGAAAACAGAAAACTGCTCTTCGGAAACGTCTGCTGCGGCCGAAGCCGGGATCCCCGTCCGGCTGAGCACTTCGTCCTGTGAAAGCCCCCATTCCAGCCCCAGAACAGAGTAACCGTCCTCCCCACGGGAGACGATCTCCGGGCAAAGCTCCTGCGCCGCACCAAAACGGATCTGCAGCTGCAGCGGCGTTCCGGGCGCAGGCGCGGGCGCACCGCATGCGGTCAGAAGAAACATCAGCAGCAGAACGATTGCAGGAAATCTTTTTTTCACGGCAGACCCCTCTTTCGACAATCAAAATATTGGGTGGAGATGAGAAAATATTTCTTATCTATACAAATATTATCATATTGATTGTTATAAGTCAACGAATCGTGTCCTTTTCTTGGAACGCCTAAAAATATTTTGAGAATCTGCAAAGCAGCGCCCTGCCGAATTCCTCCCCGGCAGAGCGCTGCGTTTTTCTGTCTGTTCGCTGACCGATCTTCCCCTGCGAAGCGGCGGCTTCCGGGCGGAACTATTTTTCGACGATCCTGTAATAGGCGCGGGCGGTCGCCCAGTAGACGATCGCATAAAAGACGCCGAACACGGCAAAGCAGCCGACCGTACACCACGCAGAAAGGGACGTGTTCGTCAGCTGGAACAGCGTCAGCATACAGGTGGTCATCGGGAAAGCAAAGGCCGTGTGCAGCGCAGCGGCAAGCAGCGGCAGGAAGAAAACGGCCAGCACCTGAGAATGGATCGACCTGCGCACCTCGTCGCGGCTCATCCCGACCTTCTGCAGGATATGGAACCGTTCCTTATCATCGTAGCCCTCGGAGATCTGTTTGTAATACATGATCAGCACCGTCGCCATCAGGAAAAGAGCGCCCAGGAAGACCCCGAGGAAAAAGAATCCTCCGTAGAGAGCATAAAAATCGCTGCGGCGTTCCTCGCGGATCTCAACGGATACGGCGCCGCGCAGAGAAAGCGCTTTTCCCAGCGCATCTCCCAATGCCAGCTGAGCGTCCGCATCTCCGTTGATATCCAGCGCGCAGTAGCTTTCCAGATGCGACGCCGCCTTTCCCAGCTCTGCCGCCTGCGCTTTGTCGAGCGCGAGCAGCTCTGCCTCATCCTTTACCACCGCATAATAGCTGGAAGCCACATTAGCAGTAGAGACTCCGGTCACGGGGAACTGTTCGATCTGCTCCTTTACCGTATAGGTTCTGCCAAGCAGCGAAATGGACTTCATGGAAGTACCCAGGCTGTTGTACAGCAGAATTTCGCCATC
>JAQXJH010000007.1 GCA_029008595.1 Bacillota bacterium
GAAACCGCAGAACTGAAAAAACAGGGGATCGTGCCCGGGCTTGCGGTCGTGATCGTCGGGGATGACCCCGCCTCCCGCGTTTATGTCAACAACAAGAAAAAAGCCTGCGCCGAAGTCGGATTCTACAGCGAGGAACATGCGCTGCCGGCACAGACCTCGATGGAAGAGCTGCTGACGCTCGTCAGAAAGCTCAATGCGGATGACCGGATCAATGGGATCCTGGTTCAGCTGCCTCTGCCGAAGCATCTGGATGAAAAAGCCGTGATCGAGGCGATCGATCCCGCCAAGGACGTGGATGCGTTTCATCCGGCAAATGTGGGACGCATTATGATCGGCGATTATCATTTTCTGCCCTGCACGCCCGCAGGTATTATGGAAATGCTCAAAAGCGAAAATATCGAGATCAGCGGCAAGGAGTGCGTTGTGATCGGCCGCAGCAATATCGTCGGCAAGCCGATGGGAATGCTGCTGCTGCACCGGAACGGGACGGTCACCATCTGCCACAGCCGGACGAAAAATCTGGCCGAGGTCTGCCGCCGTGCCGATATTCTGGTCGCCGCTGTGGGCAAGGCCGGTTTTGTGACGGCGGATATGGTGAAGCCGGGCGCGGTGGTGATCGATGTCGGCATGAACCGCAATGCGGAAGGAAAGCTTTGCGGCGACGTTGATTTTGCTGCCGTTGAGCCGGTCGCGTCGTACATCACTCCGGTGCCGGGCGGCGTAGGCCCGATGACGATCGCCATGCTGATGCAGAACACGCTCACCGCTGCCAAGCTGAAAAACGGGCTGGTGACCCGCTGACCGGAGCTGCTGCGCACGCAAAGAGAAAGATCGCGCGAGAAAATGCCGGTCGTCCCGGGAGGTACGGGGAAGATGACCGGGAACAGCGCCGGGAAAGGTATGGGTTGATTGTAAAATGAAATAGGACATAGAAAAAAAGAAAAGAGCCATAGCGGACTTGTGGTAAAATGGAAGTACCACCCACCAAAATACCAGGAGGTTCGCCATGGCTCAGAAAGAGTATAACACAAAACGAAAAGGATTCCAACACCTGACGAGCGAAAAACGCGCACAGATTGAGATTTTGATGCGGATGAAGATTCCCAAAAGTCAGATTGCGAGAGAAGTGGGTATTTCGCGGTCGACCCTGTACAACGAACTGGCTCGTGGGACGGTCGTGCAGATGGACGGCGAGCTCCGGACGTACCCGCGGTACTTTGCCGATGCGGGACAGCGCGTCTATGAAGCTCACCGGCAGAACAGCCGTTCTCCGCTGAAGCTGCTGAAAGCGTACGAGTTCGTCGCTTACGCAGAAAAACAAATACTGGAGGAAAAGCTGGCTCCTGACACAATCTGCGGTGCAGCGCGCAGGAGTGGAGGCTTTTCGACCACCGTGTGTGCCAAGACGCTCTACAATTATATCGACCAGTGTCTGCTGAAGGTTCGCAATATTGATCTATTGCTGAAAGTGAAGCGAAAGCCAGCAAAGAAGGGGCATTCTCCGCACAAGCGTCTGTTCGGTTTAAGCATTGATGAACGGCCGGAAGCGATTAACAGCCGGGAGGAATTCGGGCACTGGGAGATCGACACCGTGGTGGGCACGAAAGATTCTTCCGCTGCACTTCTGACACTGGACGAACGTACCACTCGATATCGCCATATCATTAAGATTCCCAGCAGGAGCGCCAAGGCTGTCGAAGAAGGTATCCAGCAGCTGCAGGCATGCTACGGCGAACGCTTTCGCTCTGTGTTTCGCTCCATTACCAGCGACAACGGCAGTGAATTTGCGTCACTGCCGCAGCTTCTCCCATGCACTCCGATTTATTATGCACACCCCTATTCTGCCTACGAACGCGGATTGAACGAGAAGCAGAATTCTCTGATCCGACGCTTCTTCCCCAAGGGACACTCTCTGGACGCCGTCTCCCCAGGCGCCGTCCAGAGAGTCCAGGACTGGATCAACCGTCTTCCTCGCAAATCCTTCTCCTACGCTTCCGCTTCGGAACTCTTTCAAACTGTCCTATTTGATATTGCAATTTAGACAGCAGAAAATCCGTGACGATCAAACGAAAATGTACTTGCTTTTTACGGGAATCTATGCTACAATCACTTTATCAATTTAAAGCATT
>JAQXJH010000008.1 GCA_029008595.1 Bacillota bacterium
ACGGAGGGCGTGGATTAAATAGCTTTCAGCCCGGCTGCGACACGAAACGCATTGATTTCCGGACTGTGTCCGCAAAAGGCTTTTTCGCTGCTTCAATGTCTTTGCCGTTCTCCTCCATGATCAGATCGATAACTTCTTTCGCAAGCGCCTGACCGCCGATCTTGAGGTTCTGCAAAAATTCTCGTTTCATGGTTTTCCTTTCCTCGCTATGCTTTGGTTACGGGGACGCGTCCCCTGCGATGGTCTGTTTTACGCTTGTGCCGCGGCAAAATGGTATAAAAAAGCAGATACCGATAAAATCTCAACAACTGCTCTAATCAACTTGGTTATACTGGCACCTGCCGTTACGCCAGGCACCGCATTCATCCTTCAGGCAATCCACAAACGTTTGGTATTCTTAGTTGTCATATTATACCGTTCTTTTCTCATCTTCCATATTCCATGTTTCCTCCAAAACGTGCTTGCATTTTTCTCTTTTTGTGGTATATAATAAATTGAGCCAATCGTTGTCTTCACTGATCCCCTTAAATGGGGTGTGACGGCGGTCGGCTTCACTTTTTTATGGCCTCTTTACGATTTTCAAAACACAACAACCATTTTTAACTATAATTATTGTGTCTACAAATTTTGTATTATTTGATCAAAACACCTTTTCGATTTGTTCGTTAGCGACGGATTCCGAAAGTTCAGAATTCGTAATATCAAGAACGAAATTGCGAGCTTGACCTTTCGTATTTTTAATTCTGTTGAATATCGGGTTTTTCCTGTTGTTTTTCCTATTGTTTTCAGGTCATAACCTATCCCACGGAATAAATAATCCGGAGAGGAAACTCCTTACTTTTTGCAAGTTTTGTGATATTTACTGGTTTTCTATCTTGCTGTGATTGCAAATAAGCTCTTTTCACCGCCCTTGCCTGTTTCACGCCGAATCCTGCCACCTGCACGCGTTTCCGCTGCAACGGCAGATCGGCGGCCGTGGAAAATCTTTTATATTCCTCATTCAGCCATTTGAGCCGGATCTGATCCATTTGCAGTTTATCGGCATCTCCGGTCGCTTCATCGACCAAAATGCGCTTCTGCTGCTTGCGGATCGTTCGCTCGATCTTACGCCGGTCGCCCTCCCCGCGGAGGGCGTGGATTGAAATGGGATTTCACACAGCGCGCGATCGATCGCAGTAAGGTTGCCCTTCCCACGGAGGGTGCGATCGGAACTGCGATACAAAATATATCGCAGCGGTAAGGGAGAAGTTCTTTACGAATGAGTGATTTAAAATCACAATCACGCAAAGTTGGCCGGGCACGCTGGCCGTTTACAGCAAACCCGTCCACCGACGGATGTTTCGGCAGACGGGTACATTGTGTTTTATGTCCTCCTGTGGTATAATGTCCGGCAGAATGTGATCATTTGGCTGATGCAATTTCAAGATGAAGCAGCCGGAAAAGGGAAGATATAGATGATATTCGACCGTATCGTCCGAAAAGAAGAGATCCGCAAGGGCTGGTCAGTCGACCGTAAATTTTGTATTACGGTGTCCGATGGGGAACAATATCTTCTTCGCATCTCGCCTGCAGAACATGAGCAGCGGAAAAGAGAAGAATTCGCACGGATGCAGCGCGCCGAAGCGCTTGGCGTACCGATGTGCAGGCCGGTCGAATTCGGAACCTGTGCCGAAGGAGTTTACTCCATCCAGAGCTGGATCGACGGCGAGGATGCGGAAGAAGCCGTTCCGCTGCTGCCGGACAGCAGTCAGTATGCTCTCGGTCTGGAAGCGGGGCGGATCCTGAAACGGATTCACTCGGTTCCCGCCCCGGCCGGACAGGAGGATTGGGAACAGCGTTTCGGCCGGAAGATCGACCGGAATATCAGAATGTACCGCGATTGTCCGATTCAATATGAAAACGGAGAGGCGTTTCAGGAGTATATCGCCGCCAACCGGCATCTGCTGAAAAACCGTCCGCAATGCTGGCAGCACGGTGATTACCATATCGGAAACATGATGCTCGACCGAAACGGAAAACTGCAGATCATTGATTTTGACCGCAGCGATTTCGGCGATCCGTGGGAGGAATTCAATCGGATCGTCTGGTGTGCGCAGAAATCTCCGCTTTTTGCCTCGGGAATGGTCAACGGATACTTTGACGGCAGCGTGCCGATAGAATTCTGGCAGCTGCTGGCGCTGTATATTGCAAGCAATATACTTTCGTCGCTGCCTTGGGCGATCCCGTTCGGTCAAAGCGAAATCGACACCATGCAGAATCAGGCAAAAGAGGTTCTGCAGTGGTATAACGGGATGAAGGATCCGGTGCCGTCGTGGTATTTTAAAGGCTATTACCTGCAGTATTTCGGGAATATTCCCTGCAAGCTCCGGTCGCCGTTTGATTTTTCCTTTCTGGATCGGTACGGCAGGGTGTTCCGCGTGTTTGACGATCAGGATTCCGGCAATATCTGCTTCGGGGTACAAAAGGGCGGGGAACGGTATTTTGTCAAATTTGCCGGAGCTCCGACGGAGCACGGCGCCGTTTCTCCGCAGGAGGCAGTGCGGAATCTGGAGCGGACCGTTCCGGTCTACCGCGCCCTGACGCACGAAAATCTGGTGCAGCTGCTCCGGTGGGAAAAAGTCGGCGGCGGTTTTGCCATGATCTTCCGATGGGCGGACGGCGAATGCATGGGACGCCAGTACCCGGCGGCGCACAAAAGATTTCAGGCGCTGGATAACCGTGCAAAGCTGGCGGTATTCCGTGATATTTCATCATTTTTTGCCCATACTGCAGCGCAGGGATATGTTGCCGTCGATTTTTATGACGGAAGCATTCTCTATGACCCGGTCACAGGGAAAACAACGGTCTGCGATATCGACTGTTTTCAGAAGGCTCCGTGCAGAAATGAGATGGGGCGCATGTGGGGCAGCACACGCTTTATGTCGCCGGAGGAGTTTATCCTCGGCGCAGAACTGGATGAAATTACAAATGTCTATACCCTTGGTGCGACGGCCTTCGCGCTGTTTGCCGGCAGCAGCCGTTCCGCCGAAGCATGGACGCTTGGCGCTGACTGCTATGCGGCGGCAAAAAAGGCTGTCAGCGAGGAACGGAGTCAAAGACAGCAGTCGATCCGCCGGTTCATTGAGGAATGGGAAGCGGCACTGCGTTGACGACCGGCAGACCGGCGTCCGAACAGCAGCGCAAGGATCACGTCAATTCAGAAGGGGCGGTTGAATGAATATTTTAATGATCGGCGATGTGGTGGGCAGCGGAGGCTGCCAGTTTCTGCGCAGCAGGCTGCCCGCATTCAAACGCCTGAAATCGGTGGATCTGGTCATCTGCAACGGAGAAAATTCGGCGGATGGCAACGGGATCACGCCGGCCTCTGCCGGATATCTGTTTGACAGCGGTGTCGACGTCATTACCACAGGCAATCATGCCTTTCGCAGAAAAGAAGTCTACGATCTGTTCGACAGCGAGCCGTTTCTGCTTCGTCCGGCCAATTTTCCCCCCGGCGCGCCGGGAAAAGGGTTTTGCGTTGTCGATAAAGGCCGTGTGCAGGTCTGTGTCGCCAACGTAATGGGAACGGTTTATCTGGAAAGCATGGCCTGTCCGTTTGAAACGGCAGATCATATTTTGAAAAGTACGCCGGAAGCCCGGATCAGTGTGTTCGATTTTCATGCCGAGGCGACCGGGGAAAAGCGGGCGTTCGGGTTTTATCTGGACAGACGCGCTTCGGTGATTGCCGGTACGCACACCCATGTGCAAACGGCAGATTGCTGCGTTTTGCCCGGTGGCAGCGGTTATATCTCCGATCTCGGCATGACAGGCCCGGTGGAATCGGTGCTCGGCGTCAAACCGGAAATTGCGATTCGGAAAATGAAGAGCAAGCTGCCCGTGCGGTTTGAAAATGCGCAGGGGGAGCAGATGATGAACTGCGCGCTGTTTTCCGTCGATGATAAAACGGGGCGCTGCCTGCAGGCGGAGCGTTTCGATATCCGGTGAGCAGAGGCGCAGAAGCGGCGGAGAAGCTCAAAAAATTATGGATGGCCTGCGGTGTGACAGCGACTGCAGCAGCGGTTCGATCTCTCTGCGGCGATGCAGAATAAAGACGGCGGCGTCGGTGCAGGAAAGCATGGCGCGATATTTTTCGCGGTGATCCCGGTTAAAATTCCAGATCCATTTCATAAATTCGGCGTCAAAACGCTCCGGGCAGTTGTCAGCCATGTCAGCCCGCGTCTTTCCGTAGCTGCCCAGAACGCAGCCGATCACGAGGATTTTTTGATAAGTTGCCTGCATTGCGGTGACCTCCTTTTGCGGGCGGTGCCCTTTGTCTGCTGCGGGCGAAAAGCCGGTTTCGGCCGCAGAAATTGAAAAGATATGTAAGTGTACCATAATATTGACGGTCAGTCAAGCAAACCGGAACAGAAAATCGTTGTCCGGTATAAAAAAAGTTTCACAAACTCCATTTTTTTGCTTGTATTTTACAAAATAGTTTCGTATACTATAAGTAAATGAATGCCCACGCCTGAATGAAAACATTGCAGCAACAATCTGGAGGTGTCAAGATGGAAGTGCTCAAAGTGTCGTCGCACTCAAGTCCAAATTCAGTTGCCGGTGCAATAGCCGGGGTAATTCGCGAACAAGGCGCGGTCGAGGTGCAGGCGGTCGGCGCCGGAGCTGCCAATCAGGCCCTGAAGGCAACTGCGATCGCAAGAGGTTTCCTGGCTGTTGCCGGGATCGATCTGATCTGCATTCCGGCTTTTACCAGCGTGGAAATTGCAGGGGAAGAGCGAACAGCGATCAAACTGATCATTGAACCGAGATAATGATTCCGGAACCGTCTGCGCGGTTCCGGTCTTTTTTGTGCAGTGTTTCAGTAAGCTGCCGACAACTTTTTTTTACCGGATGTTTGACTTTTTCGTCGATTTTATGTATATTATAAATTGGTGCCGCAGGAAGTGCGGCGGGAATCTTTTCAGCAAAGAAAAATATTTTGATTCCGCACGGGCAGAATAGAAAAA
Organism: Bacillota bacterium; assembly: GCA_029008595.1. Lineage (GTDB taxonomy): Bacteria > Bacillota > Clostridia > Oscillospirales > Acutalibacteraceae > CAKXIK01. The sequence goes on from JAQXJH010000008.1 coordinate 5,004, forward strand.
ACGCACAATGCCGTTGGCCGGGCGGAGTAAGGAGAGTGCAGACTGTGATTACAGGGGAGCAGCTTCGTGACGCGCTGATTTCCGGCGCGAATGCTATTGCAAAAAATAAAACCGCTGTGGATGAATTGAACATTTTTCCGGTGCCGGACGGCGATACCGGAACGAATATGTCGATGACGATGATGTCGGCCTCGGGCGAGCTGCAGAAGCTCGGAGCCGGACCGGCGGAGAAGGTTGCTGCTACAGCTGCCTCTGCACTGCTGCGCGGTGCGCGCGGCAATTCCGGCGTGATCCTTTCCCTGCTGTTCCGCGGTTTTTCCAAAGGTCTGGCGGGGAAAGAAAGCGTTTCCGGCCGGGATTTTGCCGATGCGCTGGCGCTTGGCGTTGAAGCGGCCTATAAAGCGGTGATGAAGCCCACGGAGGGAACCATTCTGACGGTTGCCCGCGTTGCGGCCGAAAAAGGAAAGGCCGCGGCAGAAGAAAACGACGATGCGGTTTTTGTTTGGGCGGCAATGTGCGAGGGCGCTGCCGAAGCGCTGGAAACCACGCCGGAGCTGCTTCCTGTGCTGAAAAAGGCCGGCGTTGTGGATGCCGGCGGAAAAGGCCTGACGATCATTTTCAACGGAATGCTTTCTGTCTTCCGCGACGGCGTTATGGTGGAATATCAGGCGTCGGATCCGACGGGCGACGATTTCTTCCGCAATGCGGCGGCGGAATTTGATCAGGAGATCAATTTTACCTATTGCACCGAATTTATTGTCGGGCGCAATCCCGAAGTAAGTACCGACCCGCAGAAGCTGCGCGCATTTCTGGAAACGATCGGCGACTGCGTGCTGGTGGTGGACGATGATGAGATCATCAAGGTGCATGTCCACACCGAAGCGCCGGGCAATGCGCTGGAAGCCGGTCTGGCATACGGCCAGCTGCTTACCGTCAAGATCGAAAACATGAAGGAGCAGCACCGCAAGGCTGCGGAAGAAAACGAGCAGAAAAAAGCAGAAGCCGCGCAGCCGGAAACGCTGGAGCCGGTCGATCCGGAGGAAGGCATCGGGTTTGTTGCCGTTGCCGCCGGTGACGGGCTGCGTACGCTGTTTACCGATCTGGGTTGTTCTCATGTGGTCAGCGGCGGCCAGACGATGAATCCGAGCACGGAGGACATCGTGGAGGCGATCAAAGCAACGGCGGCAAACATCGTGTTTGTTCTGCCGAACAATAAAAATATCATCATGGCGGCGGAACAGTCGGTCGCGCTGTGCCCGGAACGCCGCGTGATCGTGCTGCCGACCCGCACGGTGCCGCAGGGGCTTTCCGCCATGCTGGCCTTCAATCCGGATGCGTCGCCGGAACAGAACACGGACGAGATGATGGCGGCTGCCGGTCATGTGCTGACCGGGCAGATCACCTTTGCCGCGCGGGATTCCGAATTCGGCGGCTTCAAGATCAAGGAAGGCGAGATCCTTGCCCTGCAGGACGGCAAGCTGGTCTTCTCCGAGAAAGATATCAATAAAGCTGCCTTGAAGCTGACAAAGAGCATGGCCGGTCACGACGCCATGTTTGTCACCGTAATTTACGGCGAGGATGTTTCCGACGAACAGGCGGAAGAACTGCTCCACGCCGTTGAAACCAAGCTGGGATCTCATGTTGAGGTAACGCTGGTCAAGGGCGGTCAGCCGATTTACTATTATATCATTTCGGTGGAATAACCGCAGGAGCGGCAGCTGTTTCTGCGCAGATCCCCGCAAGAAAAGATGGTTGCACAGATGGCTTCCTTGTCCGGTCTCGATATTCAAACTTTAAAGGGCGTCGGTCAGCGGCGCGCAGAGCTTTTTCGAAAACTCGGCGCGCCGACGGTCGGCGCCCTTCTGCGCCTGTATCCGCGCGCCTATGAGGACTGGAGCCATCCGGTCGCCATTGCGGCGGCTCCGTTCGGAGAGATCTGTGTGATCCGGGCGTCGGTGGTCCGCGCGCCGGTGGAGCATCGGATCCGCAAGGGGATGACGCTTTATAAGCTGACCGTCACGGACGGAGAAACCGATCTGGCGGTCACGCTGTTCAATAATCCCTTTGCTGCACAGGCGCTGCAGCAGGGAAAAACCTTCCTCTTCCGCGGCAGAGCCGAAGGCACCCTGACGCACCGCACCATGAGTTCGCCGG
>JAQXJH010000009.1 GCA_029008595.1 Bacillota bacterium
CAGAACCGCGAGATCTTTATTTTTGACGGCTTTGCAGGCGCCGATCTGAAATACAGAAAATCCTTCCGCATCGTCAACGAGCTGGCTTCGCAGAATCTGTTCATCCACCAGCTTCTGCGCCGCCCGACCGCGGAACAGCTCGCCGGTTTTCACGAGGATTACACGATCATTGCCGCCCCGGGCTTCCGCTGCTGCCCGGAACGCGACCACACCAACAGCGAAGCCGCGATCATGATCGATTACGAGAAACATCTGGTTCTGATCGCCGGCACGCAGTACGCGGGCGAGATCAAGAAATCCGTCTTTTCCGTCATGAATTACATTCTGCCGAAGAGCGGCGTGTTCCCGATGCACTGCTCCGCCAATATCGGCGCGGACGGAGATTCCGCCGTCTTCTTCGGTCTTTCCGGCACCGGAAAAACAACGCTTTCTGCCGACCCGAACCGCAAGCTGATCGGTGACGACGAACACGGCTGGGCAGACGATTCCGTCTTCAACTTTGAGGGCGGCTGCTACGCAAAATGCATCAACCTTTCTCCGGAAGGCGAACCCGATATTTATAACGCAATCAAGTTCGGCGCGCTGGTGGAAAACGTCGTGATGGATCCGGAGACGCGCGAATTCGATTTTGACGACGATTCGCTGGCTGTCAACAGCCGCGTCGGTTATCCGGTGGAATACATTCCGAACGCAGAGCTTTCCGGAATGTCGCCCAGCGTTCCGAAGACGGTGATCTTCCTGACGGCGGACGCCTACGGTGTTCTGCCGCCGATCTCAAAGCTGAACAAGCAGCAGGCCATGTATTACTTCGTTTCCGGCTTTACCTCCAAGCTGGCCGGAACCGAGATCGGCGTCAAGGAGCCTGTGCCGACCTTCTCCACCTGCTTCGGCGAACCCTTCCTGCCGCTGGATCCCTCCATCTATGCCGGTATGCTGGCCGAAAAAATTGAAAAATCCGGCGCCAGCGTTTATCTGGTAAATACCGGATGGAACGGCACCGGCAAACGGATGAAGCTGGCTTATACCCGCGCCATGGTGACCGCCGCGCTGAGCGGAGAGCTGGCCAGGGCCGAGTTTGCGACCGATCCGTATTTTGGTCTTGCGGTGCCCACCAGCTGCCCCGGCGATCCCTCCGAGCTGCTGATCCCCGCCAACACCTGGAGTGATCCCGCCAGATATGAAGAGACTGCCAAACATCTGGCCTCCTCTTTTGTGGAGAACTTCAAGAAGTATACCCATATGCCTGCCGACGTTGTTGCCGCAGGCCCGCACGCATAAAAACACCAAATAAAAACGCCAGACTGTCTTCGCCGGATCCCGGCCGAAACAGTCTGGCTCTTTTTTTGCTTTCACAGCCGTTCAGTCGCGCGAACGCTTTTTATGCGCCAGCGCGCGCAGCTGCTCATAAAGACGCTGCTGGTCTTCCGCAGTCATCATACGGTAATGCAGCACCAGCTGCTGCTCCCGTGCCGTCAGCTCATAGGTGCTGCGGGGATACTGCTGCAAAAGGGCTCCGCTGTCCCCCAGAGGAGCCGTTCTGCCGGAATCCCCCTCCAGAATCTGCGTATAATCCACATGAAAAGCTTTTGCAAGGCGGTAGACCATGTTCAGCGGCGGACATATCTTCCCCAGTTCATAGTTTGTATAGGTGGACCGGTCAACATGAACCGCATCGGCGACCTGCTTTTGCGAAAAACCGCAGCCCTCGCGCAGTTTCCGCAGATTTTCTCCGATTCTGTTGTCCTTATCCTGATAGATCATCTTGTCCACCTGCCTGTTGCATAACATCTATGTTTGTTATTATACACAGGATGAAAAAGAAATACGTCAAAACGTGAAAAGCAATCACATTGCGGCTGATTTTTCTCCCTGAAAAAGCTGCTCCGGAAACAAAACGACGCCTGATCTCCTTTTGCGCCGCCGGAAGAATTGCACTTTGCGGCGGAATATGTTATGATAGGACAGTTCCCGGTTTATCGGGAATTCTGACGAAAATTGACCCAAAAACAAAGGAGCTGCAACATGTCTGAACTTTCTCAAAACAAAATGGGAACTGCGCCGGTCGGCAGGCTGCTGCTGACCATGTCGGTTCCGTCGATCCTTTCCATGCTGGTGCAGGCGCTTTATAACGTTGTGGACAGCATTTTTGTCGCAAAAATCAGTCCGGACGCCCTGACCGCCGTTTCGCTGGCCTTTCCGGTACAGACGCTGATGATCGCCGTCGGCGTTGGAACGGCCGTCGGCGTCAATTCGCTGATCTCACGCCGGTTGGGCGAGCGCCGCCACGAAGAAGCCGAGGACGCCGCCCGTCACGGCCTGTTTCTGGCGCTGCTGGCCTCCTGCGTTTTTGCGCTGTTCGGCATTTTTGCTGTCGGACCGTTTTTTCACGCCTTTACCGACAGCGAATCCGTCGCCGGGCTTGGCATCACTTACACCTCGATCGTCACCATCGGTTCGCTCGGGCTGTTTCTGCAGGTGACGGTGGAGCGGATCTTTCAGGCGACCGGCAACATGACGATCCCGATGACCACCCAGTTGACCGGCGCGATCATCAACATCATTTTTGACCCGATCCTGATTTTCGGCATGCTGGGGTTCCCCGCCTTCGGCATTGCCGGCGCCGCATACGCCACGGTGCTCGGTCAGGTCGTCGGTATGCTGCTGGGGCTTTCCTTGCTGCTTTGGTCCAAAAAGTCGATTCTGAAGCTCCGGCTGCGATCCTTCCGCCCCAACGGCAGGATCCTGAAGGATATTTATGCCGTCGGCTTTCCCGCAATGATCATGCAGTCGATCATGTCGGTTCTGACCGTTGCGCTCAACGCGATCCTGATCGGTTTTTCCGATGCCGCGGTCTCTGTGCTCGGCGTTTATTACAAGCTGCAGTCGTTTATCTTCATGCCGGTCTTCGGCCTGACGCAGGGCGCCATGCCCATCATGGGATTCAATTTCGGCGCCCGCAGCCGGCAGCGGCTGATGCATTGCCTGAAGCTTGCCTGTGCGGCAGCTTTTGCAATCATGACAGCCGGCATGACGCTGTTTCTTGCCGCACCGGAATGGCTGCTCGGTTTCTTTTCTCCCACGGACGAAATGCTGCAGATCGGCGCACCGGCGCTGCGCACGATCAGCCTTTGCTTTCCGCTGGCGGCCTTCGGGATCATGTTCTCCACATTCTTTCAGGCGATCGGGCATGGCGTCAAAAGCCTGCTGATCTCGCTGCTGCGCCAACTGGTCATCATCCTGCCCTTTGCCTGGATCTTTGCGCACACCATCGGCCTTTCCGGCGTGTGGTACGCCTTTCCGCTTTCGGAGCTTATTTCGTTCGCGGCCAGCCTCGGGTTTCTTTCCGTCTGCTACCGCAAGGAAATTGCTCCCATGCCGGAAAACGGCGCACCCGGCATTTGATTTCTGCAATGCATAAAATATTTCTGCCAAAGGGATTGATTTTCTGATTTTGGTACGTTAGAATAAAGGCAGAAAAGCGTTTTTCGCTTATTTTAAGGAAAAGGATCTGATCTGGTTGAAAGATTATTTTGCATTGCGTAAACCGGTCCATTTTGTTTTTCCGATCGACGGAGACTGCCTGAATCAGTATGACGGAACAGAAAAGGACGGCAAGCTTGTCGTTCGCGCTCTGGTGGCCGCCGCGCCTGATGCAGATATTTATATCAACGAAGAGAAAGCGTTCTTCAACGGCAAATATTTTGAAGCCGATCTGGCTCTGGAGGGCCGCCGCACCACCTTTTTTGCCGAGGATATGAACTGCCGCGAAAACTGCGACCGCATTGCCGTTTACGATTTTCGCCACTCCGTCGGCAAATACCGCATTTCTTCCGACGACAATATTCTCTTTCTGCAGGATATTACAAAAAATCAGGATGTGTACCGCTCCATCTTTGAAAACCCCTATCTTGCGGTTTACAAGGAAGCGCACGATAAATATGACGCCAAGGTTCACCTGAATCTGTTTTACGAAACCGACGAGATGCCCGGCTTTTCCATTCGCCGCGATTATTTCAATCTTTCGATGATGACCGACAAATTCAAGGCTGAATGGGAAGCCAACTCCGACTGGCTCCATCTTTCGTTCCATGCGCATCAGGAATTTCCGGATAAGCCCTATCAGCACACGACCATGAAGCGCATGACAGAAGACGCCCGCAAGATCAACGCCGAGATCGTGCGCTTTGCCGGAGAAAAAACGCTGGCAAAGGTCTGCACGGTACACTGGGGCGAATCAAATATCGGCGGCGTCCGCGCGCTGCGTGCCCTGGGTTATCGCGGCCTGACCGGGTATTTCGAATTCTTTGAAAACGGCGATCCGCTGGTGGCTTATTATTACCCCAAGGATCTGATCAGCCATGTCGGCGGGCGCGATTTCTGGATGAATACCGAGGAAGACGTGATGCACGGCAGGATCGATCTGGTGCTGAACACGATCAAGCACGAAGACCTTCTTCCCCAGCTGGAGGCCATCAAAGCCGACCCGCACCGCAGCGGTTTTATGGAGCTGATGATCCATGAACAGTATTTTCATCCGGATTATACGAACTATATTCCGAAATTCCGCGATCTGGTTCTCGACGCCGCAAAGTGGGCGTACGATTACGGCTACCGCGGCGCCCTGATGGACGAAGTGATGTTTGAATAAAATGATTTTTCGCTGTGCTTTTCGCACAGCGTTTTTTTATTGCATCTTCCGGAATGCGGACAAATTTATCTTATTTTCTTCAGAATTCTGTTTTTTCGTGCATTTTTCGTGCATCTTTTCGGTTGCATTCCGAAAAATGAAATGATATACTGAGTATAGTTATAGTTTATCGCCGCGCTGTCCGGTCTGCAGCGGCAGGGCGGTCAGGCGATCAGCGACGGAAAAGCCGGCAGCAAGCCCGGTTCAGGCAGAGGAGGCTTCAGCGTTGAAAACCATATCCAACATAACGGCGGTCGCCGGCGGTTCGGCTGCTTCGGTGCTGTTTATTATTCTCTTCAGCCAGACCGGCAGCACCTCTCTGGAAAATACCGCCGCGCTTCCGCTGATGATGCTTCTCCTCAGCGGCATTCTGCTGCTGACTTGCGGCGTCGTCGGGCTTCTTTCTTCCAACAAAATCCTGTTTCTTGTTTTTGCGGTTTTATCGCTTGCCGCTTCGCTGGCCGGGTTGATTATTTCGGAAGACCGGCTGATTTTTGCGGTGTTGGTTCCGATCCTGCTGTTCGTTATAGCCTGCAATCTGCTCCCGGTAAAGAAAGCGAGCCTTCCGGAAAACGAAAAAACATCGGAACATTAAGAATAACTGAAACGAAAAACGGTGTGACCGCAGTCACACCGTTTTTTTTTGCGGGATTTTCCCGTTTTTATTTTTTCATTGCGATCGCCTGTCTGGCCGCCTGCGCAATATTCCCGGCGGTCAGGCCGAACTTGACCAACAATTCCTTTGCCGGGCCGGACTTGCCAAACACATCGTTTACACCGACGCGCACGACCGGAACCGGGCAGCATCCGCAAACGGTTTCTGCCACTGCGCTGCCAAGCCCACCGATGATATTATGCTCCTCTGCCGTGACGATTGCGCCTGTTTCTGCGGCAGCCCTGCGGACAATCTCCTCATCTAGCGGCTTGATCGTTGCCATATTGATCACGCGCGCGGAGATCCCTTCGTTTTTCAAAAGTTCCTGAGCGCCCAGCGCTTCGCCCACCATCAATCCGGTGGCGATCAGCGTGACATCCTTGCCTTCCGTCAGCTGAACGCCTTTTCCGATGGTAAACGGATCGCTTTCGTCAAAGATTCCTTCGGCCGCCAGACGGCCAAATCTCAGATAGACCGGGCCGACATGCTCCGCCGCGGCGCGAACCGCTTTCTTTGCCTCCGCATAATCGGCCGGGTTCAGAATCACCATGCCGGGAATAGAACGCATCAGCGCAATATCCTCACAGCATTGGTGGGTGGCGCCGTCTTCGCCGACAGAGATGCCGGCGTGCGTCGCGCCAATCTTCACATTCAGATGCGGATATCCTACGGAGTTTCTCACCTGTTCAAACGCGCGCCCCGCCGCAAACATGGCAAAGCTGCTGGCGAAGACCAGATTCCCGGCTGCGGCAAGCCCCGCCGCGATCCCGATCATGTTGCCTTCGGCGATCCCGCAGTCGATGAACCGATCGGGATGTGCCTTTTTGAACGTGCCCGTCTTGGTGGCCGCGGCAAGATCCGCGTCCAGCACCAGCAGATTCGGAAAATCGGGATAAATTTCATTCAGCGCGTCACCGTAAGCTTCGCGCGTTGCTTTTTTAATTTTTTCGCTCATCATGATGACCCTTTCCTTTCGCAGCGCATTGATTTCGGAAGCTCACAGCGCCTGCAAACGGGAAAGCTCCGCCTGCAGCTCGCTCATGGCCTGATGGTACTGTTCCTCGTTGGGCGCGGTTCCGTGCCAGCCGACCTGATTTTCCATATAGGAAACGCCCTTGCCCTTGGTCGTTTTCATAACGATCGCCGTCGGCTTGTCCGAAACCTTTTTGGCCGCCGCAAAAGCCGCTTCGATCTGATCAAAATCATGGCCGTCAATTTCAATGACATTCCAGCCGAACGCCGCAAATTTTTCGGGGATGGGATACGGGGAATTGACCTCGGTGATCGGCCCGTCGATCTGCAGATTGTTGTTGTCGATCACCGCAACGAGATTGTCCAGCTTTTTGGCGGCCGCAAACATCGCCGCCTCCCAGACCTGGCCTTCCTCAATTTCGCCGTCGCCCAGAACGGCATACACTCTGAAATCCTTCCGGTTCAATTTTGCCGAAAGCGCCATTCCTGCCGCAGCCGAGATTCCCTGCCCGAGCGAACCGGTCGACATATCTACGCCCGGCGTGCCCTTCATGTCGGGATGTCCCTGCAGCATTGCGCCGGTGTGGCGAAGCGTCTGCAGCTCGCCGATATCAAAATACCCGCGGTTGGCCAGCGCCGCATAGAGCGCCGGGGCGCAATGGCCTTTGGAAAGCACGAACCGGTCGCGTTCCGGCCAGTCCGGCTCCTCGGGACGGACGCGCATTTCCTGCCAGTAAAGATACGCCAGAATATCCGCAATGGAAAGAGAACCGCCCGGATGTCCTGAATGCGCGTGGTAAGTTCCTTCGATCACGCCCATGCGGATCTGGCACGCCGTGATGCTCAACTGTTTTTTCATCGCCGCTTCCATGTTGTTTGACCAATCCTTTCTCTGTTTCACCTTTGTTCCAGATAATTAATAAAATCGGCCACCGCGCCGCCGGTACAATCCCCGACGACGATCTGTGCCGCCTGTTTTGCGGATTCATCACCGCTGGAAGGCGCCGCCGAGATCCCGGCGCAGTTCAGCATGGCAATGTCGTTTTCATAATCCCCGATCGCGCAGGAATCCTCCTTCGGAATGCCGAGCAGCTCCCGCAGCCGGCAAAGCCCGCTTCCTTTATCGGTTCCCTTCGGCATGATCTCAAAATACTGCGCGCAGGACCGGAACGCAGAAAGATTCTCCGGCGCGTTCGCTTCGTACCAGAGGCGCATCTGCTCGATGACCTCCGGATCATCCATCCAGAGCACCTTGTATTTTTCCTCCGGCAGCGCGCGGATATCCGTTTTGCGCTGCGGCGCGACCGTCACCCTCTGGTGATAGGCGGAATAACCGTTCTCCCTTGCCACGCAAAGCTCATTGCGCGTAAAGATCTCCATCGCGGTGGTAGGAAAACGCGCGAACATTTCCGCCAGAAAGCCATCCGCAGCCGGATCGAGAAACGTTTCGTCCACAAAGCGCCCGCTGTTCGCATCGTACAGGCTGGCGCCGTTTACAAAGATCCCGGGTGCTTTGGGCTGCAGCAGCTCCAGCAGCGGCGCAGCAGACTGCCACGCGCGCCCGGTCGCGAGAGCAAAAAAACCGCCGCCCTGCTGAAACCGGCGGATCGCCTCAAGATTACGCGGCGGAATATGGACCCCGCCGTAAAGCAATGTTCCATCAATATCGGAAACCAACAGTTTCCCCTCGAACGGTGAACTCATGAAAAAACCCTTTCTGTCTGAAAAATCCGGTCATGCATCCGGTTTGCCGAGCGAAGCCAGAAACGCCGTGAAATACGGCGGAAGCTCGCTTTCAAAATCCATCCACCTGCCGGTGCGCGGATGTTCAAAACCGATTTTTCCGGCATGCAGACACTGCCCGTGCAGCGAGGTGATCACTTTTTTGGGGCCATAGACCGGATCCCCCGCCACAGGATGACCCAGCCAGGCCATGTGGACGCGGATCTGGTGTGTGCGGCCGGTTTCCAGCCGCAGCGCAACATGCGTAAAGCCGCCGCAGCGCGCGATCACATGGTAATGCGTAACGGCATTGCGGGAATTTTTTTCGGTGACCGCCATCTTCTTCCGATCGGCAGCGCTGCGGCCGATCGGCGCATCTACCGTGCCGTCGTCCTGCTTCAGATTTCCGTAAACCACCGCCTGATATTCCCTCGTAAAGGAATGCGCCTTGATCTGCGCCGCAAGGCTGCGGTGCGCAGCGTCGTTTTTTGCCACGATCAGCAGCCCGCTGGTGTCCTTGTCGATCCGGTGCACGATCCCGGGGCGGATCACGCCGTTGATGCCGGAAAGCGAAGTTCCGCAATGCGCCAGCAGCGCATTGACCAGCGTTCCGGTGCGGTTGCCGGCGGCGGGATGAACCACCATGCCCTTCGGCTTGTTCACCACCAGCAGATCATCGTCCTCATAAACGATATCCAGCGGAATATCCTCCGGCTGCGCCGTATCGTCCACCGGCTCCGGCAGCCGGATCGTTATCTTCTCCCCGGCGCGCACCCGGTAATTCTTCGCTGCCGTCGTGCCGCCCGCCGTTACGGCGCCGTTCTCCAGCAGCTTCTGCGCGGCAGAACGGGTCAGTTCCGGGCAGAAACGCGCGATCAGGCTGTCAAGCCGCGCGCCGGACTCTTCCTCCGGCACAGAAAACGTCAGCTCCCGCTGCATGAAAACCGTCCTCTCCAAAATCAAACCGTCCGCCGGATTACGGCTGCCCGGTTTTCTGTTCCCCGTCTGCCGGCGGTTCCGCCGAAGCGGCCTCTGCACCGGCAGCCTCCCGGAGCGCCTCTTCCTGCTTGAGCTTGCGCGGCTCCAGAATCATAAAATAGATCACCGCCATCACCGCACCGATCACAACGCAGCAATCGGCAAAATTAAAAATCGGCGGAAAGAAGGAAACCGATATATAGTCCACCACCCGGCCGGTGGCAATGCGGTCGATCAGGTTGCCGATCCCACCCGCAATGATCAGCGAGAGCGTCGCCGAGACCCATCCGGAGGCACGCGCCGTTCTTGTGAACAGCAGCGCAATGCAGGCGCCGACCAGAACCACCGTCAGCACGATAAAAAGCACGCGCTGATTCTGCAGAATACCGAACGCCGCGCCTTCGTTGTGAATGTAGGTCCAGCTGAGCAGCCCGGGAATGCACGGGATCGTCTGAAACTCCGTCATATTGGCCGTCACGATCGCCTTCAGCAGCTGGTCAATACCAACCAGCGCCGCCGAAGCGATCAGCGCAAGGATCGCCGTCAACAAAAAATCAAATCCTTTCCTGCACCAAAACAACTGCCGCGGCACAAAAGCGGGCGGCAGTTGTTCGTGTTATCTTTTTTTGCGGCCGCCCGAAATCATCTCCGGATCGTCCTTCAGATCATAATCGTCGCCGAACTTCAGCGACTCAAAACGCGACGTCTGGGGAGCGGCGTCAAATTCATAATCGTCGTCAAACAGGGAGACCTCCTTGCGGGGCTGCGGCTGCACCGGCTTTGCCCCGGCAGGAGTGGGCTGTGCTTCGGCCAGGATCTCGTCCGCCAGCTGGTCGAGATCCACCGCATCCTCATCCGTCTCCGGCTGCTGCGGTTCGGGCTTTGGCTCTGTTTTTTCCTGCGGCGCTGCCTCCTGCGTTTCCGGCTCCTGTTCTTCCGGAGCGGCCGGCTGCTGCGCTTTTTCTTCTTCGCTGTCCGGCAGCGCGTCGATCAGCGTCAGATGTTCGCGGTAAACGCTGAGCAGTCTTGCCTTGAACTGGGAAACCTCCCGCTTCAGCGTTTCGATGGCCTCCTTCTGGCCGTCAATCTCCTCCTGCGCATGAAAAACGATCTCCTGCGCTTCATTGTGGGCGTCCTGCAGAATGATCTGCGCTTTCTGCTCTGCCTCGCGCACGACCGAATCCGCCTGCTGCTGCGCGTTCAGCAGCACATGACCGATGCTGTCTTCCCTGGCCTTGCATTCGGCCAGCTTTGTCTCAAGCTCCCGCAGCTTCTGTTTTCCCGCGCGGTTTTCCTGTGCCAGCGCGCTGAACGTCTCCTCGACCCTGTCGATAAAATCATCCACGTCTTCCACGCGGTATCCGCCGAGATTCGCTTTGCGGAAACTGACGTTTTTAATTTCTTCCAATGTCATCATCGCTGCCCCAACTCTCTTTCCGTGCTGATATTCTGCCGGGCCGCTCGCGCGGCTCAGACGTATTTTCTTGCCTGAAAACCCAGCCGGCCTTTTCTGGTCTGCGGGCCGATCCTGTCGATCACAAATTTTCCTTTGCCGCGAACGGAGATCCGGTCTTCTTCGGCAACTCCGGCCGAAACAGCCGTGCATTCGGTAAAATTAAGCAAAACCAGGCCTTTTTCGATCATTTCTGCAGCAGCGCCGCGGCTGCAGCTGCAGAGCGCCGACACCACACAGTCCAACCGCGCCGAAGCAACGGTTGACGAAAGCCCGACAAACTGCGCGCCGCCGGGCAGCGGCATCTGTGCGCCTGCGCTGACGCGGACGCCTTCGCCGCCGACTTTTTTCAGCTGATCCACAAAAAACGGAACCATCTCGCTGCGGGAAAAGAAGACGGCACGCCCGTCCTCCAGCAGCAGATCGCCCAGAACGTCCCGCTCCACACCGAGAGACATCAGCGAACCGAGCAGATCGCGGTGCGAAAGCTGTGCTCCCGCGCGGAAACGGACCGTCACCGCCTCCAGCGGAAACAGCGCCCGTTCCGGCTCCAGAAACGGCGGAAATGCTCCGAACATCACGCGCGCCGCGCCCTCATAGCCGCCGTCCAGCGCAAAGCGGACATCCTTCTGCCGGGCAGCTGCACCGGAGGCCAGCAGCGCCTGCCGTTCATCCAGAAAGCCGACAAACGACGGACGCGAACGGAACCCTGCATTCTGCAGCGCTTCATTCACGCGGGCCAGCAGCACGGCATCCTCCTGCGCCGGCATGATCCGGGAAGCTTTCATGATCAGAAATATACCCCGTTGTTTTCCAGCTCATCGAGAACATCGTCGCCGGTCAGATCGACGTTATACGGCGTGATGATGTAGGTGCTGGTCGCAACGCGCTTGATCTGCCCGCCGTTTGCATAGGCAACGCCGCTGAGAAAATCGATGATCCGGCGGGAAACATCCTTATTGGTATTTTCCAGATTCAGCACGACCGTATGCATCTGGATCAGCTCATCGGCCACCGCGCGCGTTTCCTCCCCGAAGGTTTCCGGTTTGGAAAGCACCACCTGCAGCTGCGCCGTGGCGTGAATATTCACGACCTTGTTGGCGGCGTTTTCTGCAGGCTGCCGGCGCGGCGCGGGAGCAGAACGGGTGATCGGCATTTCATGGTCTTCCTCTGCTGCCGGCGCGTTTGCCTCTTCCTCATACATTTCGTCGCTTTCCGTGTCAGACCAGATCGTTTTCAGCTTGTCCATAAAACCGGCCATTGCAAATTCCTCCTAATCACAATATGGTTCAATGATAAATTCGCTTTCCGAAAATTGCGGAACCGACGCGCACCATCGTGGCGCCTTCCAGAATTGCGGCTTCAAAATCACCGGACATCCCCATTGAAAGGCAGTCCATAGTTATATTATCGTGTTTTTTGCCTTTCATGTCAACAAAGAGTTGATGCATCTTCGAAAAATATCCCCGCGCCTGCGCTTCGGTCTCACAGACCGGCGGGATCGTCATCAGGCCGCCGACGCGGATACCGGGCAGTTCCGCGGCCGCGCAGCAAAGCTCCCACGCGCCTTCCGGGCAGATTCCGGATTTGTTTTCTTCGCCGCCGATGTTGACTTCGACGAGAATGTTCATCGTTTTGCCCAGCCTGGTGCAGATGCGGCTGATCTCCTGCGCGAGATGGAGCGAATCCACCGACTGAATGGTATCGACCTTATCCGCCACCTGACGGACCTTGTTCGTCTGCAGGTGACCGATCATCTGCGCTTCGCAATGCGCAAGCTCCAGCCGGTCGAACTTTGCGCAAAGCTCCTGCACGCGGTTCTCGCCGATATGATCCACCCCGAGCGCGATCACACGGTTGATGACCTCGGGCGCAACGGTTTTGGTCGCCGCAAGCAGAACGACCTCGCCGGGCTTCTTCCCCGCACGCTGTTCGGCCTGCGCCATCTGCTCACGCACGCGCTTCAGGTTTTCTTCCGCTGCGGCCAGCTTTTCCTGCAATTCTTCATCGAATTTCTTTTCCATCATAAAGCTCTTTACCTCCCACAACGACCTGATCGTACAGCTTCATCATTGAAACATCAAAGGTTGCACTTGCGCTCAGGTCACAGATCACAAAATCATCACCCCAATAAATCGGGGAAATCTCGCGGAATTTCAGCTGCTCGCCGTAAATAATGTAAACGCCCTGTACGTCCTTTTCCTCCGTGCTTTTGTTGCCGTCCTGATCCGTTATGGTACGGGTGCGGTGCTCAATATGAACCGCGCTGCGCGGCACGCGCGCGCCGGAGTACCGCCTGACTTCGATCTGCATCGTTGCCCTGCGCAGCCCCGAAATGGTGCTGTCGAGCGTATTGCCGCGCAGAACCACCGCAGCCTCGCTTTCCACATTCGTCTGATTGATGGCGGAAACCGTTACGGGGATTCGTTCTCCCGATTCCGGATCGATCAGACAGATCGTGCTGTTGAGCGAAAGGCGGCGGGCATTTTCTGCGGAAAGAACCGTCACCGCATACCAGACGTGGCTCGGCGCAATTTTTCCGATCGCATTTTCTGCCGGAACGGCCGGCTGGATCGAACGGATCTGCTCCACCGTGACCGAATCGATCCCGGAAAGATCGAAGACGCCTTCGTAGCCATCCGCCGTACCGGAAAAATAGCCCGAAACCGGCGCGTAGACCACGCTTTGCGGCTGCGTGACTTTTTTCAGCAGCTCCGCTTCCTGTTCCCGCAGCGCCGCCAGCTTTTCTTCAAAGCCGGTCACCTCGCCCGTGATCAGCTGCTGCTGGCAGAGAACCTCCAGCACCGAGGAGCGCGCCGCCTCAAAATCCTCCGTGCGGCTGCAGCGCAGCGCCGTCTGCAGGCTGACCAGCCGCGCATTCAGCCGGGAGGTGATGATATCCGGATTGGTTCCCGCGATCTCCGTCTGGCCGGCAATGGTTTCAAAGGTCGCGATCTCGTTTCTGACCAGAGCAAGCTCCTCCTGCGCGGCGATTTCGCTCTCGGCGGCGTAAAGGCGCGCCACCACGCCGTTCTTTTTTACTTTGGTTCCGTCCGGAACCGCATATTGCAGCGCACCGGCGGAAGCGTCGCTTTCCACAACGGTCTCCTCACGCAGAAAAAGCATTTCCGCGTCGATCGTCTCGGAATAAACCGTGTTCAGCACGGTTTCGCTGCTGTATTTGCTGCCGCTGCTTTTGTAAATATGATAACCGACATAAGAAGCGGCCAAAACAAACGTCAGAAATGCGATCAGGCTTTTTTTCACTTTTGCGCCCATCCCGGCCGCCCCCCTTTTTGCGTTGCTGTTAATTTCCTGCATTCCATTCTATCATATTTCCAGCGTTTTTTCCACCTGCCGCGCCGCTTCGGCCGCAAGCGCCGCGTCCCCGGGGAAGCGGTCGCGTTCCAGCCAGAGGATGCGGCCGTCGCGCCGGAACCAGGTCAGCTGCCGTTTTGCGTAGCGGCGGGTCTCTCGCTTCAGGTTTTCCACCGCCTGCTCCCGGCTGCACTCCCCGCGCAGAAAGGGCGCCAGTTCCTTGTAGCCGATCGCCTGCAGGGCCGTTGTTCCCCCCGGCATCGCCAGCACACGGCGCGCCTCCTCTTCCAGCCCGGCATCCATCATGGCGTCAACGCGCCGGTCGATCCTGTCGTAAAGCTTTTGCCGGTCGGCAAAGGTAACGCCGAGCATACAAAGGCGGTACGGCGACCCCTTTTCCCGCGAGCGGCGCAGCTGTTCGCTCATGGTAACGCCCGTCTGCCGGTAAATTTCGATCGCGCGGATGATGCGTCCGAGGTTGTTCGGGTGCAGCCGCGCAGCGGTTTCCGGATCAAACCGGGCAAGCTCCGCCAGCAGCGCTTCTCCGCCTTCTTCTGCTGCGCGCCGCTGCAGTTCGCTGCGCAGCGCCGGGTCGTGTGCTTCTTCGGCAAATTCGATCCCGTTCACCAGCGAGGAAACGTAAAGTCCCGTTCCACCCGCCAGCACCGGCAGCTTTCCGCGGCGGAAAATATCCTCTGCGCACCGGGCGGCATCCTGCACAAAACGGGCGACGCTGTACGACTGCTCCAACGGCAGAAACCCGGTCAGATGATGTACGACGCCCTGCATCTCCGCTTCGGTGGGGCGCGCCGTTCCGATCTGCATTTCGCGGTAGATCTGCATGGAATCGGCGGAGATCACCTCACCGCCGAAGCGCTGCGCAAGCTCCACCGCCAGCGCCGTTTTCCCGGAAGCCGTCGGCCCCACAACGCAGACCATCGGGATCTTTTCTGTTTCCGGCATCGTGACGGTCACCTCCTGCGGCCGAAGCCGTTCCGATCGCCGGAAGGCTTCCAAATCGTTTTACCTGATTGCTGATTTACTGGATCCGCCCGAACTGCTTTTCCAGCTCGCGCTTTTTCATGGAAAGATAAACCGGACGTCCGTGCGGGCAATAGCGGATCTCCGGGTGCTCATACAGCTGCTGGGCAAGCGCCGTCAGTTCCCGGTCGCTCGTTCTGTCGCCGCCCTTGATGGCAGCGCGGCACGCAATGTTGTGCAGCAGCCAGTCGTCGTGCTCCGTGGAAAGATCGCGGCGGTTTTCCTGCAGGTGGGCAGCGATCTCGAAGAGCGCGTCGGTGATATCCTGTTCGCCGAAGGAGAGCGGCGCGCTGCGCACCAGAATGGTTCCGCCGCCGAAATCCTCCAGCTCGAACCCCGCCCGGAGAAGCTGCCCGCGGGCGGCAAGCAGCGCCGAATAGGATTCCTTATCCATCGTTACCGTGACCGGGCTGAGCAGCTGCTGCGCATAGCGTTCTCCCTGCTGCGCGCGCAGCTTTTCGTAAAGAATGCGTTCGTGCGCAGCATGCTTATCAATAAAGACCAGTTCGTCCGCCGATTCCAGCAGAATATAGGTTCCGAACACCTCTCCCACAAAGCGCAGCGGGCGGCATTCCGGTTCAGCGGGCGCTGCTGTTTTGGCCGGAGCCTCTTTCGTTTTGTCCGGCAAAACGGTTTTTCCGTCAGGACCGGCTTTCTCCGTCGTTTTCGTTTCCTGCTCCGGCACGGCCCGCGGCTCTTCCGCCGGGCGCGGCAGGTCCGCCGCATGTTTCGGCAGCGGCGAACCGAACGGGCGCAGAGACGGCTTTTCGATCACATATTCCTCGTCGGAAGCGACGGTGTTCTTTACCGGCAAACGTTCCGTGCTTGCCGGGACCGGCTGGGG
>JAQXJH010000010.1 GCA_029008595.1 Bacillota bacterium
TGCCGCTGATCCGCTGCCATATCGCGCAGCCATTTGCGGAAAAATTGTTCCACATCAAAATTATACGCCGCCGTGCGGATAAATACCTCGGCGTCTCCCGTCCATCCAAGCCGTTCGTCGCGCTGGGGACAATCCGTCGGAACATCCAGAAAATTATCTTTCTGGCTCCAGAGAATATTCTGAAACAACCGGTTCAGCAGCGGATCGGAAGTCAAAATATTGCCGGTCTGTTTTAAATCCGAATAAACCGAGACAGCGGTAAAACGGGAAAGCTCCGGTTCTCCCGGAAAACGATCCAGACGGATATAGCGAAAGCCCATAAAAGTATGATGCGGCTTGTAACTCTGTTCCCCTTCCCGGCAGATATAGCGGATCTGCGCTTTGGCGGATCGGAGATTCTCCGTATAAAAATTGCCTGCCGCATCCAGCATTTCCGCATGAGAAATACAGACCTCGTCGTTTTCATGTGCATTGACCGAAAAAGAAACGTAACCGGTAATTTCCTGCCCGAAATCGAGAACCGTTTCACCGGCCGGGGTATGGATCAGCCTGACGGGCTTCAGTCTTTCATGTTCCGTAACAGCCGGGCCTTCCTGCGGGATCAGCATGGTTTTGCTGAGCTGTGCCGTCCGGCAGGGCTTCCATTCCTGCGGGATCGTTCTGGCGTCATAGATTTCCCCGTCGTAAAGGTCGCTGAACCGGATGTGGCTTTCTGCGCTTTCCCACTCAGAATCGGTCGAAATCTTCCGGCACGAGCCGTTTTTCTCCGTAATTTCCAGCTGGGCAATCAACCGGACGCCTTCTGCGATCGACCGGTACATACCGCGGGAAATCCGTCCGGCAAACCATCCGTTTCCGACTGTTATGAGCAGCTCGTTTTCTTCCTGAAGCAGGTGGGAAACATTGTATTCCTGCACCTGCAGCCTTGTCTGATAACTGGTCCACCCGGGAGCCAGAATATATTTTCCGATACGTTCCCCGTTCAGGTATGCTTCATAAACGCCGAGCGCAGAAATCAGCAGCCTAGCCTGCGCAATGGATTCTGATAAACGGAATCGCCTGCGGAATACAGGACAGACGTCTTTCATATCCTGCGCAGGAAAAATCCATTCAGCTTCCTGAATCATTTTCATGCCTCCGTTCTTTTTATCGGAATTATTTTTTATTGTACTCAGAATCGCATGAAAATGCAACTGATTTTATATTATATTGCTAATTTTTTATGGTTCGATAAAAAGTTGGCGGGAGTTTTCCGGACTGCAAAAAACAGCACGCAAAAAAGAAGAACTATTTCCGCAAAAAACGAGGGACAGAAACAGTCGGGTTTCTGTCCCTCGCCGGTGTGATGTGAAATCAGAGAATAATGCAGATCAGGCCGCTGCAGCCTTCATTGATGATCCTTTCCAGCGTTTCCTTGAGCCGCATCCGCGCTTCTGCCGGCATCCGGTAAAGTTTGTTCCGCAATCCTTCGTTCACCAGCTCATTGAGCGACTTGCCAAAAATATTGGACTCCCAGATTTTCAGCGGATCTTCGTCAAAACCGGTCATCAGGTAATTCACAAGCTCTTCAGATTGTTTTTCGCTTCCGACGATCGGCGCTACTTCCGTAGTAATATCAGCGCGCATCATGTGGATCGACGGCGCGCTTGCTTTCAGCCGGATCCCGTATTTTCCGCCCTGATGCGTAATTTCGGGCGCTTCCAGCGACAGTTCATCAATAGACGGCATGACGATGCCATAACCTGTTTCGGTCACCTCATCCATCGCGTTGCGGATATGTTCATATTTTCGGTCTGTTTCCACCAGGCGCAGAATGAGTTCGAGCAGTGCGCTCTCTTCCTTGATCTCAACACCGGTTTTTTCACCCAATACACGATAAAACAGATCGTTATTCAACCGCAGCCGCATTTTTGCGCTTCCGTTCCCCAATTCCATGGATTCTATTTTTGCATCATCAATGTATTCAGAATCACCCAGAGCTTCCGCAAAACCTTTTACTTCACGGATCCGGTGCAGATCCTGCGCAGACTTTGTGATCTTCCCCATGACCGCCTGACGCAGCCAATGGTCTTTTTCCAGCCCGGTCAGCCATTTCGGCATGTTGACCCGGATCTCTTTTACCGGAAATTCGAACAGAACCATGGACAGAATCGTTTTGATCTGCTCCTCCGTCAGCTCCATACAATTCAGCGGCAGCACCGGTACGTCATATTTCCCCTTCAGCTCCTGTGCAAGATCCTGTGCATTGGCCGAATTGGGATAAACACAGTTTAAAATGACAACGAACGGTTTATCGATCTCCTTCAGTTCGCTGATCACGCGCTCTTCTGCTTCGGCATATTCTTCCCGGGGAATATCGCTGATGCTGCCGTCTGTCGTCACCACGATCCCGATGGTGGAATGTTCGGTGATCACCTTCTGCGTACCGATCTCCGCCGCCATATTGAATGGGATCGGTTCATGGAACCACGGTGTTTTTACCATACGGGGCTGATTATCTTCGATATAACCGATAGAGCTTGGAACAATGTATCCAACACAATCGATCATTCTGACATTAAAGGACGCCTGGTCGTTCACCTTGATCCGAACGGCATCCTCGGGAATAAATTTCGGCTCTGTTGTCATAATGGTTCTGCCGGAGGCGGACTGCGGCAGTTCATCAATGGCCCGTTCCCGGCTGAACTGACTGCCGATGTTGGGGATCACAAGGGTATCCATGAACCGTTTGATCAAAGTGGATTTTCCTGTGCGAACCGGCCCGACCACGCCCACATAGATATCGCCGCCGGTCCGCTGGGCAATATCCTGATAAATATTCGTTTGTGCCGCCATATTTTCTGCCTCCGCTCATCGCTTTCTTTGGTTTATAGCTATGTGTGCACGGACGAATTTATGACAACAGCAGCGGCAGAAGTATTTTTTATTCGGCGTCCGGAACAGCCGTCCGGGAACTCTCTCCCCTTGCCGCACACAATACATTCCGCTTTTGTATTTTTGCCGGGACTTCCGGATAAAATAAGAACGGTATTCATTGCCTGAGTTTTTTTGCAGCCGATTTGGTATTGCGCAATATTATGCAGCAGAACATTTTCTCATTGACAAGGTAAAGGAGAGCTTTTCATGACGCTTTCACAATATGCCGCCGGTCTTTACGGCAAAGCGCTGCAGGATTGCAGCGACCGGGAAATTTACAGCGCGCTTCTTCGCATGACAGCGGAAAAAGCAGCCAGCCGCAGACGTTCCGACTGTAAAAAGAAAATATATTATATCAGCGCGGAATTTCTGATCGGCAAACTGCTCGGCAATAATCTGATCAACCTCGGCATTTACGACGAAGTGCGGTCCGAACTTTGCTCCGCTGGCAAAAGCCTTGCCGGGATTGAGGAGCTGGAACCGGAACCGAGCCTCGGAAACGGCGGTCTGGGCCGGTTGGCAGCCTGTTTTCTGGACAGTATGGCAACGCTCGGCCTTGCAGGCGACGGGATCGGGATCGCATACCATTTCGGCCTTTTTCGTCAGGAATTCTGCAGCCGGATGCAGGCCGAATGCCCGAATCCATGGATGGAGCGGGAAGGATGGATGACACCAACAGACGTCTGCTATCCCGTTTCATTCGGCGCTCTCTCCGTTCAGGGGCACATGTATGATATTCCGGTGATCGGTTACGAAGGCGTAGTGAATCATCTGCATCTGTTCGATCTGGATACGGTCGATGAGTCCATTGTGCACGACGGGATCAAATTTGATCAAACGGATATTGCCAAAAACCTGACGCTGTTCCTGTATCCGGACGACAGCAGCGAAGAAGGGCGTCTGCTGCGGATCTATCAGCAATATTTTATGGTCAGCTGCGCAGCACAACTGATTTTGGACGAAGTGATGAAAAAGGGATGCAAGCTTCATGATTTAGCCGATTATGCGGCAATTCAGATCAACGACACGCATCCGACCATGATTATTCCCGAGCTAATCCGTCTGCTGCAGCAGCACGGAATCGGTTTTGAAGAGGCTGTCCGCATTGTGACCGATACCTGCGCCTATACCAACCATACCATTCTCGCCGAGGCGCTGGAAACCTGGCCGCTGGAATATCTGCAGAAAGCCGTTCCGCAGCTGGTTCCGGTCATCCGGCAATTGGACCGGAAGATCCGTCAGCAGTACGATGCGGAAAACGTTCAGATCATTGACAGCCGGCAGCATGTTCATATGGCTCATCTTGATATTCATTTTACCCACAGCACCAACGGTGTGGCGGATCTGCACACTGAAATTCTGAAAAACAATGAACTGAATTCCTTTTATCGGCTGTATCCGGATCGCTTCAATAATAAAACGAACGGCATTACGTTCCGGCGTTGGCTCCTGCACTGCAATCCCGGGCTGACGCAGGCGATCGAATCCCGGATCGGCCCCGGATTCAAAAAGAATGCCGAAGAACTGCAAAAGCTGAAGGAATTTTCCGAAGACAACGCTTTTCTGGAACGGCTGCTGCAGATCAGGCAAAACAACAAAAGCGCGCTCGCCGAATATCTTGCCCGCACACAGGGCATCCGGCTGAACTGCAGCGCCATCTTTGATATTCAGATCAAACGGCTGCACGAATACAAACGGCAACAGATGAACGCGCTGGAGCTGATTCACCGTTATCTGGACATCAAACGCGGTAATCTCCCCGAAACGCCGGTCACTGCACTGTTTGGCGCTAAAGCAGCGCCGGCCTATACCATTGCCAAAGATATTATTCATCTGATTCTCTGCCTGCAGCAGATCGTCAATCAGGATCCGCAGACTGCTCCCTGGCTGCAGATCTTTATGGTAGAAAATTACAACGTGACCCATGCGGAAAAACTGATCCCCGCCTGTGATATCAGCGAACAGATCTCGCTGGCCAGCAAAGAAGCCAGCGGGACAGGAAACATGAAACTGATGCTGAACGGCGCAGTCACATTGGGAACCATGGACGGCGCAAACGTGGAAATCGCCCAATTGGTCGGCCCGGAAAATATCTATACGTTCGGTGCAGACAGCAAAACCGTCATGCGCCGCTATGAGGAACAAAGCTATCATCCGGAAGAATACTACGAATCCGACCCGACCATTCGTGAAGCGATCGATTTTATTACCGGTAAGGAAATGATGCAAATCGGATGCTGCGAAAGTTTATCACGACTTTCCCGGGAACTGATCCGTAAGGACTGGTTCATGGCTCTGCCTGATTTTCAGGACTACTCGGCTGCCCGGCAAAGAGCGTATCATGATTACCGGAACCGACGCTCATGGGCGCAGAAAATGCTGGCAAACATCAGCAATGCGGGGTTCTTCTCCAGCGACCGCACCATTGCGGAATACAACCGCGATATCTGGCATGCATGCGCATCGGAGGATATGATCTGAATACCAAGGTAAAATCGTTTCTGAAAAAGGATCTGCTGAAAGCTGTTGCAGACTTTCAACAGATCCTTTTTTTCTGCACCATATTGACCGGAAAGCTTCCGCAGCCGCCAAATTCTGCAGCATCATGCTCTTCCGTAAAGAGTTGTCATCCCGGCAATCTGCTGCGCCAGACCGGCAGAGTCCGCTCCGGGCGGCATTCGCCAGACCCAGTTGCCTCCAAGCGTGCCCGGCGTATTGATCCTTGCTTCCGCACCAAGCTCCAGCCAGTCCTGCATCGGAATAATTACGGTGTTGCCAACGCTGGCCATTGCAGCACGGATGAACTGCCGGGTAAAATCATGGCTGCCGGCATGAATATATTCCCGTGCAAACCGCACATCCTCCGCCGGAGCAGAGTGCTGCCAATCCTCTGTGGTCGTGTTGTCGTGAGTTCCGGTATATACCACACAATTACGCGGATAGTTATGGGGCAGATAATCACTCTCTTCGCGGCTGTCAAATGCGAACTGAAGAACCTTCATGCCAGGAAACCCGCTTTCATCCAGAAGCGCATGGACATCCGGAGTTAAATATCCCAGATCCTCCGCAATAATGCGTATTTCCGGCAGCGCGTCCCTGATACAATGCACAAAGCTGCTCCCCGGCCCAAGACGCCAACGACCGTCTGCAGCTGTCGGTGCTTTTGCGTCCACCGCATAATACCCCGAAAAACCTCTGAAATGATCAATGCGAACCACATCAAAAACCGTTTCTGCATAACGGAGACGGTTAATCCACCATTGGTAACCCGTTCTCCGGTGCTCTTCCCAACGGTAAAGCGGATTCCCCCACAACTGGCCATCCGCGGAAAACGCATCCGGAGGGCAGCCCGCCACTTCCGTCAGCTCACCGTCCTGATCTGTCTGAAAAAGTGAAGGCTGTGTCCACAGATCGCTGGAATCCGGAGAAACATAAATAGGAATATCCCCGATGATGAAAACCCCGTGCTCGTTGGCGTATTGTTTCAGTGCGCTCCACTGTTCATGAAACCAATACTGCAGCACCTGCCAGCAGCGGATCTGTTCTGCGCAGCGGGCGCGTGCCTGCTGCATTGCCTCCGCTTCACGCATTCTGAGAGGTCTGGGCCATTTTTTAAAGGCTTCCTGCCCGTTTTCTTCTTTCAGCGCCATAAATAGCGCATAATCCGGCAGCCAGAATGCATTTTCGGCAACAAATTCAGCGTAGCCGTTCTGTGCTGGCCGGAAACGGCCTGCTGCCTTTTTCAGCAGCGGCAGACGGCGATGAAACTGACATTCATAATCAATGCTTTGCCGGAAAGAATCCAACTGTGCCGCATCAATTTCTTCTCTGGTCAGCAGCCCATGACTGCAAAGCCGGTCCAGATCAATAAAATACGGATTGGCCGCAAAAGCCGAAAAGCTCTGGTAGGGACTGTCTCCGTAACTTGTCGGACCGATCGGGAGGATCTGCCAGTATTTCTGTTTTGCCTGCTGTAAAAAGTCGATCCATTGATAAGCCGCTTTTCCCAGGCTTCCGATTCCATACGGCCCCGGCAAGGAGGCGACCGGCAAAAGAATTCCGCTTGCACGCATCTGCATCCTGCCTCCTCAGCCTTTTACTGCGCCGGCCACGACGCCTTCGATAATATGCTTCTGACAAAGCAGATAGAATATCACGACCGGAATAATCGCCAGCACCAGCATTGCCATCATGGCGCCCCAATCGATGGAGCCATATCCGCCCTTCAGGTATTGAATCGCGATCGGGATCGTTTGATACTTTTTCAGATTCAAAACCAGATACGGCAGCAGATAATCATTCCAGATCCACATGGTTTCCAGAATACCGACCGAAATATAGGTCGGTTTCATAACCGGCAGAACAATGCTGAAAAACGACCGCAGCGGATCAGCCCCATCGATCATGGCTGCTTCTTCAATTTCCAGCGGTATGCTCTTAACGAAACCGCAGAACATAAACACCGCAAGACCGGCTCCGAAACCGAGATAAACAACGATCAATCCCAACGGATTGTTCAGCCGGAGCAAATCGGCGATCTTGCTCAGCGTAAACATTACCATCTGAAACGGTACCACCATGCTGAACAAACAGAGATAATAGATTCCCCGGGTTGCAAAATTAATACGGCGGCTGATATACCATGCGCACATCGACGTGCAGATCAAAATGACAAAAACCGATCCGACCGTAATCGTCAGACTATTGAGCGCAGCATCAAAAAAATTTATTTTCTGAATCCCCTCTGCATAGTTATCCAGCGACACAAAGCTGTTTGCATCGGGTAAGGCAAATGGGTAACGGTTGATATATGCTTTTTTCTTAAAGGAATTGATCAGAACAATAAAGATCGGGCAAAGATAAAGTACGGAGAAAAACGCAAGAATCAGCGTTAAAAACCATCCACCGCGCTTTTTTTCTGTAATCATCACTGCTGCACCTCCCTGGAACGCGTCAGTTTCAGCTGCAGCAGTGCGATCGCCACAACGATGATAAAGAATACAACCGCTTTCGCCTGTCCGACGCCTTCCCAACCGGTACGTCCATAAAAGGTGTTGAAGATATTGAGCGCCAGCATTTCGGTCTCGTTGGCAGGCTGGCCGGCCGTCAGCGCAAGGTTCTGGTCGAACAGTTTGAACCCGTTGGTTATCGTCAGAAACATACAGATCGTAATGCTCGGCATTACATTGGGAAGCGTAATGTTCCAAAGCGTTTTCCACTTTCCGCAGCCGTCAATCTGCGCCGCTTCATACAGATCGCGCGGAACACTCTGAATTCCCGCAATATAAATGATCATCATGTAACCGATCTGCTGCCAGCACATCAGAATGACCAGGCCCCAGAATCCGTATTCAGCGGAATAGGTGAGTGTTTTTCCGTAATTCTGCAGAACTCCGTTAAAAATCATTTGCCAGATATATCCAAGCACAATACCGCCAATCAGATTCGGCATAAAAAACACCGTACGAAAAAGATCGGTTCCCCGGATACCGCGCGTCATCAGCAGCGCAACCACAAAAGCCAGCACATTGATCAGAATGACGGAGACGACCGTAAACAGCACAGTAAACCAAAGCGCGTGTGAAAAGGTTGCATCGGTAAATATTTTTGTATAATTGCTCAGACCTACCCAAACCCCGTCGGTAACGGTGGTAAAGCTGCAAAAGCTCAGATAAATGCCAAGGATGAACGGGAAAATAAAACCGATGCAAAAAGCGAGCATCGTGGGCAGAACGAAAATCGGCCAGTATTTTCTCAGGGTCTTCTGCAAAGAATTCACCTCTTTCTCGGGATAACGATTTTATCAAAAAGGAAGGATAAGCGGGCGGCTCACCCTTCCCTGTTCTGACAGAATCAGCGAACCGGCCTGATCTCACCGGTCACTGCGCTGATTTTGCCGCTTCCTTTTCGGTCTTCCATCCGTCAACAAATGCTTTCTGAACATCCTCCCAGGAACCGGTACCCTGTGCGTATTTCAGCAGCGCGCCGCCGACGTTGTTTTTCCAGGTATCGCTCGGCATGGTCGGGAAACACCAGGCAACCGGCGTTTTTCCGTCTGCAAGATAGTCGTTGGCAGCTGCGATCAGCGGATTTTTCGGAAGATATTCGTCCGTAAAGGTTTTGAAAGGACAAACAAAGCCCATCTCATTGCAAAGCGCAGAGCGGCCTTCGTCGCTGGAAATGCACCAGTTCATAAAATCCAGAGTTGCCTGAATATCGGCAGCCGATGCGTTTTTATTGACGCACCAGTAATTTTCCGAACCGGTACAAAGCCCCTGCTTCTCTTCGCCGGGAGCGCCGATATAGAGCGGAAGAATTCCGATCTCATCGTCGGACAAGGAGCCGTCCCGTTGGATATCGGTATATGCCCAGGTACCGTTCTGATAAAATACCGCTTCTCCCATCACAAATTCGGAAAGCGCATCATCTCCGGTCTTGCTGCTGATCAGTTTCGGATCGCAGGTAGAATCGGTCAGATACAGATCCCAGACATTCTTGTAGTTTTCGAGATACGTTCCTTTGATAGCGTCGGTATCGCTGATCCCCTCGTCCTGGTATTCGTAATAGACCGGCAGATTGGCGAGATGCGTTTTGAACCGCCAGTCTGACGAAGAATCCATTCCGGCAGAAGTAAATGCCCCGCGGATGCCAAGCTCGTCCCTGCGTTTCTGCATATCGTCGGCAACCTCTTTCAGCTTGGCAAAGCTGTTAAGCTCTGATACGTCCTGAATTTTTGCGTTGTCCAATCCGCAATATCGGTTCATCAGCGTTTTGTTATAGATCAGACCGTACGTTTCAATCACATAGGCAATACCGTCCACCTTCTCCCCGTCTTTGAGAGCAAAATCCTCGCTGGTGAGCTGCTTGAAGATTTCCGAACCGGAAAGATCGTAACAATATTCCTTCCAGCTTGCCAGACCGACCGGGCCGTTGACCTGAAACAAAGTAGGCGCTTCTGTTTTGGCGATCTCGGATTTCAGCGTGGATTCATAGGTGCCGGAGGCCGCCGTAACGACCGTTACCGGAACACCGGTCCGTTCGGTATATTGCCCGGCCAGCCGGACCCAGTCGTCCGCCTGCTCCGGTTTGAAATTCAGATAATATACACTTCCGCCCGCCGCAGAGCCGGAGCCTGCAGCCTGGGAAACGGCGGTTTCCGAAGTACCCGAAGAAGCGGCCTCTCCCTTGCAGGCGGCCAATGCCATCATCATGAAACAGGCCAGAAACAGCGCAAGTATTTTTTTCATATCAGATTCCTCCTGTGATTTTAGGCTCGCGGATCTGTTTTACGACAGCTGACGATCAGACAGGAAAAGCTGCGTCTGTTGATCCTTTTACACATTGTTTTGCACGTCAGCTGTAGTTTATCCGGGATAAACCGGAATTATTCCGTTCTTTCATCCGGCTGTTCTGCTCCGGAAAATGTTCTTTTTTCAACAAAAAAACAGGTCCACAACCGGAACCTGTTTTGATCCATTTACCGCATCTCAGATCGCCGGGATCAGAAGCATCCCGCGTGTTTCAACAATCTCGCCCGAAAGATCATTTTCTTTGCTGATCGCTTCCTGAGAGGTATCGTATCTTCTGGCAATTTCCCAGATGGATTCCCCCTCATCCGCATAATAAAGCGTCAAAGCACATGTGTGATCGTGCGCTTTCGGCTTTTGTTCATCCGGAATCATTTCGCAGACGATGTTTTCCTTTGTCTGACTGCAGACAGCTGCGTTCAGCTTCAATTCCAGCCGCATTTCGATCGAATCCGCACCGGAAATGCGGTATCCTGCCGAAGCGACAGAAACGTCCGGAAGCGCGGTGACCGCTTCGTCGGCATTCGGATACTCATGCGAAGCGGAATAATCAATCATCCCTTCAAAATAGTGAGGAACACGTTCCGCATCCTCTGTCAGCAAACAGACATTGACGCGTCCGCTGATCTCCAGTTTTCCTTCGCGGAAAACCGCATCCGCAGAGACCACATTGCACCAGACATCGGTCACCGAAGCCACAGCGTCTGCTGAAGCAGAAATGCTTCCTTTGCACAGAAAAGTTTCATTCAGCTGATCGATTTTTTTCTCCAGGCAAACCGCCCTTCTCTGCAGATCCATTTCATATTGTGTGGAATACGCATCCGTGATCACCGGCATCGTGATGCGCTGTTTTGCAGCGGCTGTTACCACCGCCCGCACTTCCGTTTCCAGCTGGGCTGCTTCCTCTGCAGAAGAGGGCATCAGCTGCGCCTGCACGGAAAGCAGCTCCAGTCGGACGTCGCAGATACAATCGTCGTCAATGCCTTCCAGATCAATGATCTGGCTGAACGGCGCGGTAAATTCAGCCGTATCCAATGTCCCGGCCTCTACATCCGTCAAATAAAGAAAATCGATTGTAATTTCACCTTTTACAATGACTTTATCTGCAATGACTTTGCTATCGGCGATCGCTCCGGAAGCGCTGAATCGAACAAGCGCTTCGGCCATTTTTCCGGGATCCAGTTCAAAGGTCTCGCTGAGAGTGAACGGCTGCTGCACCGCGGAAAGATATTGGTCGGCCTCGCAATGCTTTTTCTTCATCATCACACCGGCACCGGAGCTGTTTGTGAGCAGTTCTTCCCTCTGTACACCAAAAACATGCGCAAACACGGTAAACGCTCCATGCAGATCGATCCGGCGTTTTGTGATCGCACGGCAATTGATAAAATCCACGCGAACCGATGTAAAAACAACCGGATTTTCCGGCGTCTGCTTTAAATTGAATGACGTTGAAAAAGCGCTGGTCAGTTCACAGTTGCGCACACCTCTGCCCTCTTCATCGACATAAAGCAGCCGAACCAGCGACGTTCCTTCCACGGTCAGCCGGTCCCCGACGATCTGTCGCGCAGTGACCTGCGGCTTTACCTGACATTTCAGAATTCTGGAAATATCGGGGCAATAATCCGGCAGAGTCACATCCAGATCAACCGGTTGTTCCGAACTGCCGCTGAATAATTCCCTCAGGCTGCAAAAAGGCTCCTTCTCTGTTTGAAAATCCATACGGACACTCTCCTTTTCCGGTTTCTGTTCATTCTTATGCGTTATAGGCAGCAGGTATTCCGTTCCGTCAATTTTTTGTGACAGGCTTTTGCCTGAAAAAATTGATACCGCAGCAGCCTGATCAATGAACGCTTTGCAAACGGCCGATTCTGTGTTATACTGATGATATTCTCCGGGAAAGGGAGCGGATTTTGTTATACCCGGGCACCGGGACAACTTTCAAAGAGGGTGCGGTCTTGTATCGGATTTTGATCGTAGAGGATGACCAGACGATTGCACAGGCGCTGCAAAAACATCTGGAGGCCTGGGGGCACTGCGCGCGTTGCGTGCAGGATTTTCACAACGTATTGGCAGAATTCACCGATTACGATCCTCAGCTGGTCTTGCTGGATATTACGCTTCCGTTTTTCAATGGGTTTCACTGGTGCGAGGAAATTCGAAAAATTTCGAAGATACCGGTTATTTTTATTTCCTCCGCCTCAGATAATATGAACATCATTATGGCAATTACACAGGGCGGCGATGATTTTATCGCCAAGCCGTTTGATCTGACGGTTCTTGCCGCAAAAGTTCAGGCATTGCTGCGCAGAAGCTATGATTTTTCCGGCCAGAGCAACCTGCTGCGCCATCAGGATGCTATTTTGAACCTGAGCGAGGCCACGCTGCTGCACGGCGGAAAAAAAGTTGAACTGACACGTAATGAATTGAAAATTTTACAGATTTTATTCGAAAACAGCGGGCATGTCGTTTCCCGGGAATCCATGATGACCGCGCTGTGGGAAACCGACTGCTTTGTGGACGACAACACGCTGACGGTCAATATTGCACGTCTGAGAAAAAAGCTGGACGATATTGGGCTGAAGGAATTGATCACAACGAAAAAAGGACTGGGATATCAGATTTGAATGTATCCTAAAAGAACAGAAGGGCCGGCGTTCTGCCGGCTCTTCCGTTCTTTGACCGTTTATTCCGTCTGTTCGTTTTTCCGGATTCCAAAAAGCATGCGAAGAATACCGCTCATCATTTTCGGACTTCTGACCACAACAATTTTCATAGGACAGCCTCCCTGCAGAAATATTCTGATCAACTGCCTTTATTTCACTACCAACAAAATACCAAAGCAGCCGAAGGAGATGGCAACCAAAACGGTTGCGGCGCCCGAGGAAAGCACCAGCGCCGTTATCATTCCCCCCGCAAACGCAAGGGCGCATTTACCGCAGCAGCGTACCTGTTCACAGCGCAGTTTAGGGGCACAAAACATCGTTTTCGCCTCGCTTTCTTGCAGCACAGAGCAGAAAAAACTCCGGTATCACATCATATACCGGAGAATCAAAAAGTGTTACCTTTTTTCTGAAATCATCAGTACGGTTCCTTCTTCGACCGCGATCCAGGCGGAATCCGATACGATGCGGTTGCTGACGCCAAGCGGGAAACCGGCCTGCAGGCACTGCGAACGCAGCGGATAATAGACCCCTTCTCCGCTGACGACCGCCTGCTGACAGCCAAACGGAAACAGCGAGAGACCTTCGCCGCACCGTTCGCTCAACTCCACGCGCTCATTTTCCAGAATCTGCGCGGTGCAGCTGCCGTCAATCAGCAGCCCCTCTGCATGATGCCGCTGCAAATAGAACAGAGCCGTTAAATTTGCATAGGTGTGATCCAGCCGGCCGCCGGCGCAGTTGAGCAGCAGAAAGTCCCGGAATCCTCGTTCCAGAGCGATTTTGATCGCCGCCATGGTGTCAGTATCATCTTTTTCTACCGGCAGTGTCACATGCTCCAGTGAAGCAAGCCGGTTTGCATTCTGCAAAGAATCATAATCCCCCACCGTCAGATCGGGCGTTATTCCCTGACGCAGCGCATGATCCAGCCCGCCGTCGGCGCAGATGATAAAATCCTCCGGTCGAAGCAGCTTTACCGGCAGATCAGGATTCGGGGCCGCGCCGATGATCACGCAGCGCCGCGCAGGAGGATCAGCGATCAAGTTTCCCATTCTTTAACATCCTTCACTTCATCATACATCATGCAATAGCTTTGATGGCGCGAAGCCGCGATCTCCCCACGCTGAACAGCATCCAGAACCGCACATCCGCGTTCGCAGCGGTGTGTGCAGGAAGAGAATTTGCATTTTGTCAGATAAGGAACAAACTCGCGGAAACAGAATGCCAGATCCTCTTTTCTGATCGTTTCACAGCGTTCAATATCAATCGAGGAGAACCCCGGTGTATCTGCCACAAAACCGCCGCCGGGCACTGCAAAAAGTTCTACCTGCCGCGTAGTATGGCGCCCGCGGCCGAGCTTTTTGCTGATATCGCCCGTTTCCTGCTGCAGCATTGGCAGCAGCCGGTTCAATAATGTTGATTTTCCGACGCCGGAATTGCCCGTAAATGCGCTCTGGCAGCCCCGCAAAAGGCTCAGCAGTTCTTCTGTTCGGGGGTTTTCCGGCGAAACCGAAAGAACGCGGATTCCTGCACTGCGGTAAATTTGCTCTGCCTCTGTTACAGACTGCAGATCGGTTTTTGTAAAGACAACCACGGGTTCGATCCCTTTATCCTCTGCAATGGCAACCAGCTTATCCGTGATCAGCAAATTCAGGCTGGGTTCCACCGAGGAGGCAACGACAAACAATCGGTCCAGATTTGCCACAGGAGGACGAATCAGACTGTTTTTTCTCTCCAGAATGGAATCGATCACTCCCTGTTCCGGAACACTGCCCGCAGAAAGCAGAACGCGATCGCCTGCCAATGGCGTCCGCTTTTCTTTTCGAAAAATTCCCCGGGCTTTGCATTCAAATACCGTATCGCCCGCAAGAACATAATAGAACCCGCCGATTCCTTTTAAAATAACTCCTGAGCTTTGCATGAAACACCCCTTTGAAATCAAGAAGAGGCCGCAGCAAAGTACACACTCTGCCGCAGCCTGACCGAACAAACATCAATCACTGTTTTCGCTGCTTTCGCTGCTTTCACTTTCCTCCGGTGGCTCCGAAGACGGCGGCAGCGACGAAACATCTTCTATATAACCATAATCGCGCACAAGGGACGCTGTTTTCTCCTGAAAATTGACGCTCCACTGCTGATAGTCTTTTCCGTTCAGCCGCACCATAACGTTCACATCGGTATCCGTACCGACCAATGTGATGGTGGTGGAACCGGTCAGCGACGGATCGAGATTTTTGTTCTGCGACTCCACCTGCTCGCCGTTTGCCCATACGGTCAGCGCCAGAGAAGCGCTTACGGTCTTTTTCGGCAGCGTCACATCAAACGCAACGGTGTTTTCCACCGGCGCCGGAGGATTACCGCTGCTGATCGTCAATTCAACGGATTCGCCCTCATTCAGCGAGGTGCCGTAAGCAGGATCCTGCCCGATCACTTCATTTTTGGGGCGGTCACTATCCACAACCCTGGGGGTAGAAACCTTCAGATTGTTTTTCAGAATTTCATTTTTTGCATCTTCAAACGATTTGCCAAGATAATTGCCGACTACAACGTTTTTTTCTTCTGCGCCCTTGCTCACGAACAGCGTAATTTTTGTATTGACCCTCACCGTGGAACCGCCGGCCGGTGAAATTTCCACAACGTAGCCGGAGGCGGTGTCGTCACTGAACACCTGAACGATCGTGCTGCTGAGCTTCTGTTCCGATAAAAGCGCAATCGCTTCCGAAACCTGCATCCCGATCAGCGTTTCCGGCACCTGAACCTGTTCTCCGCTGTGGTTGACATACAGCGTAACATTCGAGCCTTTTTTGACTTTTTTCACATTGCCGGCCGGTTCCTGCTTCATGATCCGGTCGATCTCAGCATTCTCATAAACATCGTACTCAACGATGAAATTGAAGCTGTCCTGATACTGTTCCTGAACATCCGGCAGCATCTGCCCTGTAAAATCGGGCAAAAAGATCTCTTCGTCTTCCTTTTGCGTCGGCAGATCTTTAAAGAACAGAAATACGCCAAAAACGATGGCAAACAGCAGAAGCGCCGAAACAACGCCGGTGATGACCGGGATCGCAGTTGCCTTTTTCCGCTGCTCAATCAAATCCACCGCGCCGTCCGTTTCGGCGGAAGGATCGCCCTTTACTCTGTCGATGGCTTCCAGATACTTGGTCGGTTTTTCGTCAATAAAATACCGGTACTGAAAACGGATGCTGGGATCCTGCCGGAACGCATTGATATCCCGGATCATTTCCGCTGCAGATGCATAACGCTGTTCCGGATCTTTTTTCATCGCCTTCAGCGTGATCTCTTCCAGACCTTCGGGGATCTCCGGATTGATGGAACGCGGCGGTTTTGCCTCCGACTGCATCTGCATAATTGCCACCGAAACCGCGCTTTCCGCTTCAAACGGAAGCTTCCCGGTCAGCATTTCGTACAGCATGACACCAACGGAATACACGTCCGATTTTTCATCGGTGACAGCTCCGCGGGCCTGCTCCGGCGCAATATAATGAACCGAACCGATGGCCTTGTCTGTCATGGTGCGGGAATCGCTGCGCGAAAAGCGCGCGATGCCAAAGTCCGTTACTTTGATCGTACCGTCCTTCAGCAGCATAATGTTCTGCGGCTTGATATCCCGATGAATAATGCCCTTTTCATGGGCATGCTGCAGAGCGTATAAAATCTGCAGCGTAAAATGAACCGCTTCTTTCCAGCGGATCACATGCTGCTGGCTGATATACTCTTTCAGAGTGATCCCGTCGATATATTCCATCACGATATACTGCAGACGATCGCCAAAGCTGACGTCGTACACCTTGACGATATTCGGATGGGACAGCATCGCAATGGCGCGCGACTCATTGCGGAAACGGCGCAGACATTCCTGATTTCCAAGATACTCATCGCGCAGGATCTTGATGCTGACAATGCGATCCTCCACACGGTCATACGCTTTATAAACGATTGCCATACCGCCGACACCGATGACTTCACGAATGTCATAGCGGTCGTCCAGCCGCTTGCCAACATACTTATCCATTTTCAACGCCTCCTGTCGACCCGTTGATTGAAATCACAACCACAGTAATATTATCGCTTCCACCGTTTTCATTCGCAAGGGAGATCAGCCCTTCCGCCAGTTCCTGCGGCGGGAAACGCTTTGCCGCTTCGCAGATCTGTTCGCTGCTCAGATGATTGGAAAGCCCGTCGGAACAGAGCAAAACCAGATCATTCTCCTGCAGCTGCCAGTCGGAAACATCAATATCCACTTCGCGCTGAACCCCGACCGCCCGCGTAATAATATGCTTTTGCGGGTGGCTTTGCGCCTGCTGTTCAGAGATTTCTCCCGAATCCACCATCGCCTGCACAATGGTATGATCATGTGTAAGCTGCTGAAGGGTTCCGCCGCGCAGCAGCAGCGCACGGCTGTCTCCCACATGCGCCACAAAAAGGTGATGCTGCTGTACCAAAGCCAATACCGCCGTTGTTCCCATGCCCTTCAG
>JAQXJH010000011.1 GCA_029008595.1 Bacillota bacterium
CTTGTGGAAGCAATGAATACCGGGAAAGACCTGCGGCACAACGACCTGCAGCTTTCTTTTGAGCAGGGAAGCGGGTTTTCTCCGTGGATCCAGACGATGGCGGTTTTTGTGGAGGACAGCATCCGGAACGCAGACGCCCGGCGGATCGTTGACAATGCCCGGCAGTATCTGCAGGAGCAGCTGCGCAGGAATCCGGAAATCCGGCAGTGCAGCGAGCCGGAGGATTTTGCAAAGACCGCGGAGGAGGGGAGAACCGGCGTCATGCTTTCGCTGGAGGGCGGAACACCCCTTGCGGGAGATGTGCGTTCGGTGCGCGGACTGCGAAGGGCCGGCGTGCGGATGATGACGCTGACCTGGAACGGTTCCAATGAGATCGGCGGCGGAGCGGGCGCTCCGGGTGGGCTGACGCCGTTCGGGCGCAGCGTGGTCACAGAGATGGAGGCGTGCGGGATGGCGGTGGATATTTCTCACGCCAGCGACGAGCTGTTTGCCGGCGTTGCCGCGGCGGCAGAAAAGCCGTTTGTTGCGTCGCACAGCAATTCCCGCGCCGTTTGTCC
This sequence comes from Bacillota bacterium, assembly GCA_029008595.1. GTDB lineage: Bacteria > Bacillota > Clostridia > Oscillospirales > Acutalibacteraceae > CAKXIK01. The sequence continues at coordinate 558 of JAQXJH010000011.1, forward strand.
GCACAGACGGAATCTTACGGATGAGCAGTTCGGTGAAATCGTGCGTCGGGGCGGCGTTGTCGGCATCAATCTCTATCCGGAATTTATCACCGGCGGCAGCGACGCTTCGCTGGATGATATCTACCGCCATCTGGAACACTTCTGGTCGCTCGGCGGAGAAAAGGTCACGGCGATCGGAACCGATTTTGACGGCGCGCAGATGCCGTCCTGCATTCCGGATCTGGCGCATCTGGAACGGCTGGCAGAATATCTTCTCGGTAAAAACACCAAGGAAAGTCTGGTCGAAGATCTGTTTTTTAACAACGCCTATAATTTTTTTGCGGGGCTTTGACACGGAGCATTCTGTGGTATAAAATGAAGGATGAATAAAAATGCGGGAGACTGTGGAAGGCCCGCGGCGGCAGAATCTGCCGATTTCCGAACGGAAAGGAAGAATTCAAAGATGGAATATTGCAGCACGAGAAACAGCGCTGCCAGGGTACAGTCTGCTCAGGCGATCGCACAGGGGATCTCCGCCGAAGGAGGCCTTTTTGTGCCCTGCGAGTTCCCGCAGATCGATTATCAGATGCTCTGTGAACTGGAGCAGGACGATTACGCTGCGCGGGCAGAAAAACTGATGCGGCTGTTTTTGACGGATTTTTCCGCTGAAGAGGTGCGCGATTGCGTGCGCGGAGCATATACGGAGCAAAAGTTTGATCCTTCGCCGGCGCCGGTGGTTCTGCTGAACCGGAGCACCTATGTGCTGGAGCTGTGGCACGGACCGACCTGCGCGTTCAAGGATATGGCCCTGCAGATCCTGCCGCATCTGATGACGCGCGCCGCCGCCAAAACCTGCGACGGCAAGACGGTTGTGATTCTGGTCGCAACCTCCGGCGACACCGGCAAGGCTGCGCTGGAAGGCTTCCGCGATGTACCGAATACGAAGATCATCGTTTTTTATCCCGAAAACGGCGTCAGCCCGATGCAGAAGCTGCAGATGGCGACGCAGGAGGGCGAAAATGTTTCCGTCTGCGCCATTCACGGCAATTTTGACGATGCGCAGACCGGCGTAAAGGAAATTTTTACGGATCCCGCCGTCAAGCAGCTGCTTGCTTCGCATAACATGCAGTTTTCGAGCGCCAATTCGATCAACTGGGGCCGTCTGCTGCCGCAGATCGTGTATTATTTTTCCGCCTACTGCGACGCAATGAACAGCGGCGAGATGGATTACAACGGCGAAAAAATCAATTTTGTGGTTCCGACCGGCAATTTCGGCAATATTCTGGCGGCGCACTACGCGCGGAAGATGGGGCTGCCGATCAACAAGCTGATCTGCGCTTCCAACGCCAACAACGTGCTGACCGATTTTATCCGCACCGGAATCTACGACCGCAACCGTCCGTTTTACACCACGCAGTCGCCGTCGATGGATATTCTGGTTTCCAGCAACCTGGAGCGGCTGCTGTTTGATCTGACCGGCGGCGACGCCTGCCGGGTCGGCGCGTGGATGGAAAACCTGAAAACGGTGGGAAGCTACGAGGTGGACGATGCCGTCAAACAGAAGATCTCCGAGCTGTTTTACGGCAACTGGTGCAGCGATGTGGACGCGCAGGCGACCATCCGCCAGCTGTTTGAAACCGAAGGTTATCTTTGCGATACCCATACGGCGGTGGCTGCCGGAGTTTACGAAAAATATGTGCGTGAAACCGGCGATACCACGCCTACGGTCATCGTTTCCACCGCATCTCCCTATAAATTTGCCGATGCCGTCCTGCAGGCTGTCACCGAAGAGAAGCAGGCGATCGATGATTTTGCCAAGGTGGACATGCTCGCGGCGGTAACGGGCGCCCCGGTTCCGGAACCGATCGCCGCGCTGCGCGGAAAGCCGGTTCGTTTTACACAAAGCTGCGAAGTTCAGCAGATGACCGACGCGGTGCTTTCCATGCTGAACATTCGCTGACTCCGATCATAAAGGAGGGAAAAGCGCGTGTCTCTCTTTGCCATTGCCGATCTGCACCTTTCCCTCGGCAGCGCAAAGCCAATGGATATTTTCGGCGGGTGGGAGAACCATGTCTCCCGGCTGGAAGAAAACTGGCGCAGAGTGATCGCCGGCCGTGACACCGTCGTTATCGCGGGAGATATTTCATGGGCGATGAGCCTGCAGGAAGCAAAGCGGGATTTTGCCTTTCTGGAATCGCTCCCGGGGCAGAAGATCCTGATGAAGGGCAACCACGATTACTGGTGGAGCACCCGGAAAAAGATGGATGCCTTCCTGACGGAAAACGGATTTTCGACGCTGCGGATCCTGCATAACTGCGCTTATTCCGTCGGCGGAGTTTCTGTCTGCGGAACACGCGGCTGGTTTTATGATGCGGAAGAGGATGCCGATAAAAAAATTCTGAACCGGGAGGTCGGCCGCCTGAAAACTTCGCTGGCCGATGCCGCCCCCGGAACCGAGCCGGTCGTCTTTCTGCATTATCCGCCGGTGTTCGGCGGGGAACGCTGCGAAGAATTCCTGACCGTTCTGCGGGAACAGGGGATCCGCCGCTGCTATTACGGCCATCTTCACGGCCCGTCCATCCGCCGGGCGGTAACAGGCGATTACGGCGGAACGCAGCTGCGTCTGATCTCCGGCGATGCGGTTGGTTTTCTGCCGGTTCTGGTGGAAAAATGCTGAAAAGTTTTTTGGCGTACCGGCCGGTCAGACGTTAAAATATTGACAATTTATTAAAGTTTTCTGCATTTGACCACAGGGGTGGAAAACTGCAAAAAGATATGATATAATCAAAAAATACGTAAACAGCAGGAGGAACAAAACATGAGTCTGAAAGAATGCAGCAAGGTTGAAACCAATATCCACGAATTGACCGTTGAGTTGGATGGCCAGACGTTTGAGAAAGCGGTGAATCAGGCGTATCTGCGTGAAAACAAGAAGATCGCCCTGCCCGGCTTCCGCAAGGGCAAAGCCCCGCGCGCCATGGTGGAGCGTATGTACGGCGCAGACGTGTTCTATGAGGAAGCGATCCGCAGCCTGTATCCCGATGCAGTGGAAGGCGCTATTGCCGAATCCGGTCTGGACGTCGTCGATGTTGACAGCGCCACGCTGGAGATCGTCAGCGCCGGTAAGGAAGGTCTGACCTTTAAGGTAAAGGCTACCGTAAAACCGGAGGTCTCCGTTTCCGAATATAAAGGACTGGCTGTCACGAAAAAGTCCACCGCCGTTTCCGAGGCAGAGGTGGA
>JAQXJH010000012.1 GCA_029008595.1 Bacillota bacterium
ATGCGACAAAAACTGCCCCGCCGAACGGCAGGGCAGTCAACTCAGCAGAGAGACAAAAAATCAGAACGCCAGCTTCTGCTCCAGATAGGCCGCCAGATCCTCGATCCTGATCCGTTCCTGCGCCATGGTGTCACGGTCGCGGACGGTAACACAGCCATCATTTTCGCTTTCAAAATCATAGGTCAGGCAGAACGGCGTGCCGATCTCATCCTGACGGCGGTAACGCTTGCCGATGGAGCCGGCGTCGTCATAATCGACCATAAAGTGCTTTGCCAGCTGTTCATAGACCTTGTGCGCACCCTCGTTCAGCTTTTTGGAAAGCGGAAGGATCGCGGCCTTGAACGGAGCCAGCGCCGGGTGCAGATGCATCACGACGCGGATATCCTCCTTGCCGTCGGCGCCGACATTTTCTTCGTCGTAAGCGTCGCAGAGGAACGCAAGCACAACGCGGTCGCAGCCCAGCGACGGCTCGATCACATACGGGATGTACCGCTCGTTCGTTTCGGGATCAAAATATTCCAGCGATTTGCCGGAAGCCTCCTGATGGCGGCCGAGATCGTAGTTGGTGCGGTCGGCGATGCCCCACAGCTCGCCCCAGTCCGTAAAGGGAAAGGCGTATTCGATATCGGTGGTGGCACGGCTGTAGAACGCAAGCTCCGCCGGTTCATGGTCGCGCAGGCGCAGGTGCTCCTTCTGAATGCCCAGCGAATACAGCCAGCCGGCACAGAAATCCTTCCAGAAAGCGAACCATTCCAGATCGGTGCCCGGCTTGCAGAAAAATTCACATTCCATCTGCTCGAATTCACGCGTGCGGAACGTAAAGTTGCCCGGGGTGATCTCGTTGCGGAACGCCTTGCCGACCTGGCAGACGCCGAACGGCAGCTTTTTGCGGGTAGTGCGCTGGATATTTGCGAAATTCACAAAGATGCCCTGCGCAGTTTCCGGCCGCAGATAGCAGACAGAGGACGAATCCTCGGTTACGCCGATGGACGTTTTGAACATCAGATTGAATTTGCGGATCGGGGTGAAATCGTGCTTGCCGCACACCGGGCAGACCACTTCGCTGTGCTCCGCAATATACTTGTCCATCTGATCAAAATCCATGCCCTCCACATCGACCTCGGTGCCGCCGGGCGCCGCTTCGATCAGCTTATCGGCACGGTTGCGGGAATGGCAGGCGCGGCAGTCCACCAGCGGATCGCTGAAATTGCCGACATGGCCGGTGGTGACCCACGTCTGCGGATTCATCAGGATCGCCGCGTCAAGACCGACGTTATAGGGGCTTTCCTGCACAAACTTCTGCCACCATGCGCGTTTGACGTTGTTTTTCAGCTCTACGCCGAGCGGACCATAATCCCATGTATTGGAAAGTCCTCCGTAAATGTCGGAACCGGCGTAAACGAATCCGCGGTTCTTGCAAAGGGCAACGATTTTATCCATGGTTTTTTCTTCTTGTTTCACGGGAAAACCCATCCTTTCAGCTCCCGGGGCGGTCATCGACCGGCATGCCGCGTTTTTTCCGCGCCGGGGTTATCTGTATCAGTTTAATCCATACAGGGTATGATTGTCAAGAGCAACGGCGTTTTTTCGCGGAACGCCGTTCTTTTTTGTATCCCGCCGCCGTTTACGCCCCGGCGGCGCAGCGGATGGTTCCGCCGCCGAGCACCAGATCGTTCCGGTAGAGCACGACCGCCTGCCCCGGCGTAACGGAGCGCTGCGGCTCATCAAACAGGATCCGCACCGAACCGTCTCCGGCGGGAAAAACCGTCGCCCCGGCCGTCGGCGCCTGATACCGCACCTTGACCTGTGCGGAAAAGGGTTCTGCCGGCGCGTCGGACGCGATCCAGTTGAAGCGCTCCGCGATCAGCGCCGGTGCATACTGGCTGCCTTCTTCCCCAAGGGTGACCGTATTGCGCTGCGGATCGATCGCCGTGACGAACATCGGCCTGCCGAACGAAACGCCGAGGCCCTTGCGCTGGCCGATGGTGTAATGCGTTACGCCGCGGTGCCTGCCGAGCACATTGCCCTGCGCATCGACAAAATCGCCCGGCAGCGACGGCTCTCCGGTGTATCGCTCGATAAAGCCGGCATAATCGTTGTCCTGCACAAAGCAGATCTCCTGGCTGTCCGCCTTATGCGCCACCGGAAGGCAATGCGCCTCGGCCAGCGCGCGAACCGCCGGTTTTTCCAGCTCTCCCAACGGAAAAAGCGTATGCGCCAGCTGCTCCTGCGTCAGCGAATACAGCACATAGCTCTGATCCTTTGCCGCAGGCGAACGGTGCAGCAGCCAACGGCCGCCCGGTTCATGGGTCACGCGGGCGTAATGCCCGGTAGCAATATAATCCATCCCCATGGCAAGCGCCTTCTGCAGCATTGCTTCAAATTTGACCTTCCGGTTGCATTCGATGCAGGGATTCGGCGTCCGGCCACGCCGGTATTCCGCCGCAAAGGTATCGATCACATCCCTGGTAAAGACGTCGGTAAAATTCATCACATAATGCGGGATGCCCAGCCGGCGGCAAACGCGGCGCGCGTCCTCCACGTCGTCCAGCGAACAGCAGCCTCCGGAGGCGCATTCCTGCATCCACTCATCCGGCCGCAGCTTCATGGTGACGCCGATCACCTCGTAACCCTGCTGCTGCAGCAGCAGGGCCGCAACGGAGCTGTCCACCCCGCCGCTCATGCCCACCATTACTTTTTCAGACATTCGGATCGTTCAACCTTTCAGAAAAAAACGGCATTATTGTTCCAAAGACCATTTGACGCCCTGCGGAGTATCCGTCAGAACGATTCTCTTTGCTTTCAGTTCGTCGCGGATGCGGTCTGCCTCCGCCCAGTTCTTTGCTTTTTTCGCTTCGGCTCTGGCGGCGATCATCTGTTCCACATAGGCCTCCAGTTCACGGTCTGCCGCCGGGGCAGCCGCTTCTTTTTCGCGCAGCGCTGCAGCTCCTTTTTCCAGACCGAGGGAAAGCACCCGGTCAAAATCCATGATGACCGCATATTTCGTTGCGTCGTTCACATCGGCTTTCAGCACGTCATACAGCGCCGTAACGGCAAGCGAAGTGTTCAGGTCGTTGTCCAGCGCATCGGTAAATCCTTTTTTCAGTTCGGCTGCTGCCGCCTCGTCCACGGCGGAATCTTCGTTTTTCAGCGCGGCAATGCGCGCGAGAAGCTTCTGATACGCCTGTGCGGCATTGTCCAGCGCCGGATACGAAAACATGAGCGATTTGCGGTAGTGCGACTGCAGGCAGAAGAAACGGTAGACTAGCGGATCATAGCCCTTTGATTCGAGCAGCGAAACGGTGAGAAATTCGCCCGAGGACTTGCTCATTTTGCCGTTGTCGGTGTTCAGATGATGCACATGGAACCAGAAATTGCACCATTTGTGGCCGAGGAACGCTTCGGACTGCGCGATCTCATTGGTGTGGTGCGGAAACGCGTTATCGATGCCGCCGCAATGGATATCCAGACGCTCGCCGAGGTGCTTCAGGCTGATGCAGGAGCATTCGATGTGCCAGCCCGGGTATCCGACTCCCCACGGAGAATCCCATTTCAGTTCCTGATCCTCAAACTTTGACTTGGTGAACCACAGAACAAAATCGCACTTGTTGCGCTTGTTTCCGTCCTCTTCCACGCCGTCGCGAACGCCGACCGCCAGATCCTCCTGATCCTGCTTATTGAAAACGTAGTACTCCGTTAATTTTGAGGTATCAAAATAAATGTTGCCGCCCGCTTCGTACGCATAGCCCTTTTTCAGCAGGACTTCGATCATGTTGATAAATTCACTGATGCAGTTTGTCGCCGGTTCGACCACATCCGGCGTTTTGATATTCAGCTTTGCGCAGTCGGCAAAAAAAGCGTCCGTGTAAAATCTGGCGATCTCCATGACGGTTTTGTGTTCCCGGCGCGCTCCCTTGAGCATTTTATCCTCGCCGGTATCGGCGTCGCTCGTCAGGTGACCGACGTCGGTAATGTTCATCACGCGCTTGACATCGTAACCGGAATAGCGGAGATATTTTTCCAGCACATCCTCCATGATATAGCTGCGCAGATTACCGATGTGCGCATAGTGATAGACCGTCGGGCCGCAGGTGTACATTTTGATTTTTCCCGGTTCGTTCGGAACCAGCTCATCCTTTGTTCTTGTTGCGCTGTTGTACAGTTTCATTGTTCCGTCTCTTCCTTTCCTTCTGCGCTTTCCTGACTCCGCAGTTTTGCTTTCATTTCGTTCAGTTCATTTTTCAGCGTAAACAGTTCATAATCCAGCCGGCAGATCTCCTGCGAAACGGGATCCGCCACGTGGATCTGATCCAGGCTGCCGACGCGGACGCCGTTGACGCGGACGATGCGCGCCGGCACACCAACCGCCGTGGAATTGGGCGGCACCTCGCTGAGCACCACTGCACCGGCCGCCACCCGGGCGTTATCGCCGACTTTGAACGGCCCGAGCACCTTGGCGCCGGAACCGACCATCACATTGTTGCCGAGCGTGGGATGACGCTTGCCCACGTCCTTTCCGGTTCCGCCGAGCGTTACATTCTGATAAATCGTACAGTTGTCGCCGATCTCGGTCGTTTCGCCGATGACGACGCCCATGCCGTGATCGATAAACAGCCCTCTGCCGATGGTTGCGCCGGGATGGATCTCGATCCCCGTTTTGTGGCGGCAGCGCTGGGAGATCCATCGGGCGATAAATTTCATATTGTGCCGGTAAAACCAGCTGGCCTTCCGGTGGGAACGCACCGCCCGAAAGCCGGAATACAGAAAATAAACCTCCAGCCGCGAACGCGCCGCCGGATCCCGCTCCATGATGGAATCAAGCTCTGCTTTCAGTTTTGCAAACACGGAATTTCTCCTTTCGCGGGGCGGGCGCAAAAACGCCGCCTTCGTCCCCCTGACAGGGACGGAGGCGGCGTACCGCGGTTCCACTCCGATTTCTCGCTTAAAAGGCGGTAACGGCGCCTTGCCGTGCCGGGATACCGAACGCGCAAAGCACAAACGCTCTGCGGCTTTTCCCCCTGCCTGCTCCCGGGTGCATCTTCGCCGTTCTGCCCACCGAACCGGCTTTCAGCCAACGACCGGTTCTCTCTGCTGCTGCAGAACAGGTACTTTTCCCGTTCAACGCATTCTTTTCCGTAACATTTCTATCATATTGCAAAACACGGTAATTTGCAACTGTTATTTTGAAGGATCCACAAATTTTTTATTGTCCCACAGATAGATCACGCCGGAGATCACCGTCAGAACGACGCTGATCCAGATCGCCGCGCTCTGGACGGCTGCCGCCGGAAACCACCCCGGAAGCCAGCCCAGCCACAAAAGCTCCTGAACGAGCAGCACGACGCCGACGGCGATCATCTGGCTGACGGTTTTGGCTTTGCCCCAGAGATTTGCAGCCACCACCTTGCCGCCGCTTGCCGCAACCAGCCGGATGGACGTAACGGCAAATTCCCGCGCCAGGATCAGGATGACGACCCATGCGCTGCAGCAGCCGAGCTGAACAAAGGCGACATAGGCGGCACAGACCAGCAGTTTATCGGCGATCGGATCCATGAATTTTCCGAAATCGGTCACCAGATTGCGCTTGCGGGCGATTTTTCCGTCAAACAGATCTGTCAGCGCCGCAGCGGCGAATACAAGACCTGCGATCAGAAAACGGTGCGGGCAGCCCTCCCACAGCAGAATGGCAACAAAAACAGGCACCAGGATCATGCGCAGTACGGTAAGCTTGTTAGGGGTATTCATGCCAAAAACCATATCCTTTCTAAAGCATTACGATTCGCGGGAGACCAGTTCACCAAGCAGATCACAGTCCAGATGGTCTGTAATACGAACCCTGACAAACTCGCCTGCGTTCAGTGAGCGCGTTTTTGCCGTAAAAAACACGTTGGAATCCACTTCCGGCGCATCTGCGGCCGAACGGCCGAAAAAGCTGCCCGCGTAGCGGTCGTAGCCTTCCACCATCACGGTGATCTCGCGGCCTTCCACCTGTTCGCAGTTTTCTTCCATGATGCGCGCCTGCAGCTCCATGATATTTTCCTGCCGCTTTACGCGGACATCCTCCGGCACCTGATCGGGGTAACCGGCCGCGGGCGTTCCCTCCTCGGCAGAATAGGCAAAACAGCCGAGGCGGTCAAAGCGGATCTCTTTCACAAACTCGGCCAGCTGTGTAAAATCCTCTTCGGTCTCACCCGGAAAACCGGTCATCACCGTAGTGCGCAGCGTTACGCCGGGGATCTTTTCCCGGATCCGGTTCAGAAGCGCGGTCAGCTCTTCCCGGCTGCCGCGGCGGTTCATGCGGCGCAGAACCGGCTCGCTGCAGTGCTGCAGCGGCAGGTCGATGTATTTGACGATCTTTTCTTCCTGCGCGATCACGTCGAGCAGCTCGTCGGTGATGCGCTCCGGGTAGCAGTACAGCACGCGGATCCAGCGCAGACCGTCAATTCTGCAAAGCTCCCGCAGCAGCGCGGCAAGCTTTTTTTCTCCGTAAAGGTCTTCCCCGTAGCGCGTAGTGTCCTGTGCAATAACGATCAGTTCCCGCACGCCGTTTTTGGCAAGATGTTCTGCTTCGGCGACGATTTCCTCCATCGGGCGGCTGCGGAAGCGCCCGCGGATCAGCGGAATGGCACAATAGGTACAGCAATTGTCACAGCCTTCGGCAATTTTCAGGTATGAGGTGTAATACGGTGTGGTCTGAACGCGCTCCCCGCAGAGGGGCAGCAGGTTCTTTTCCGGAAACGACAGCAGCTCCTGTCCGGCCAGAACATCGTTCACAGCCTGAACGATGGTTCCGTTTGCGCCGATCCCCAGCACGGCGTCCACTTCCGGAAGCTCCTTTTTCACTTCCTCGCGATACCGTTCCGCAAGGCATCCGGTCACGATAATGGCCTTGATGCGCTTTTCTTTTTTCAGCTGCACCAGCTCCAGAATTTCTTCGATCGCTTCTTTTTTTGCATCCTCAATAAAGCCGCAGGTATTCACGATGGCAACGTCCGCCATTCCGGCCTCCGCCACCAACGTATAGCCCGCGTTTTTCAGCATTCCCATCATAATTTCGGCATCGACGCGGTTTTTTGAACAACCAAGGCTGACCATTCCGACTTTCATACCCATTGCTCCGGCAATTCCTTTCCTGATTCATTTATTCTTCTGCTTCTTCTGTCAGTTCGCGCAGAACGGGACGGATCTCGTCCCAGCGGTAGCCCATTCGCTGCAGAGCGGCAACTGCGCGGCGCCGCCCCTTTTCATCGGCCAGACACCGGCTGTATTTTCCCAACAGCAGCTCCCGCACCGCTTGCTGCGGTTCGGGGGCATATTCCACGGCGGCCTCTCCGGCGATCTGCCGGGCAAGCTCCCGGTCCACACCGCGGCGAACCAGCTCGCTGACGACCCGCGGCACGGAAAAGTTTTTCAGCCGGAACAGGTCGGACGCGCAGCGCCGTGCATAATCGGCATCGTCGATCAGGCCAAGCTCCTCGGCGCGGGCCACAGCCGCCTCGGAGGCTTCCGGCGAATACTGCATACGAAGCTTGTCGAGCAGGGCGCGCCGCGTCATTGCCCGGCGGGAAAGCAGCCAGAGCGCATAGGATCGCGCGCGGGTTCTGTCGGATTCCGCGCAGTAATAGCTCCAGTCGTCATCCGTCAGCTCCTGTCCCATTTTTACATGCAGCCGCTCCAGCGTTTCCAGATCGAGCAGACCGGCGGATTCCCCGTCGATGTAGACCTCGCAGAGCGAACGGCGGCGCGGCTCAATGGCGGTGATCAGCATCAGTCATCCACCGCAATATCGATATTCGTCTTGGCGGCTGCCGGCTTGGCGCGGGAAGCCGTTCTGGCCGGTTTTGCGGATTCCGCCGCATCGTCTTCCGGCAGTCCGGCATCAGCGGCGGGCGCCTGCTTTGCCGCAGGCTTCGGTGCCGGCCCTTTTTCGGCATTTTCCTGCTGAATGGCCGCCAGAACCTTCTTTTCCACCTCGGCGGCGATCTCCTCGTGCGCCTTGAGGAATTCGCGGGCATTGTCGCGTCCCTGTCCCAGCCGGGTCTCGCCGTAGGAGAACCACGCGCCGCCCTTGTTCACAATATTATAATTCACCGCAAGGTCGAGCAGCTCGCCCATGCGGCTGATCCCGCTGCCGTACAGAATATCGAATTCCGCAATGCGGTACGGCGGTGCGACCTTGTTTTTGATCACCTTGGCGCGCGTGCGGGAACCGATCATTTCGTTGCCGTTCTTCAGCGTTTCAACGCGGCGGATATCGATGCGGACAGAGGCATAATATTTCAGCGCATTGCCGCCGGTCGTGACCTCCGGATTTCCGTAGACCACGCCGACCTTCAGCCGCAGCTGGTTGATGAAAATAACGACACAGTTCGATTTGGAGATCGCGCCGGCCAACTTGCGCATTGCCTGAGACATCAGCCGCGCCTGCAGCCCGACGTGCGAATCGCCCATGTCGCCTTCGATCTCGGCACGCGGCACCAACGCCGCCACCGAATCGACCACGATCACATCGAGCGCGCTGGAATTGACGAGCGCCTCGGTGATCTCCAGCGCCTGCTCGCCCGTATCCGGCTGGGAAACCAGCAGAGAATCCACATCCACGCCGAGCGCGCGGGCATAAATCGGGTCAAGCGCATGCTCAACGTCGATGAAGGCCGCCTGACCGCCGTTTTTCTGCCCTTCGGCAATGCAGTGCAGCGCCAGCGTCGTTTTTCCGGAGGATTCCGGCCCGAAGATCTCGACGATACGGCCGCGCGGCAGGCCGCCGATTCCGAGCGCGATATCCAGCGAAAGCGAACCGGTCGGGATCGCCGCCACCTCCATCGTGCGGTTATCTCCCAGCTTCATGACCGCATCCTTGCCGAACTTTTTTTCTATTGCCGCCAGCGCGTTGGCAAGCGCTTTCTGTTTGCTGTCATCTGCCATTGTCGTTCATCCTTTCATTTTTAAAATGCTGTGATACGGTATTTTTCCGTCCGAAAAAAGGATATCATATAAAGTGTCCCGAAGTATACTCTTTTTCAGGCTTTTGCGCCGTTCTGCCGCGGCTGCGCCGGAAAAAGGAAAGGCTTTGCGCACGGCAGAAAACCGGCACGGCCGTTTTTTTGCCTTCGCTTTTCTGAAATATTATTCTACCTGATTTTCCGGCAAAATGCAATCACTTTCCGGCCTTTGGCCGCAGACCGCCCGGTCGATGCCGGCAAAATCCTTTCTGACCGATGTGCGCAGGCCGCACCCTCGGAACATCTGTTCAATGATATGCGCCTGACCCAACCCGCATTCTACCGCGAGCAGCCCGCCGGGACGCAGAAAGCGCAGCCAGCCGGTCAGGATCGCCCGGTAAAACTTCAGGCCGTCCGCACCGCCGTCCAGCGCCATTTCCGGTTCGCGGCGAACCTCGCGCTGCAGTCCGGGAAGCACGGCCGTTTCGATATACGGCGGATTGGAAAGAATCACGTCCTGCTGCGGGAAAGCATCCTCCGGCTGCGGGGCAAGCACATCGCAGCGCCGGATCTGCACCGCAGCACGGTTCCGTTCCGCGTTTTTCCGGAGATATTCCATTGCCTGCAAAGAAAGCTCGCAGGCGGTCACGGACGCGCCCGGGATCGTTGCGGCACAGGCGACGGAGATCGCGCCGCTGCCCGCGCAGAGATCGAGGATACGCGGGGCCGGCACCCCACGGCAGAACTCTGCCGCAGCATCCACCAGCAGCGCCGTCTCCTCCCGCGGGATCAGAACGCCTTCCCCCACAAAAAACGGCAGGCCGTAAAATTCCCATTCGCCCAGAATGTACTGCAGCGGACGTCCCGCCGCGCGCTGCTCAATTTTGTTCCGGAACTCTTCGCAGAGCGATTCTTCCGCCGGACCGCCGCCGTGCAGCAGCAGCGCCTGACGGTTCATGCCGAACACCGATTCAAACAACCGCCGCGCGTCGTATTCCGCATCCTCCACCAGCGCCTGCTTCAGCCGCTTGCAGCCTTCCCGGCAGCATTCCTGCAGCGTGATCACAGGCGATCCTCTCCGTTTTCCGGCACAACGGCCTGCAGCGCACAGATCGCGGCCTCGATCATCCCGTCGTCCGGTTCCTTGGTCGTGATCCGCTGCATCCAAAGCCCCGGCGCGGCAATGATGCGGGTAAACAGATTGTTGTGCCGGCCGCACAGCTTGATCAGCTCGTAGCCGACGCCCATTGTCACCGGGAGCAGCAGCAGTCGGATGACGGTGCGCAGCAGCGTGTTCGGCGTCCGGATGAAAAAGCCGATCACAATGCCGACCAGCAGCATCAGAACCAGAAAGCTGGTGCCGCAGCGCGGATGAAAGCGGGAATGCTTTTTCACATTCTCAACGGTCAGCTCCTCCAGGCTTTCGTAGCAGAAGATCGTCTTATGTTCCGCACCGTGGTACTGAAACACACGGCGCATATCCGGCAGACGGGAAACGAGCGCCATGTAAGCGACCAGGATCACCAGCCGGAACATTCCCTCAAAAACGGAACGCCACCAGCCAAGCCCTGCGGACTCCTTTGCGCCGGGGATCAGGTTGAACAAAAACGCGGGCAGCCACAAAAACAGCACGACCGCCAGCGCAACGCCGAGCAGCGAGGCAACGGTGCCGAGCACCTTCATCGTTTTGTCGCCGAGCTTTTTTTCCAGCCAGAGGTCGAATTTGCTTTCCGGCTCGGCGTCGGTTCCGGCGGACACTTCGGCGGAATACATCAGAGTGGTGTATCCCAGCTTCATCGAATCGATAAACGAAACGACGCCGCGGATAAACGGCAGGCGCATCCATTTCGGGTGCTGCCGGATCTGGTCGGAAAAATCCTTCGTTTCCAGCGCGCCTTCCGTATTCCGGACCGCTGCGACCGTTTTTTTCGGCCCGCGCATCATGACGCCCTCGATCAGCGCCTGACCGCCGATGGAAGTTTTGATCTTACATTGTTCTTTCATGCTCAGGTTTCCTTTCTTTCTGCGGCGCAGCTCCGCTCTGCCGCGGCCGGTATCATTTCTGCTGCTGTTCCGGTTCGGCGATTTCCGCTGCCGCCGTACCGGAGGAATTCATTTTCGGCAGGCGGATGGTCACCGTCGTCCCTTTGCCTTCCTCGCTTTCGATCTCCAGCGAGCCGTCGTGCAGGCGGACGATCTCATCCGCGACCGCCAGCCCGATCCCCGAACCGCCGCGGGTCATGTTTGCCTTATAGAATTTTTCCTTTACCTTCGGCAGATCCTTCTGTGCGATCCCGCAGCCATGATCCCGTATGAGGATGACCGGCCCGCTTTCATTTCCGCACGCCGTTACCTGAACCAGACCGCCGTCGTCGGAATATTTGATCGCGTTTTCCAGAACATTCACGAAGACCTGCCGCAGGCGGCTGCGATCCCCCCACACGGGAGCAAGATTTTCCGGTTCGCTGCATTCCAGCCGGATATGGCCGCGGGCGGCCCGGTCGCCAAACAGGTAGACCGCTTCGTCCAGCTCCGCCAGAAGATCCACTTTATCCATCATCAGCGTCATCCGGCCGCTCTGGATCCTGGAAAAGTCGAGCAGCTCCTCCACCAGACCGGAAAGCCGTTCGCTTTCCTTTGCGATGATCGCAACGCCTTTTTGCATCACGCCGGGATTGTCTTCGCTGACCTGCATCGTTTCCGCCCATCCCTTGATGGCGGTCAGCGGCGTGCGCAGTTCATGGGAAACGGAAGAAATAAAATCGTTCTTCATCTTTTCGGCGGCGCCCAGCTCCTGCGCCATATAGTTAACGGTATCGCAAAGCTCGCCGATCTCATCGTCATATTTTTTCTCCAGCCGCGCGCCGAAATCCCCTTTTGCCACCTGACGCGCGGTGGCGCTGATCTCCTTGACGGGATTCACGATCGAATTGATGAAATAAGAACCGGACATGACCACAAAAAACAGCACCGCCATGCCGATGATCAGAAAACCGACGGTCCAGACAAACACCTGCCGGTCGGTGGCTTCCATGGAAACCACGATCCGGACGGCGCCGGCGATCTGTTCGCTGGCATGGAACCGGCAGGTGACCGCCATCACCTTTTCCCCGGTGTTGAGCACGCCGCACCAGACCCCGACGCCGTTTTCCGCCGCGACTGCCGCATTGTAATCCGGCATCACCTGCCCGGAATCAGGCTGAAACCCGGTGGTGGTGTACAGCATCGTTCCGCTGCGGTCCAGAATCATCAGTTCCATTTTTTCTTTATCTTCAAAGCTTTCCACAAATTCGCGCGCAGCCTTGTCCATCGTGGCGCTGTCGGACGAATTGTAGGCCACAAAATAGCTGCTCATCAGCTCCGAGCGTGAAACGATGGTCTGCTGCACACCGTTGTAATACCAGCGATGGATCGCGACTGCGGCCACTGTTTCCAGCAGTACGATCAGCAGCACGATCAGACCGAGGCCATAGAGCAGCCATCGTTTGGTGATTCCCTTGATCCTCATTCGGAAAACCAAACCTTTCTTCCGCGGAGTGCTCCGTCTTATTCTTCCCAGCGGTAGCCTTGTCCCCACACCGTAATGATATGGCGCGGAGCCGACGGTTCATCCTCTATTTTCATCCGCAGGCGGCGCATATTGACATCCACGATCTTCTCTTCGCCGGGGTAGGTGCCGCCCCAGACGCGCGTCAGGATCTCGCTGCGGCTCAGCAGCACGCCCGGATTCTGAAAAAACAGCTCCATGATCTGAAATTCCAGCTGCGTCAGTTCTACGCGGACGCCGCTGCGCATCAGTTCCCTGTTGTGCAGATTCAGCACAAACTCGCCGGAACGGATCTCATTCTGAAACGGTTTTCCGCTGCTCTGCATGGCAACGCGGCGGTAGAGCGCTTCCACCCGCGCCACCAGCTCCGAAGGGCTGAACGGCTTTGTGACATAATCGTCGGCGCCCTGCATCAGGCTGCTGACCTTGTCGCTTTCCTGCGTGCGCGCCGTCAGCATGATGATGCCGATGGTACCGCTGCGGCGGCGAATTTCCCGACAGACGGTAAAGCCGTCGATCCCGGGCGTCATCACGTCGAGCAGCGCCAGATCGAACGCGCCGCCCGCCTCATCAAACAGCCGCAGCGCTTCGTCGCCGTTGGCCGCCTCGGTGGTCGTATAACCTGCCCGCTGCAGATTGATCACCACAAACTCCCGGATCGTATCTTCATCCTCCAGAACCAGAATCTTTTTCATGCCTGCATCACCCTTTCACAATCTTTTTTCGAAACATCCTTCAGCCTGCGCTGCCGATGAGGTGAACGTTTTTGCGGAAAAAGTCTGCTTCCCGGCCGTTGAACTCGCTTTGCAGCTTCGCGCTGACCCATCCGCCGTAAACAAGGCCGTTGCCGCGTGTGATCTCAAAATACTCGTTTTTGCCGGTTTTCTCCCATTCCGATTCCGAAAAAGCGCGGATCCGGAACATTTCCCAATTCTGCTCCCGATTCCGGAACGTCATCGTCCGGGTCTCCTTATCGATCAGAAAATAAGCATGCAGCACCCAATCGCGTTCCTCCGGGATCACCAGATAGTAGCCGTCCGGATAATTGATCGCGGTATCCAGAACGTTGACAAACGTATGATCCGCCGCTCTGTAGTTCTTCCATCTGGTATAGACGCTTTCGGCCAGCTCGTACGGATTGCTTTCCTCTTCATTCGGAACCCGGTATACCCACTCCGGAAACGGAATATCTATAATTCCGTCCCCGGAAAGATCTCCGGAAAGCGTGGTCGTCTCGCGCAGCAGCTCCACGTCCTGATTCTGGTTCTGGGAAAACGCCGCCAGCACCAGCTCCCCAAGCGTATCGTCCCAATAGACGATCTCCGTTTTGACGGCCGAAGCGCTCTTGTTTTCGTCGATGACCACGCCGCGGGCACCGCCGGTTTCCACCTGACCGAACCGGATGCGCGCATAGGAGCTGATGTTGCCGTCCAGCTGAAGCTCGGACACATTCTCCATCAGATCGGTATCGGGATTTTTGCTGAACAGGCGCGCCGTTGAGGTTTGCCCGGATGAATTGAGCAGCAGGGTAAACAGCTCGTCCGTTCCGTCCTGATCAAAGTCGTTCACCAGCATTTCCGTATAAATATGATCCGAGAGCGAGCTGATGACTCTTCCGTCGCGGTAAGTATAAACGGTACCGATCTTATCGCTGTTGAACAGGATCCAACCGACCAGAACGCTTTTCTGTTCGCCTGTTCCGAACTGCGTGATCACCAGCCGGTCAACGTCCACCCCCGGCCCGACCAGATCCGACTGCACCTTCCATTCTCCGTCGATCCGATCCATCAGAACAAAGTGGGTGCCGCCGGTCTCGGTTTTCGTCCGGTAAAAGGCAACGACCTCTTCCTCTCCGTCATAATCGAGATCGACCTGTGTAATGGCGGAACATATTTCACCCGAACGGGGATATTTTAAAGTAAAGTGCGTGCCGATATGCTTTTCCAGCGCCCCCTGAATTTCAGCCTGTTCCCCTGCGGGGCGGGGCGGGTACAGCAGATTATCGGAATCGACGCTGACCAGACTGCAGCCGCTGAACAAAAAGACAACCGTTAATGCCAGCGCGATCAACCTTTTTTTCATCTCGTCATTCCTTTCCGCTGCCGCAGAGTATTTTGTAATAAGTATAGCATGAAATGCAGAAAAAAACAGCAATAATTTTTCACGCAGCTTCCGTATTCTGCAAAAATACCGCTGCATTCCGGCGGTTTTCTGATCCAACGGCAGCCGGAGGATGTGATGACTGATAAATTAAAGATTTGTTCATGCATTCACGCAGATACGGTGGTAAAATGATCGTAATAATGAAAAACAGATGATCTGGAGAGGAAAAACGTCTGTCTTTTCACCGTATCGGATTTTACCGAAAGGAAGACTGCCATGACCGAACAAAAAATTGGGATCCTTTGCGATTCCGGCGCGAATCTCTCTGCGGAAATGCGGGCAGAGCATCAGATCGAAGTCGTTCCCCTGCAGATCAATTTTTCCGACCGGAGCTATGCGGACGGCGTTGACCTCGGCCCGGACGAAATCTATTCCCTGATGGAAAAGGAACTGCCGAAATCCTCGCTGCCGAAAACCGGGGATATTTACGCCGCTCTGGATGCTTTGAAGGCGCGCGGCTGCACCGAGATTCTGTTTATTACCATCTCTTCCGGGCTTTCCGGCTGTTTTCAGCTGGCTTCCATGCTCGCCGCGGAATATTCCGGCCCGCCTGTTACGGTCTTCGATTCCAAAACGCTTTCCTGCGGGGAACAGATCCTTGTGCTGGAAGCGGCAAAGGCGGTGGAAGAGGGCTGCAGCATGCAGGAGACCGTTGACCGCGTTGCCTCTCTGCGCAAAAAGACCTCCGCTTTTATGGTGCTCAAAACGCTGGAGTATCTTGCAAAGGGCGGGCGGATCGGCAAAGTGGCCGGAACGGTCGGCAGTCTGCTGCATCTTTGCCCGGTCATCACCGTCAACGAGGACGGCGTTTATGATACGGTGAACAAAACCATCGGTTTCGGGCGCGCGGTGGATCTGATGGTGCAGGAAGCCGCAAAAAAATTCCACGGCAAAAACATTGCCGTTTCCATTGTCCACGCAAAAAACGAGCTTGGCGCGCGCGCCGCTCTGCAGAAGCTCCGTATGCTCTGCTGCATTCAGCAGACGACGATCCTGCCTGTCAGCGCAGTGCTCGGAATTCACACCGGCGCCGGGCTGATCGGTATGGTCATTCACGAGGTCTGACTCTTACAAAAGCAGCACCCCGTTTTCTGTGCAGCCTTGTCTGCCGCACAGAAAACGGGGTTTTTTTCTTCTGAACCGGTCAGCTGAGCAGCAGACCATCCGGCAAAAGCTCCGCGCGCCCCTCATAGACGGCCGCCGTTTTCGTCCGGACAAAACATCCGTTTTCCCCTGCAAAACAGGCGTCCGCCACCGTCCCGCAAAAGGAAAATGCCGCCTGCTCCGCGCCGGAACCGGACAAGCTCTGCCGGATGACCCGGATCTCATTGCCGCGGGAAATCAGGGCGCGCAGCGAACCGCCTTCCAGCTCGATCCGGCGAAGCACAGAATCCTGCAGCGGGATGCACAGCGGTATCCGCTTCGCCGAATCGCCGCGCAGCAGCAAAACCTGAAAAAAAGGCTCCGGCCCTTCCGTCTGCTCCAAAAGCACGGTTCTGTCTTCCCATTCGCCCAGCAGGCG
>JAQXJH010000013.1 GCA_029008595.1 Bacillota bacterium
CGTGCGCCAGCTGAACGATATTTTTGAATAATTGGAGTCAGGCATGAATTACAAAGCAATGGGACGCATCATGTCTCAGATTTTGATGCTGGAAGCGCTGTTTATGCTGCCTTCGCTGCTGCTCGGTATCTGCGACGGCACGCCGAAGACCTGCATGGCGTTCGTTTACAGCATGGGGATCATTCTTCTGGTCGCGGCGGTGATGTTTCTCGCAAGCCGCGGCGCCAAAAAAACGTTTTTCGCAAAGGAAGGCGTCGTCTGTGTAGGCCTCAGCTGGATCATTCTCAGCCTGCTGGGGTGTTTGCCCTTCTGGTTTTCCGGCGAGATCCCCGCTTTTATTGACGCTTTTTTTGAGATCGTCTCCGGTTTTACAACAACGGGCGCTTCCGTCGTGCCGGAGGTGGAACGCCTTTCCCGTGCGGTTCTTTACTGGCGCAGCTTCAGCCACTGGCTCGGCGGAATGGGCGTGCTGGTCTTTCTGCTGGCAGTGGCACCCTCCGGGCGGAACGGCAGCGGCTTCACGCTGCACCTGCTCCGGGCCGAAAGCCCCGGCCCGAACGTCGGCAAGCTTGTTCCGCGCATGCGGCAGACGGCCGCCATCCTCTATCTGCTTTATATCCTGCTGACCGTGCTGAACGTGGTGTTTCTGCTGCTCGGCGGAATGCCGGTCTTCGACGCGGTCTGCACCGCATTCGGAACGGCCGGCACCGGCGGCTTCGGCGTGAAAAACGACAGTATTGCCGGCTACAGCCCTTACCTGCAGAACGTCTGCACGGTTTTCATGCTGCTGTTCGGCATCAATTTCAACTGCTACTATCTGCTGTTGATGCGGCAGTTCCGGAACGTGCTGAAAAACGAAGAGATCCGGCTTTATTTCGGCGTTGTGATCGGCAGCGTTCTTCTGATCGTCTGGAATCTGCGCGGCTTTTACCCGACGCTGCGGGAAACGTTCCGCCACGCCGCATTTCAGGTTTCCAGCATCATGACAACGACCGGATTTGCGACAGCGGATTTCGAGCAGTGGCCGAGCTTTTCCAAGGCGATCCTGCTGAGCCTGATGGTCATCGGCGCCTGCGCGGGCAGCACGGGCGGCGGCATCAAGTGCGCCCGTGTCATCCTGCTGTTCAAGGAGCTGCGCCGCAGCGTGCGCCAGCTGCTGCACCCGCAGAAAATTCAGGTCATTCGGTGCGACGGTCAGATCATCGACGAAAAGATCCTGAACCGCACCAATATCTATCTGTCGGCCTATGTGATCATCATCGCTGTCAGCTTTCTGCTGATCTCGACCGATGGGCTTTCGCCGACCACCAATTTTTCCGCCGTGCTCGCATGCTTCAACAATATCGGCCCCGGGCTGGAAGCCGTCGGCCCAACGGCAAACTTCTGCAGCTTCAGCGTGTTTTCCAAAATCATTCTGATCCTCGACATGCTGGCCGGGCGGCTGGAAATTTTCCCGATTCTCGTTCTGTTCTCCCGCAGCACCTGGAAAAAAAGCTGAAACATCCTGTGATCCTTCCCGGATGCAGAAGGGGATGCCGCCTGTCCGTTTCAGGCGGTATCCCCTTCCGTTTTTTTGCCGCACCGGCGCATCGACCGGCTCCGGCGCGATTTTGCATAAAAAAAGAACAGATGCCATACCGAAAAAGATAGGCACTGTTCTCTTTCTGTGTTGGCATCTTTCTATTTTCCCGGGCCGTCGCCAGCCAAGTATCTTCGACACGAGTGAGCTTAACTTCCGTGTTCGGAATGGGAACGGGTGTACCCTCACCGTCATCAACACCAACTATTCTGTTCGTCGCTTGCGATCTCTCTTGGCGACGAATAGTATTATAGCACGGTGTTTTTCAAATTGCAAGTGTTTTTTTAAATTTTTTTATTTGTACGTCTCTGCGGGTCATCCGTTCCTCTGGCGGTACATGAACTCCCTGACCGATCTGCTGCAGATCAGCACAACGGCCCCGGCAGCGCTGAACACAATTTCCGCCGCACAGAGAACGATGGTTCCCGCCGTGTATTCCGCAAGCCACAGGACGGAAAACAGCAGCCAGACACCGCACGCGGCCGAAAAGATCAGACCCACAATAAACAGAATACGCGCCCAGGTTTGCCCGAATAGCAGCGCTGCAGAAAAGACGATCTGCAGGATCAGCGTCAGAACGCTCCCGCTTCCTTTCACCAGCGACACAATACTCAGCAGCACATTGACGGCTGCAATCAGGGCGACGATGAGAAAGCCCCGCTTTTCCTGCCGCAGCTGATCTGCGAGGAACCGCCGGTAGCCGGCTTCCTTATTCTCCTGCGATTCCGGCTCAAAGCGCGAAAAATCAGGCGATACGTCGCTTTCGGGCAGTTTTCGCCGCGCTGCCGGTGCGCTCATGGCGTGCGCAAGCTCTGCAGCGCTTCTGCACCCGGCAAGCATCCGGGCATCCAGCGCCAAAACCTCTGCGCGCACTTCGGCTTCCTCCTCCATACGCTTCCGGTACTCCCCGACGATTTCCGGTATTTCCCGCGGCCTTACGCGCATGCGGCTGATCTCTTCAACGGAAAACAGCATTCTGCGTAGCGTGGCGACTGTGCGCAGAGCATCCACATCCGCTGCGGAATAATCGCTGTAATCGCGTCCGTTCTGCCGGTGCATTTTCGGCACCACCAGCCCCTTTTCGGCATAAAAACGGACGGTGCGCTCGGTCAGCCCTGTCAGCGCGCAGACTTCTTTCATTTTCATGGCAGCTTCTCCTTTCATCAGCAGACATTTCAGCCCTCCGCCTTGATCCCGTTGATTTTTGCATAACGTTTTGCCAGCTCCGGATCAAAGGCGATCGTTTCCCAATCAACGGAGCCGTCGCCCCGGTGCGGAACAAGACTGCGCTCCGCGTTCGGCACCGACAGGATCACACTGACCGTCAGATAATCCGTATCGGAAAAGATGGCGCTGCCGAGGCAAGCAGCATCTTCCCGCAGCGGGATCTCCAGAAGGATCCGCTCTTTTTCATCGGCCGAACCTTTGAACCTTCGATCCACAGAAAACGAGATCATGCAATATCCGTACTGAAAATCGGCATCGTCCGAAGTAAGGCTGCGCACCTGTTCAATATGAACATTCTCATAATAAAGCCAGCTGCCCGACACTCCTTCCCGGTAAAGCCACCGCCAGCAAAGGAACCCGCCGATCATCCCCACGGCGATCACCACCAGAAAGCTTGTCAGAACGACTGACCGGATATTCTTTGTCAAACCGATTCCCCCCTCCGATACTGAGAACGCCTGCCGCTTCTGCAAAAGCGAAGTTCCGGCGGGCTTTCCTGCTTTTCTGCTTTCATCCTACATTCTTCCGTAAGGGAAGTGTCAAGCCTTTTTTCAAAAAAAACAAAAAACAGCAGGCGAAACCGTTTCGCCTGCCGAAAATTCCGGGCCGGAGATCATTTTGCCACAAACAGAATGCCGAGCGTATTCGGGCCGCAATGCGTTGAGATCGTGCTGCCCGCGCGCGTGACGAGGATCTCCTGAAACGGCTGATATTTCAGGATCTCTTTCCGAACCAGCTCGATATTGGACGGATCGGTCATTCCGGAATGCGTAATGAAAATGCGGCGCAGATCAAGATCGCCGCGGTCCTTCAGCTTGAACTCCACATAGCTCTGCAGGCACCGGCGCAGATCCCCGCGATATTTCTTCCCGACATCCATTTTTCCGTCGGTCACGTCGATACCGGGCTTCAGGCGCAGCAGGTTTGCCCCCAGCGCCGCCACGCCGGAGCAGCGGCCGCCCTTCCACAAAAATTCGAGCGTGTCGATAATGAAGCTGGCGCGAACCTTGCCGCGCATCTCCTGAATCTCTTCAAACACGGCGGCAGCGTCGGTTCCCTGCGCGGCCAGCTCGGCGGCGTGCAGCACCTGCAGCCCGATCCCGGTGGAGAGGTTGCGGGAATCCACAACATAAACATCCGGCAGCCCGGCGGCGGCAATTTTTGCATTTGCATACGACGCCGAAAAGTCGGAACTGATGGTAAAGCAGATCACGGCATAGCCGGCGTCCGTCCACTGCCGGAAATGGCGCGCGTATTCTTCCGGCGTGGGCGCTGCGGTTTTCGGCAGCTTTTTCGTTCTGCCGTAATATTCGTACAGGTCATCCGGGAACACGTTCACACCGTCCGTAAAGGACTGGCTGCCAAGCGTCACGATCAGCGGCACGATTTCAATATCATACTGCTTCTGCAGCTCGGGAGAAAGATCGCTGGTGCTGTCCGAAATAATTTTGATCTTCTTTGACATAAAACGTCCGATCCCTTTCTGAAAAAGATGATGATCACCGCACGGCAAACACGATCGACATGGTGTTCGGGCCGCAATGGGTCGAAATCGTGCTGCCGGCGCGCGCAACGATCAGCTGGTCAAACTTCTGCAGCCGCAGAATATGCTTGCGTGCCGTTTTGATCATGGATTCATCCGACATACCGGAATGCGTCAGAAACGCGCGGCTCAGGTTGATATCCGTCCGCCCGGCGAGCTTGTCGTCAAAATAATTCAGAACGCATGCTTCCAGCGTGCCGCGGTATTTTTTTGTCACGTTCATTTTCCCGTTTTCCACTTCGATACACGGCCGGAGATGCAGCAGGTTTGCCCCCAGCGCCGTTACGCCGGAGCAGCGGCCGCCCTTCCATAAATACTGCAGGGTATCGATCACAAAGCTGGCGCGAATCTTTTCGCGCATTGCCTGAACCTCGTCAAATACGTCACCGGCAGCGAGTCCCTGCGCGGCCAGTTCGGCAGCGCGCAGCACCAGAAGACCGATCCCCGTCGTCAGGTTTCGTGAATCAATCACAAAGACATCCGGATAATCCGCCGCGGCGATCTTTGCATTCGCATAAGACGCGGAAAACTCCGAGCTGATGGTAAAGCAGATCACTGCGTAGCCCCAATCCGTCCAATAGCGGAACCGGTCGCCGAACGCAGCCGGGGACGGAGCCGCTGTTTTCGGCAGCTGACGCGTTTCCTGATAATACCGGTACAGATCGTCCGGAAAGACCGTGACGCCGTCGAGCAGCGCATCGTTCCCCAAGGAGACGATCAGCGGAACGATCTCAATCTGATATTGCTCCAGCAGCTCCTTGGGCAGGTCGCTGGTGCTGTCGGAAATGATTTTGATTTTCTTTGCCATTCGGACAAATTCCTTTCTGATGCACGGCTGCAAAACCTTGCAGGAATATTGGCGGATGCTGTTCCTTTGCCGCATACTGCAGCGGCTCTTTTTTGTTTAGTCTAACATGAAGAAACGCAAAACGCAAGCGTCCGGCGAAAAATTCCTGAGCATACATTTGCAGGATTTTCCATCTGCGCATTTTCCGGGGGGCACTGCTTGCCGCAGTTCCGGTTCCCGGCAAAGCACAGCGCACACTCTGAAAAAACAAGCCGCACCGGGGCCTGCGAACGGCCTTTCGGTGCGGCTTGTTTCATATTCTGCTCACCAATCGCGCGAATCCGGAACGGGGAGCCATTTTCCGCCTTCCAGCACCGACTGCTGGCTGATCAGGCCGGGCAGCGTCATATCGAGCGCGGCGTGAACGTCGATCGGCACCTTTCTGCCCTCATAAAGCGCATTGATGTAATCGATCATGGTGATCACATCGGCGCCAGCGTGGCCGTCGCGGTTGTCTTCATCGGTATGATCCAGCCAGATCTGCGGCACGAATCTCTCTTCATGCCTGGCAAGATCATCCCAGGTTTCTTTTTCGCTGATGCCGTCCAGCCACAATTCATCGCGGTGCACGGTCGTTCCCCCAACGCTCTGATAAGCGCCTTTGGTTCCCTCCAGCACAAAGTTCAGCCCATAAGGGCGGGGCGACGACAGGTTGTTTTTGATTTTGATCAGCCGGTTCTTTTCCGTTTTGCACAGCATGACATAGCTGTTGTCCCGCTGCAGCGGATTTCCGGAAAGATCGTTCATGTTTCTGCCGCTGCCCATGCAGCAGACACTGCTGATGCGGTCGTTGGCAAACCAGGAGAGGATCGGCCCCAGACAATGGCTGCCGTAGGTGATCCCGCCGATATCGTACAGCCACTCCTTGCGCCAGGGCGTTTTGGGAATCAGGTGCCTGCAGTCATGGTTATATTCCCCCTCGGCGTAAAACACGTCGCCGAGAAAGCCTCCCCGGACAAGGTTCCGGATGACCATATAGGGGCGCATGTAGTTGCAGTTTTCGCCCATCATATACTGCGCTTTGGAGCGTTTGCAGGCGGCAACCAGCCGGCGGCATTCCTCGACCGAAACGGCAGCCGTCACTTCGCTGAAAACATTGATGTTTTTTTCCAGAGCCAACAGCGTCTGGGACACATGCAGCGGCATGGGAGTCCCGACAATGACCGCGTCCAGATCCTCTTTTTCCAGCATCTCAGCGTAGTCGGTGTACTGTCTGACATCCGGCAGATCCTGCATCGCTTCGGCCATCGTTTCGGGGTTGCGGTCACAGACAGCGGCCAGCCGGGCGCGTCCCGTTTTGGAGAACGCATCCAGAAACGCTTTCGGACGGCCGCCGATGCCGACGATCCCGAAATTGAGCAATTGGTTTAACAATTTGAACATCTCCTTTGATTTCTGCGGGTTTAAAAATCATTAAAAACCTTGACGGGTTTTCCTGCTGCAATGGATTCCTCGATGGCGGAACATACGGCGATGCATTTGGCGCCTTCCACCTCGTCCACCTGAGGTCTGGTATCGTTCCAAATGCACTGCTCCATTTCACGGATATAGCGCAGCACCGACGCGGCGTGCCCGGAATATTCTTTTCCGTCAAAATCCGCTGTCGCTTCGCTTTTTGAAAAGTCCACCACCCGGTATGTTCCCCGGAAATTGTCTTCAAAGTACCGCGCGTGATAATTTGCGATCGTGCCCCGGGTGCCGAAGATGCTGACGCCCTCCATCGGCATCACGTCGCTTTCGGAACCGTACGGCGGTTCGACAACTCCGGTCGCCTGCAGCAGCCTGGCGATCACTCCGTTTTTGAATTTCAGGTTTGCCATGGCGTTGGGGAACTGATCCTGCGGATAGCGCGGATCGATCGGCCCCGGGCAGCCGTAAGCAAACACTTCGTCCACATCGCCGAAATACCAGCGAAGATGATCGACGGGATGGCACATGGCGCCGTAAAGCATGTTCTGGGGCACTTCATACCGCCATGCGCCGCGGTCGAATACCTTCCAGATGTCGCCGTGCACATAAGAGGCTTCGGCCATCAGGGGAAGCCCGATCTTTCCGCTGTCGAACAGGGCTTTTGCCTCCATATGATGCCTGACGTAGCGGCGTGTCTGGCCGACCAGAAACTTTCTGCCCGATCTTTTGACCAGCTCGCAGGTCTCTCTGGCCTCTGCCAGACTGTTGACCATCGGCTTTGTGCAGATGATGTGCTTACCGGCTTCCAGCGCCTCCCGGATCATCTGAATGTGCAGATGATCCGGCGTAAAAATGCCGACCACGTCGATATCGCTTCTGGCGATCAGCTCTCTGTAATCGGTTGTGGCAAAGGGAACGCGGAATTCTTCCTGATTGGCCTTCAAACGTTCCGGATCAACGTCGCAGACGGCACGCACCTCGCTGCCTGCCGTTTCATGCCGGTTGATGTAAAGCAGATTTTTCCCCATGAACAAACCGATGACGCCGATACCGATTTTGCTGCTGTCCATAAAACCCCTTCATTCTATATGATTTGTGTTTCTCCGTCAATACCGGATGAACCCGGAAAACCGAAAACTGCACAGACAATGCGAACAGGCTGCAAAGGGAAACGGTTCTTTCTTGCTTTATTCCTTTGCAGCCTGTTTTTACTTTTCAGAACAGAAAACGGTGGATGCGGCAGCCGCGCCTGTCAGGTCAGGAAGCTTTATAAATTTCGTTGGCTTCCCTGGTCAGGATATCGCCGCCGATGGAATTGAACTGCTCCACAACGGTGTCATAATAGGAGACCGGCTGTTCCCCGGTGATGATCGCGATCTTCGCTTCGTCGAGCAGCGTCGTGACCTCGTCCAGATAATCGCCCTGAGAAGGCAGAACGTCGATCAGCGCGTTGGCATACCCGTGGGTCTTGATCTCTCCGTACTGCTTGTCGGCCCAGATATAACGGGCGCCGTTAGCTTTCTTATAGGCCTCCGGAGCAAAGGTAAAGGCGAGCATTCCGTTTGCGCCGCGTGCGCAGTAGCTGTCGACCGCAGAGAATTCTTCCTTGACCATCGGGATCTCATTCTTGTACTCCCAATGTTCGTTTTCGATGCCGAGGTAAGAAACGAAGTAGTCTTCCGCGTTGTTGTAGCCGCCGGTCGCTTCGCAGATGCTCAGGAATTTCTTGAAGCGGGCTTCGTCTTCCACAAACTGCTTGGAGAAGACGCAGTCCGGATAAGCCGGAGCGCCGGAGGGAGTGCCGTATTTGCCGTCCGGGCCAACAGGAGCATTGCCGAAGCCGAACTGAAGATCAGGATTGGTTTCTGCCAGAACGGTCGGCGTCGCGATCGCATTGCAGCCCATTTCAACGGCTTCCGGCGTGCACCAGTGGTAGAAGGAGCCCATGCCGGTCAGACCGATGCGTTCCTCGGCAAAGGAATGGGAGATCGCCCAGTAGCCGCCCTTGTTTTCACCGGTGATGAATTCGGGGTCAATGATTCCGTCGGCATACATCTGCGCGAGGAATGCAAGGGCATCCTTACCGCCCTCCTGCATGATGTCATAGGCAAGGGTTCCGTCGGACTGTTCCAGCCAGACGTCCTCGGCAACGCCGAACGCGCCGTAGAACATCGCCAGTGCTTCGGAAGAAAAGCCGTAGGTATCCTTTTTGCCGTTGCCGTCCGGATCGTTGTTCACGAATTTATAGAGGACATCCTTGAACTCGTCCAGCGTGGTGGGGATTCCTTCAAAGCCGACCGCCTTCAGCCAGTCAAGGTTCCAGATCGTCGGAGCGGGGTACATGGCGTTGACGTTGATCTGCGGCAGCGTATACATCAGGCCGTCGATCGTGGCGACCGCAAAACCGACATCGCCCGCTTTTTCTTCAATTTCGCTGTAGATCAGCGGCGCGTTCTCCTTCAGGAATTCCTGAGTAAACCCGCCCAGATAGCCCTGGTTATAATAGCCGACCATTGTGGATCTGTTTGCACCGCAGGAAAAAACATCCGGAATATCGCCGCCGCCCGAAAGCTCCAGGTTCAGCAGCTCGGAATAGTTTGCGGTTTCCAGATACAGGATATCAAAGTCGCAGTTGAGCTTTTCTTCCCAATAGACTTCGACTGCAGAGTTTTCGTCCGGCACACCGGAAAGCGCCTTGGCGATTCTGAAGGTATAGCGCGTTTCAGGCTGAGAAGCCGTTTCGCTGGAACCTGCCGCCGCAGACGAAGCATTCTGCTGGGACGAGGCCGGTGTTTTTGCGCAGCCGCATACGGTAACTGCAAGCAAAAAAACCGCCAATACGATAGAGACCAGTTTTTTCATGTTCTTTTTTCCTCCGTTTTAAATAAATTTATGATCAGCCGCAAAAAGCCGGCAATCATCCTTTAACCCTTCAGGGAACCGACGATGATCCCTTTGACAAAATACTTCTGGGCAAACGGGTAAATACACAAAATCGGCAGCGTTGCCACGAAGATAGCGGCAGCTTTTAATCCGTCCGGGTTCGACATCACGTCGTCCGGCGTTACGCCCATCTCGATCATCTGTGTGCTGCCCTGCAGCACGATGCGGCGCAGAACGACCTGCAGCACGAATTTATCGGCGTCGCGGATATACACCAGACAGTCGAACCATGCGTTCCAATGGGATACGGCGACCCAAAGCGCGATGGTCGCCAGAACCGGGGTGGAGATCGGATAGATCAGCGAAAACAGGATCCGCAGATTGCCGGCTCCGTCGATACGGCCGGACTCTTCGATCGCCGCAGGGATCTGCTGAAAGAAATTCCTCATGATCACAAGGTTATAGGTACTGATCAGGCAGGGCAGAATCATGGACCATATGGAGTTTTTCATGCCGATCTCGCACATGACCAGATACGTCGGGATCAGGCCGCCGCTGAAAAACATGGTGAAGACGACGAAGCCCATCCAGAACGTGCGGTGAGGAAAAAACGGCTTGGAAAGGCAATAGGCGCCGAGGCTGGTCAGCAGAACGGAAAGAACGGTTCCCACCACCGTGCGGAAGATGGTGTTCAGATACCCGCTCCAGATGTACTGAGAGCGCAGCATGGTGGAATAATTGGCAAACGACATCTTGCTGAAATCCAGGTCGAACCCGCCGAGCGAAGCCGAAGCAGCGGTTGAAAAGGATGTAATCAGCAGGGAAACGAACGGAAACAGGACGCTGATGCAGAAAAGAGTGATCAGAAGCCCGTTGACAAAGCTGAAAATACGGCCGGGAAGTGTTTGATGGATCATGTTTGTTTCTCCTTTCTCTTCAGAATTACCAGATTCCGTTGTCATTTACCCGTTTGGATATTGCATTGGTGATGATGACCATCGCGAAAGAAATCACGTTTTTGAACAGTCCCACTGCGGTGGAAAAGCTGAACTGCATTTCGGCAAGGCCTTTGCGGTAAACGAATGTATCAATAATATCGGAAACTTTCATGACCGAGTCATTATACATGTTAAAGATCTGATCGAAGCCGGCGTTGATGATCGAGCCGGAGGTCAGAATCAGCTGGATCGTGATCACAGGCGCGATGGACGGCAGCGTGATCTTGATGATCTGCTGAAAACGGTTTGCGCCGTCGATCACCGCCGCTTCATACATCTGAGAATCGATCGAAGTGATCGCGGCAATATAAATGATGGAGCCCCAGCCGACGCTCTGCCAGATTCCGGTCGCAATCAGCGTGAAGCGGAACCATTGCGGATCTCCCATAAAATAAATGCTTTCGATCCCGATCGCGTTGAGAAGGCGGTTGACGATCCCGGTGCTGGGGGAAAGGATCTGCGTAAAAACGCCGGCCAGCACGACCCAGGAAAGAAAATGCGGCAGGTAAGAGATCGTTTGGGAAACCTTCTTAAAGGCTTTGTTCCTGACCTCATTGAGCATCAGAGCGAGCAGAATGGGCAGCGGAAAACCAAAAATGATGCGCAGCAGGCTGATCTCCACGGAATTCCGGAACACCCGCAGAAAAGACGGCGAACGGAACAGCTTTTTAAAATTTTCAAATCCGATCCACTGGCTTCCCAGAATCCCGTCGGCCAGTTTAAAATCCTGAAAGGCGATGACAATACCGTACATCGGCAGATAGCAGAAGATCAGATACCACAGCAGCACAGGAACAAACAGAAGGAAGATGTCGTAATTTTTTTTGTAAGGTTCAAAAAAACGTACAATACCGTTTTTCCTGTATTGCTGACCGCTCTTTTTTGGCTGTGCAGATACAACGGCCGTCCTTTCATTTTTCAATGGGATCATCCTTTCGCTGTTTTTGACGAACTCATTATTGCATAAATTTATCCCGGATGACAACCACACTTTTTTGATATTAGTGCTAAAATTCATCATAACCTCTTCAAAAAGCGTTCATAATTATATGAAAAATTTGATATTTCATTCAATATCAAATTTTTGTATGCAAAAAACGGCAGAGCAAAACGCAAAAAAACGCGGATGCAAATTGAATTTATATGGTGAACATGCTATAATCAATCTGACGTTTGGGGCAATGTCAATCGCAAGACAAAGGGTAAAAAAAGGAAGGGCGAGCAAATGGAGACGGGAACGAAGAAAAATACACGGCTGAAATCCTATACGCTTCGTCTGGCTTTCAGCATCGCGGCGATCCTTGTGCTGCTGATGATCGCGCTTTCCCTGCTGTCGTCTCATTTTTTCGAAAAGACATTCAACAGCGAGATCGAGCAGTACACGCTGAACAAGCTGGAATTTGTTCAAAAAGCAGTGGACACCAACTATTTTTCGGTGGCCGAACGCTCCTGCCTGACCATTCTGGGGCAACCGACCGGGAACGTGGTCAATGAGCTTTTCTATACCACGGTCGATCAGAATCACAATCTGGTG
>JAQXJH010000014.1 GCA_029008595.1 Bacillota bacterium
CTGCTCCGCCGAAAGCGTTGTCGGGGTGCCTCCGCCGAAATAGACCGTTTCCAGCCGCAGGCCGAGCGCTCTGGCGATCTCTCCGGTCTGCCGCAGCTCTTTTTTGAGATATTCCACGTAATCCGGCAGAAGCTTGCTGGCTTTTTCAATGGACTGCGAAACAAACGAGCAATAAGCACAGCGGGTGGGGCAGAACGGAATGGAAACATACAGACTGAACGATTCCGGCCGGGATGCACGGACGATCGGCTCCTGCAGCTCTGCCGTCTGGCGGCAGAGCGCCGTTTTTTCCGGAGAAACGAGCAGCCGCCGGGTAAAATAATCGAATGCACCCTGTTCTCCCAGCTCCCCGGTCAGCCGGTGCATCAGTTTGACCGGACGGACGCCGGTCAGAATCCCCCATTTTGATGTAAAACCGCAATATTCCGTCAGCAGCTGATACAGCAGCACTGCCAACTGACGTTCACATTCCTTTTCATAATCGGGGAAGGAACGCGGCAGAGACGTCTGCCTGCAGGCAGACTTTTCCCCCAGCAGAACCGCCGCGGAAAGCTGCGCTTCACATCCGGTCTCCGTCCGGATCAGCGTAATGCAGTCGGAAACACCGGGCTGCGGCTCCGGCAGAAATTTTTCCTGCGGAAAAAAAATGCGGCAGACGTTTTCCATCTCATAGCGAAACGAATGGCCGAGGCAGATGACGGTAATCAAATTTCGTGCTCCTCTCCGCAATAGGGATTGTACAGGCGTTCCCGTGCCAGAGTGGTTTCTTCTCCATGGCCGGGCAGCACGCGGCAGTCTCCGGGCAAACGCGCCAGACGGCGGACGGAATGCAGCAGCATCGCCCCGTCGCCGCCCCAGAAATCCGTCCGGCCAACGCTGCCGGCAAAAAGCGTATCACCGGAAAACAGCACGCCGTCTGCCAGAAAGCACATGCCGCCCATGGAATGGCCCGGCGTATGCATTGCCTGCACAGAAAGATTTCCCAGTAAAAGCCTATCGCCGTCGTGCAGCGGCAGCACGCCGGTCAGCTCGGTCGGTACTTGAAAAAGGGCAGAAAGATTCTTTTCCGCATCGGCAAGCATCGGAAGCTCTTCTTCGGCCGCATAAACCGACGCACCGGTCAGCGCGCGAACCGCCTCTGCCGCACCGATGTGGTCAAAATGTCCGTGCGTCAGCAGGATCATCGCGACTTGGTCTTTTGAGGCACGAACGGCTTCCATCAAAGCCGGGTCGGGTGATCCGGGATCGATCACTGCCACGCTGCCGGTCGCCTCGTCCGTGAGCAGATACGCGTTTTCCTGCAAATCTCCGGTTGTGATCCGCAAAATTTTCATATCGACAATCATTCCCCCGTATTGAAATGCAAAGCTGATCCTGCCCCGCCGCAGCAGCGGTCGTTTTCACCGCGCCGCAAAGCTTGCTCTGCGTGCGCAGTCAATGTCTTTTGGGCAGGGACAGCTCGTCTGTATCGAGCAGAATGGTGACCGGGCCGTCGTTGCAGAGCGAAACTTTCATCTCTGCACCAAACACACCGCGCTCCACCTGCCCGATCCCTTCTTCCTGCAGCAGATTACAGAACTGCTCATACAGCGGCTCTGCGATCTGCGGCGGCGCGGCCGGGATAAAGTTCGGCCTGCGTCCGCGGCGGCAGTCGGCATACAGCGTAAACTGCGAAACCACCAGAGCGCCGCCGTTTACCTCGGTCAGCGACAGATTCATTTTATCCTGTTCATCGGTGAATACGCGCAGACCGGCAATTTTGGCCGCCAGCTGCCGTGCCTGCTGCCCGGTATCGTTCTGACCGACGCCAAGCAGGATCAGGAAACCTTTCCCGATCGAACCGACACATTTTTCATCCACCGAAACCTCGGCGTGGGTAACGCGCTGGAGTAATGCCCGCAATGTCTGTCTTCCTTTCGTGTCTGGAATCTGTCAGGATCTCTTGATGCTGATCACGCCTTTGACCGCCTTCAGCTTTGTCATGATCGCATTGATATGATCCATACCGGTGACCGTGATGGTGGTGGAAATTACGGCAGTGCCATCCTTCAGCGCACGGGAATTGAGCGAATGGATCATCAGGTGCATATTGGAAAGCTGGATCGTAATATCCGCCAGAAGGCCCTCGCGGTCTGCCGCATGGATCTCCAGCATGGCCTTAAAGGTCTCCTTCACCTGATTTGCCCAGTGAACGCTCACCCAGCGTTCCGGCTCTTCGCACGCCGAAAGATCCGCCGGAACGTTTTTGCAGTCCTTTTTATGGATCGACACGCCGAATCCGCGCGTAATAAAGCCGATGATCGGATCTCCGGGAAGCGGATTGCAGCAGCGGGAAAATTTCACCAGACAATCGTCCACACCGTCTACCACCACGCCGCTGGAAACCTTTTCGGTTCCCGGCTCCAGCACCGACGTGACCGGCTCTTCCTTCGGCTTTGCAATTTTTGCATATTCTTCCCGTATGCGCGGGATCATCCGCCACAGCTGAACGCCGCCGTAGCCGATTGCCGCATAGAGATCATCCACACTGTTGCAGTGCTGCTTCCTGGCAATTCCGAGCAGGAACTCTTCCATCTCGCCGTCCGGCAGATCGATCCCGTTGCGGCGGAATTCCTTTTCCAGCTCGGCTTTGCCCTGCTCAATATTTTCTTCGCGTTTTTCTTTTTTGAACCATTGACGGATCTTGTTGCGTGCTTCGCTTGTTTTGACAATTTTAAGCCAGTCGCGGCTCGGGCCGCGGCCGACTTCTTTGGTCGTCAGGATCTCGATGATCTCGCCGGTTTTGACCTTGTAATCGATCGGAACGATCTTGCTGTCCACCTTTGCGCCGATCATCCGGTTGCCGACGGCGCTGTGGATCGCATAAGCAAAATCGATCACGGTAGCGCCGGTCGGTAAGCTGACAACGTCGCCGCGGGGAGTAAAAACAAACACTTCTTCCGGAGCGATATCGGATTTGATCGAACGGATCAGCTCGCTGGCGTCGCCGGTTTCGGCCTGATTGTCCAGCAGCTGACGCACCCACGCCAGCCGTTCTTCGAGCTTATCCTCCCCGCCGGAAATACCAAGCTTATATTTCCAGTGCGCCGCAATACCGTATTCCGCAGTGTGGTGCATGTCCCAGGTACGGATCTGCACCTCGAAGGGGATGCCCTCCTTGCTGAGGACGGTGGTGTGCAGCGACTGATACATATTCGGCTTCGGCGTGGAAATATAGTCCTTGAACCGGTTCGGGATCGGGCGGAACATATCGTGAATGATGCCGAGCACATTATAGCAGTCGTTGACAGTATCCACGATCACACGGACGGCGTAAATGTCATAGATTTCATCAAAGGATTTTCCCTGCACATACATCTTGCGGTAAATTCCGTTGATGCTCTTGACGCGCCCTTCCAGATAAATATTCGGGATCATCGGCGAAACGCGGTCGAAAATGCGCTGCTTGGTCAGGCGGATAAAATCGTCGCGCTCCGCTTTGCGCATATTCAGATTCTTTTCGATCTCCTCATAAGCGATCGGGTCAAGAATATGGATGGAAAGATCCTCAAGCTCCTCCTTGACGGTCCGGATACCGAGGCGGTGAGCGATCGGCGCGAAGACCTCCATGCTCTCCAGAGCGGTGTCCCGCTGCTTCTGCGGCGGTTTGAACCGGATCGTCCGCATATTATGCAGCCGGTCGGCCAGCTTGATGATGATCACGCGGATATCGTCCGCCATGGCGATCAGCATTTTGCGGATGTTTTCCGCCTGCTGCTCCTCACGCGAGGAATACGGGATCCGCCCCAGTTTGGTCAGCCCGTCCACCAGCGAAGCGATCTCTTTTCCAAACTGTTTTTCGATCTGTTCCAGAGAGATATCGGTATCCTCCACCACGTCGTGCAGCAGAGCCGCCATCACGGATTCGGTATCCATGCCGAGTTCGGCAACGATCGTTGCAACGGCAAGCGGGTGAATGATATAAGGCTCACCGGACTGGCGGAACTGGCCGGAATGCTTGGCCTTTGCCAGCTGATACGCAGACTCGATCCGCTGCATGTCAAAAGGACGGTTGCCTGCCTCAAGGGCCTTTTGCAGAACGGCACGCTTTTCGGCGACTTCCCGTTCCTGTTCGTCTTCCGTTTGTTTCTGAATTTCTTCTGCCATGTGCAACATTCCTTTCTCAAAGGGGACTACTGCGCGCGCAGCCTTTGCAGGATAGGCGCCTGTTCCAGCGGAACCTTTCCGTTTGTGGTACAGAGGGATACCGTCAGGGTATCTGCGTCCCGTTCCATCCGCAGCAGGCCGGCCTGCTTCATGGCGATCAGCGCAATGGTAAGCTTATCATAACCGATTTTTTCGTTCTGCAGC
The DNA here is from genome assembly GCA_029008595.1 of Bacillota bacterium. Taxonomy (GTDB): domain Bacteria; phylum Bacillota; class Clostridia; order Oscillospirales; family Acutalibacteraceae; genus CAKXIK01. The sequence goes on from JAQXJH010000014.1 coordinate 4,351, forward strand.
CGACTGCAAAGATATTCCATCGTCCGCGGCTTATTCTGCTCACGCTGCAGCAGCCGGTAAACGGCGGCAAGCTGTGCGCGGTCCGGGAGCATGGATGCTTTATCGGCGTCTTCTCCCCGGGCAAAAGCCTCGTAATTCTGCTTCTGAGCAAACAGGATCTCCGCCTCCTGCCCGGCGGGACGATAATCACGGATAAATACCGAAAGCTGTTCTTCTCCGCGATATTCCGAACGTTCCAGCGTTACCGCAAGATCGAGAACATCGCCCGGAACAAAGGGGAATTCCTGCGGCGTGGTGCGGAAAAGCATAGCAGATACAGAAGCGCCGTCACGCGAAAACAACAGGCGGAGATGCTTGCCGCCGCCCACCGGACGGATTTCCTTCAGCTCCAGCTGCAGCAGCGCGAACACCGGCGTGGGATTCCCCGCCCCGAACGGCTCCAGCTGCTCCAGTTCCGCCGCCAACGCCACCGAAAGCCCTTCCGGTTTCAGTTTGCAGTCAATACTGATCTGCGGCATCGGCATCTGCGGACATTGCTGCGCGGCGCACCGATTGACCGCGCTGAAAAATTCCTCCAGCTTTTCTGTTTGCAGAGTCAGCCCCGCCGCAAGCGTATGGCCGCCGAAACGGGAAAGCAGCGGTGCGCAGTCGGTCAGCGCACGGATGATGGAAAAGCCTGCGATACTGCGGCAGGAGCCTTTCGCCTCTGCTCCGTTCACCGAAAGCACAACGCTCGGTTTTCCGAATTTTTCTGTAATGCGGGAAGCAACGATCCCCAGCACGCCCGGGTGCCAGCCTTCTCCCCAGACGACGATCACCCGCTCCAGCTGGCGGCGCGGCTCCCTGTGCAGCTGTTCCATCGCCTGCTCCAGCACCAGCTGCTCCTGTTTTTGCCGCTCGGCGTTCTCCTGCTCCATTTCATCCGCGAGAGAAAGCGCTTCCTCTTCATAATCGGACAGCAGCAGCCTGACCGAACGGTCCGAAGAACCCATTCGCCCCACCGCGTTGATGCGGGGCACGATCGTAAAGGAAAGGTTCCCTGTCGAAAGTGTTCCCTGCAGTCCCGTCTTTTCCAATAGAGCGCGGATCCCGGGCTTTTCGCTGTTGGCGATCTGATAAAGCCCTTCCCGGACGATCCTGCGGTTTTCCCCCTGCAGGGGAACGATATCGCCGACTGTCCCGATCGCCGCATAATCCGCAAAGTTTTCAAACAATGCTTCCGGATCGAGCTCAGCGCCCTCCAGCGCCGAAACGAGCTTCAGCACAACGCCGACTCCGCACAGATTTTTGAAACGGCTGGAACACCCCGGCCGATGCGGATTGACCACCGCCGCGGCCTGCGGAAGGATCTCCGGCGGGGTATGGTGGTCGGTAACAACGACATCCACCCCCAGTTCGGCGGCATAAGCCACCTCGTCTGCCGAAGAAATCCCGTTGTCCACCGTAATGATCAGCCGGGCACCTTCTTCGGCGAGCCGTTTGACGGCGCCGCGGTTCATCCCGTAGCCGTCCGCTTCACGGTCGGGAATAAAATACCCCACATTGCCGCCGCGCTGTTCCAGATAAGAATACAGCAGCGCCGTTGAGGTGACGCCGTCGGCATCATAATCCCCGTAAATAACGATCCGCTCAAAGGAATCCAACGCACGCAGGATCCGCGCAGCCGCTTTGTCCATGTCCTTGAGCAGCATGGGGTCATCCCATTCGTCTGCCTGCAGAAAATGGCTGATCTTTTCCGGCGTATCGTATCCGCGCGCCATCAGCAGCAGCGTTAAAAACGGCGAAAAACCGTTTTCTTCGGCCAATTCTGCCGCCTTCGTCTTATCCGCTTTTGTGATCAGCCACTGTTTCATCTGCCGTTTTCTTCCTTCTCTTTTCTTTATTCTTTTTATTTTAACATTTCAGGCGTATAAATTCAACAAAAAACGCAACAGAATCAACGTCAGAAAAGCAGCGCGTCATACAGCTCTGACCTTCGCTGCCAGAGCCGGAGAAACACCTCGTCTGCCGCATGTTCCCCCTGCGCTGTAACGGCAATCCGAAACGACGGCTGCACACCGTGATACGGCCGCCGTACATTCAGCAGAAACACAACCGTTTTTTCCGCCCCTGCCGCACATAACGGCCAGACGCCGGCAGCCGGCTCGTTTTTTGCCATACGCGAAGCGCGCATCACGCTCAGCAGCAGTTCCCTGTCATTGCTGCAGACCTGTTTTCCGCCGGAAAGGAAAACGTCGGTTCCCGGTGCACAGATCAGCACCGGCCCGCCCGAAAAGAAAAAAAGCAGCGCTCCCGGCGTCAGCGGCTTTGCGTCCGCGTGCCGGCGCAGCCAGTGCGCAAGCCGCAGCAGCTCCAGCCGCGCGGCAGGACCGCCCTGCTCCATTCGTTTCTGCCTGCGCGGCGAAAGATGATATTTCCGGCAAATCAGCCGGCAGAGCAGCGGCAAGGCCGTATCATCCACCGCAAGCAGCGGCAGAGCGGAAAGGTGCAGCGCGCACATCGCCTGCCAGACACCGGCCGCCCCTGCGCCTTCGCCGATCAATGCAATTCCCGCTTTCATGGACAACCCTTCTCTCGCATGCCGGAACAAATACACCGGCAATAACAGAATATGAGACGGGAAAACACCCTGTGCATGAAAAAAGGCACCCCCTGCAGAGGTGCCTGAAAAACGGGTCGGTTCAGCCGGAAGAGGTGCTGCCTGTTATCTGCACAAACACCGTCGGAGAGCCGTAGACCCAGCAGCGGTCTCCTCCGTCGATCTGCACGGTGACGGGGATCTCATGTTTTCCGGTGGATTGCTGCTCCTCGTCGAGCTGGATCACAACACTGACGTCTTCCGCCGTGATGCCTTCAATCTGCTCTGCCGGGCCGGTGATCGTCAGATGGATCGTTTTGGTCAAAACGCGGATCCCTGCATCGCTGTCGGATGGCTTTTCGAACGTGATATTCGTTACATCAAACTCACGGGTCCGCATGCCGGAGAGGTTGACGGTCGCCTTGACCTCGGCAACATCATCCTCCAGCGAACAGCCGCTTGGCAGCGCAGCGCTGAGATCAAAGACAAATTCCGTGTTTTCGATGTTGACCTTCGAAAAATCGATCGTACCCACATTCAGCACGCTGAGGGTCGAGAAAACATCGCTCGCGCCGGAAACCTGCACGGAAGACGGCGACAGCCTGATCGCGATATTTTCGGCGCCGTTCGGCGCATTGAGGAGAGATACTTCAACCGGGAGCCTTTTCAGCTGCATTGCAACGATGGTAACTTCGGCCTCGGTAAATTCCAGCTCCAAAGCCGGGTTGTTGATCACCTGATCATTTGCGTCATACAAAACGACCTGCGCCTGATAATTCCCCGTTTTGCTGACCACCGCCGGGATTTCGTCGGTAATGGCAACAACTCTTGCGATCTCGTCCAGATCGGTCGTCGGGCCGGTGATCTTGATGGTATCCTTCAGACTGGAAAGGCGCGGCTGCAGAAGCGTGTAGCCTTCTTCCGCCTGATACGCGTTTGTTTTGATCCCCAGTGAATATTCCTTGGAGATCGTCCGATCCAGCCGCACATTGATATACCCCGGATCGACCGAAGAAACGGTGAAATTCGTTAATTTCCCCGCCGCCTGTGCCCGGACCTCTGCACGGTAGGTGCCCGTTCCGGTCACATCAGACAGCCTGACGCTTGCCGTCAGATCGTCCTTGGTGATCTGGCCGACAATATATTTCTTCCCCGTGATCGTAACATTCACAGTGCTCTGTGATGTTGGGGTATTGATCACCTGCAGCCCCAGATCGCCCGAAATACTGGACGGAAGCGAATAATCGATCGGCACATCCGCAATGACCCGGGTAACCTCTTCGCTGGACGCCGACGATGAAACGGCGACCCAGCAGACAAATGCGCAAAAAACCGAAAGGATCAGGACAAAATAATTATTGTCAAACAGAGCGCTGAAACGAAATTTTTTTCCCGCGGACGTTTGGGCTGCCTTTTCCTCTCCGGCAGCTTCCTGTTCAAGATCCATATTTTCAATATCTGTCGCATCCGCCGGTGTTTTCTGCGGCGAAACCGGTGGGGCGTTCTTTTTCTTTTTCATCGCATAAACCTTACCTTTCCACGGGCAGAATGAATGGATGCACAGCGTTTTTTATGCAAACAACCGGCCATCAGCCTTTATGTTCTTTCTTTCTGGAGGGTTTTGGGAAAAGACGCTTTTCACTGCCCTTTCCGCCGGAATGATCGCTGATCAGAAGGGATTCCAACGCAGAAATCAATGTTTCTTTTGTGTAATTGCGGGTCAGACGGCCTCCGCGGGCAATAGAAATATTTCCCGTTTCTTCAGACACGACTACAACGATCGCATCAGACGCTTCGCTCATCCCGATCGCGGCGCGGTGGCGTGTTCCCAGCTCGCTGCTGATTTCTGTATTCTGCGTCAGCGGCAGAATGCAGCCCGCCGCGTAGAGGCGATTGCCGCGGATGACCGCAGCTCCGTCGTGCAGAGGCGCTTTGTTGAAAAACACGTTGCCGATCAGCTCGGCGGAAGGCTCCGCGTTGATGATGGTGCCGCTGCGCACGATCTCCCCGAGGCTGGTCTCCCGTTCAAAAACGATCAGCGCTCCCATGCGAAGATTGCGCAGCTGCTGGCACGCGTTGGCCACCGCACGGATGGTCAGCGTGGCGGAAACCGTTTCGTTTTCCGTTCCCGAATTGATCCCGAGAATTTTCAGATTGCTCAGCTTGCTGCGGCCGATCTGCTCCAACGCGTGACGGATCTCGTTCTGAAACAGCACGATCACGGAAAAAATTCCAACCTGCAGAACCAGATTGTCAAAAAGGATCTGCATCATTTCCAGCTTGGTCAGCCGGACGATCCCGTACAGGATCGCAAGAATCAGAATGCCCTTGACCAGCTGCGCAGCCCGCGTGTCGCGAACCAGCTGGATTGCCTTATAAATAATAAACGAAATCAAAACAATGTCGAGCACGTCGTTCCAACGCATCGTGCTCAGCACCGCTATAAATTGCATCCACAAATCCTGGAGAGTATCCATGTTCTCCGCCATGCCTTTCCGGCAGCATCCGCCTCTTTTTGTTTGCCCTGCACAGTAATGTTTTGCCCGTACCTTTATCATTTTACCATAACTCAACGGAAATTCAAGTCTATCCGCGATTTTTAAGCAAAGTAAGCTGCTTTGCAAATGCATCCAGCTGCTCCGGCCGCGTAAAGACCGACGGCGCGCACCGTACTGCCCCCGTCTGCAGCGTTTGCGCCCACTGATGAGCCAGCGGCGCGCAGTGAAGCCCGGCGCGCACCGCAAAACCTGCCCGGTTCAGCCGCGCGGCGGTCTCTTCGCTGGTCATGCCGTCATAATTGAACGAAAGCACCGGCACATAATGTTCATCGTCCGGTTCCGCGGTATACAGGATCACGTTCGGGTCTTTCTCCAGCCGGTGGTAAAGCCGGCGGATCAGATCCATTTCATATTGCAGAATTTTTTTCTCTCCCTTCTGCCGGACAAAGCGGATGCCCGCTCCCAGAGCGACCACACCGGGGGTATTCCCGGTTCCGCTTTCAAACCGGTCCGGCAGTATCTGCGGCTGTTCCGGGGATGCCGACGCGCTCCCCGTGCCGCCTTCCAACAGCGTATTCAGCTGCAGCTCCGCACCGGGCGAAAAAATAAGCATGCCGGTGCCCATCGGGCCGTAAAGTCCCTTATGCCCTGCGCAGCAGAGATAATCCGCCTGCAGGCTGCGCAGATCAATCGGTACAACACCTGCGCTTTGCGCCGCATCCAGCAAAAAAGCCGCTCCGTGCTCGTGCGCCAGCTGAGCCAGCCGTTCGGCCGGCAGACGGATCCCCCAGACATTTGAGGCGTGGGTGCAGGCAATCAGCCGGGTGTTCGGTTTGATGCAGCTTGCAAAAGATGCCAGAGTGCGGTCATCATCTCCCGGGAAAACGCGGGCGGCCGTATAGGAAACGCCCTGCTTTGCAAGATTCCAGAGGGGACGAAGGACCGCATTGTGCTCCAGGCAGGAAATGACCGCATGGTCACCGGGACGCAGCAGCCCCTTGAGAACAAAATTGACCGCCTCGGTGCAGTTCAGCGTGAAGACCACATTTTCCGGCCCGGCGGCATGAAACAGTTCCGCAGCGGATTCTCTGGTGCGAAAAACTGCTTCGGCCGCCTGCATTGCCATAGCGTGACCCGCACGCCCCGGGTTCGCTCCAAAGCGGAGCATCGCCTCCCCCATGGCCGCACGCACCTGCGGCGGTTTGGGATAAGTGGTCGCGCCGTTATCAAGATAGACCATCTCAACACCATTCCTTCCGTTTCCGGCGGTCAATCCACCTCGGAAACCATTCTGCCGAGGATCCGGATCCCTCCGTTGCGCAGGATTTTCTCCGCAAGATCTGTATCCCGGCTGACATAAACACAATATCCGCATCCCGTTCCCTCTTCCTTTTGAGGCAGACGGGCAATATATGCTTGAAATCCGTGTTTTTGCAGCAATTCTTTTCCTTTCATTGCATATGTGATTGAACTGACAATGATCAAGTCCCTTTTCAATGCTTTTCTCTCCTTTCTGCCGGATGGGAATGCTTCCGATTCCGCAGCGCAAGCGCTGTTTCCTCGTCTTATCTTATGCGGCAGAAGGGCGTTCTGTCCGGAAAAAGTGCAGGGCAATGCCCTGCTGCGATCAAGAACGGTCATGTTCTCGCAGCGGATCGGCCCCCTCTTTCAGAATGCTTTGGGATGTACCCGCTGAAAAGGCGGACGCGCCGCACAAAAACGTTCTGTTTTGTTGATTTCTGTTTCTTTTTATAGTATAGTAAAAACAGCAAGGCATACCTGACCAAATAAGGAAGAGAAGGGCGGAATGCAGATGGGAATTCCCGATTACGGAAGCTACGGAACGAACCCCTGTGTTATCGAACAAATCAACAGGAAAGACCTCCAGACAAAAAGGATTTTTGCCGCCGGGATCGATTTTGTTTTTCTGCTCATCCTTCTGGCGCCTTGTTTTCTGCTTTTGGGCAAACCTTTGAACACTTTGCCGTTCTTTCTGCCGTCTCTGGCTCTGTTCATTTTTCTCTGGCTGTATCAACTGATCTGCGATTGTCTTTTCCGCGGCGTTACGCTCGGGAAAAAGCTGCTCGGCATTCGGATTACTTATCGGGGTACTGTTGGAAATCTTCCTGTTTCGATCGCTTTCCTTCACTCGCTCTGCAAGAGCATCCTGTTCTGTATCTGGCCGGTTACACTGATCGTTTTTCTGTGTTCTCATTATTCCATGCCGTATGACCGTCCGTTGAAGCTTCAGACTGCTGCGAACGAGAAAAAACTGAGCAGCCGCACCATGGTACTGCTCTTTGTCGGGGCTGCGGTACTGTTTATTCTTCTGACTTTCAGCATCACTCAATCGCTGCTGCGGCAGGCGGCAGCTCAGAAATATTACATCGTTCAGGACAATCAGATTTGTTCTTTCTCTGCCGTCTGCGAAGAATCCCGCCTGACTTCATTCCGATCTTCTGTGAGCCGGTCTGCAGCTCACCTGGAATACAGTTATTGGATCAACGATAATGCACCTGCACTCGCAAAAAAATACGCGGAACATCTGGTTGCCTGCGACGGATTCCGGATCCAGAATTCCGCGGCAGACGAATTCCAGGGCGGAACGATCCTTCTGGAAAAAGCTTCACCTTCCGGAAATCTGATTTTTGTTTCACTGTACTGTTCCGCTCACCGGCTGAAGATCATTGTACACTCTGATTCGCAAAGCGTGTCGGAGCTGCAGACGGCGGCATAGCTTTGCTCCTTTGCTTCATCGAACGAAAAACAGCCGGACGGCAGAGC
>JAQXJH010000015.1 GCA_029008595.1 Bacillota bacterium
CATCGCTTTTTTCAGGCAGCAAAAAGGCATGTCACAGGAAGTTCTGAGCGGCTTGGCCGACATCGGCAGAAGCCATCTGAGCGCAATTGAGCGCGGAGAAAGAAAGCCCACTCTGGAAACTCTCTATCGGATCTGCTGTGCCCTTGATGTAAAAATGAGCACTGTCATTCTCCGGCTGGAAGAAGAGCTGGAAAACTGAAGCAAGCCCCGCCTTCAACGGCGGGGCTTGCTTTTTGGGCGTAAATCTTCAACAGACTGCCAAATAATTCAGATCCGTATTTGCTTCATGACCTTATCCCAACGCTCCTTAAAATCGGCAGTTGAAACATCCGGCACAAAACCTGCCCTCAAATAACTCTTGATAGCGGGAATACGTGCATCATCGGTGGTAAGGCTGGCAGTTTTCATGTTTTGTGCTTTTAACGTGTACAGGCATATCTCGTTCAGTATCGTACCAAACCCTTTTCCACGGCTATCGGGATGGCAAACAACCATGTGAATATAACCGTCGGCTTTTTCATAATCGCAAATCACCGTTGCGGTTGCCACGGCCCTCCCGTTTTCTAAAAGAAAAAAGCATTTGTCCGGCTGATAATGCGGCCAATGAACCATGATTTTTTCGTAGTAAGACTCATCCTCGCGCTTGGAGGAAAGCCCATATTGAACCAGATCCAGCCATATGTTCTTGGCGTCGTTGAGTTCTGTGAAATTGACCACCTGCAGGCCGGCCGACAAAACAGGCTCCTTAGCGGGTATCCCGTCATTTGTCCATAGCATTCTGAGCTGCTGCATAATAGCCTCTCCTCCGTCGTCTCTTCTCATTTCCGCCTTACGATAATAAACCGTTCCGGTTTTGAAAATCCGAATCGAATATTTGTCCGCAGAATATCCGTCTGTAATTTACAACGGCCTTTCTGTCGGCATTATTTTTTCAGCAGCGGCTTCAGCTGTTCGAGCGTGGTCTCGAATTCCGCCACGGTATCGAGCACCGGCTGCGGAGAAGCCATGTCCACACCGGCGAGCTTCAGCAGTTCGATCGGGTGCAGGCTGCTGCCGCCGCAGAGGAATTTGCGGTAATCGGCCACAGCCGGCGCGCCGAGCGTCAGGATCCGGTGCGCGATCGCCGTAGAGGCCGCGATCCCGGTCGCGTACTGATACACATAAAACGCACGGTAAAAATGCGGGATCCGCGACCATTCCGCCGTCAGCTCCTCATCGACGACAAAGTCGGGGCCGTAATAAAGCTGATTGAGCTTTCCGTGCAGCTCGTTGAGCGCAGATGGCACCAGCGGCTTGCCCTGCTCCACCATGCGGTGCGTTTCGTTTTCAAAATCGGCAAACATCGTCTGGCGGTAAAACGTAGAACGCAGATCGTTGAGTTTTTTGTCCAGCAGCAGCGCCCGCTCGTCATCGCTCTGCGCGTGCTGCAGCAGGTATGCGCTGAGCAGCTGTTCATTGAGCGTGGAAGCGACCTCGGCACAGAACAGGCTGTAGCCGGCATAGAGCAGCGGCTGGCTGTGCGTTGAAAACCAGGTGTGCATCGAATGGCCCAGCTCATGCGCCAGCGTGAACACATCGTTGAGTGTGCCGGTAAAGTTGAGCAGCACATACGGCGACGAAGTGTAGGAACCGGTGGAATAGGCACCGGTCTGCTTGTTTTTGGCCGGATACACATCGATCCAGCGTTCATCAAAGGCGCGCTGCACCAGTGCGGTGTAATCCTCTCCGAGCACAGCCGTTGCCCGGAGCACCAGCTGCTGCGCTTCCTCATAGGTATATCTGCGGTCGGTCTCCTTCACCATCGGCACAAACAGGTCGTAAAAATGAACATCCGGCAAGCCGAGAACCTGACGGCGCAGCTCAACATATTCGCACATCGGCTTTGTGTTGGCGCGGGCGGTCGCGATCAGATTATCATACACCGCCTCCGGAATAAAGTTGTCCTCCATCGACATGGCGCGTGCGCTGGCGTAGTGCCGGCTTTTTGCCGTGAACACATCGTTTTTGACGGAGCCGTAATAGCAGCTGGTGAGCGTATTGCCGTGCTTTTTATAGGTTCCGAGCAGCGCCTTGAAATACGCCGCGCGGAACTCCCGGTCCGGATTGGTCAGCGCAACGCCGTAGTTGGCTTCGTTCGCTTCAAAATCACTGCCGTCCGGCGCTTTGACGACCGGATATTCTACGTCGTTGACCATCAAATCCTCAAACACGCGCACAAAGGAACCGCCGATATCGCTCATGCGCACCATCAGCGTTTCCTGCTCGTCGGGCAGAACATGCTCCTTGCGGGCAAAGAAGTCCTTTGCAAACGACGCATACTGCTTCAGTTCCGGCTTTTCGGCGCAGTAACGGTCAAAATCCTCCTGCGAATACTGCATCAGCTCCGGCGCAAGGAACGACAGCTTTTCCCCGACCCCGGTCGCCGCATTGCGGAACGTTTCGTTCAGTTCCTTTGCCGCCGTGTCGGACATATCCTGATCAAAATTGCAGTTCGAAAAGACGCCGAGATCGTCAAAGCCCTCTTCCACCTTTTCATAAAGAGCGGCCGTTCTGCAAAGCTCCTCCGCCGAAGAAGCCGCGTGACCTTTCTGCGCCGCCAGTTCGTCGGCCAGCGCAAGGGTCTCCTGCAGCTTTGTGCGCCACGCCTCATCCGTGGGGAACATGCGCCGCAGATCCCAGTGCATTGCGTTATCCATCGAAACATCATCCTTTCATCAATATGGCGATCCTTCTGTTATCATTATATCCGCCGCGCCGGCAATTTACAAGCCCGCAGCGGCGAGAAGCGCGTCAGAATACCATATTTTTCTTCGTTTGTAAAGCAAACTTCTCCTGTTTTCTATTCTCCGCGCATCATTTTTTCATGCCGTTCGTTCAAAAATCCATATATTTTTATCATCCTGTGTGATATGATTAAAAAAACGGCCGCACCGTGTGCGCGGCGCACTGTCTTATCAGGAAAGGAAGAATGGACGTGCTCATCAAAAATTATTTTGAAGATCCTGCTGTTCTGCATGTCGGCGCCGAGGCGCCGCGCTCCTATTACATCCCGTATGCCTCAGAAAAGGCGGCAAAAAACGCCGTCCCTGCGGAGCGCAGCCGTTCCGAACGCTTCTTCAGTCTTTGCGGCAGCTGGCAGTTCCGCTTTTACGAAAATGTGCGCACCCTGCGCGACAGCTTCTGGGAACCGGATTTTCTGCGCAGCGGTTTTTCCGAAGTCACGGTGCCTGCCGTATGGCAGAATTACGGCGTCGACCGCCATCAATATACCAACATCAATTTCCCGTTCCCCTATGACCCGCCGTTTGTCCCGGCGCAGAACCCCTGCGGCGCCTATCTGCGCGATTTTTCCTTCTCCCCCCGGCCGGACTGCCGCTATCTGCTGAATCTGGAAGGCGTCGATTCCGCCTTTTACCTCTGGCTCAACGGCGCCTTCGTCGGCTACAGTCAGGTTCCGCATTCCACCAGTGAATTCGACGTTACGGCGCTGCTGCAAAACGGTTCCAACACGCTGGCCGTGCTTGTGCTCAAATGGTGCGACGGCTCTTACTTTGAGGATCAGGACAAGCTGCGCATGAGCGGCATTTTCCGTGAGCTCTACCTGCTGGAACGGCCGCTCGACGCGATCCGGGATATTACGGTGCAGACGCCGGTCGCAGCGGACGGCAGCGCCGGAATCAACGTTTCGCTCACGTTTTCCGGCGGCGAGATCCCGGTGGAGGGCGTGCTGATCGCCCCCGACGGAACCGAGCTTGACCGACGGCCGGCCGCAGCTTCCGCTCTGAGCTTCGCACTGCCGCAGCCGGTGCTCTGGAACGCGGAGCAGCCGTCGCTTTACACGCTGCTGCTCGTCTGCCCCGGGGAGACCATCCCGCTGCGCGTCGGAGTCCGCAGCATCGCCGTCCGGGACGCCGTTGTGCTGCTCAACGGTCAGAAGATCAAATTCCGCGGCACAAACCGGCACGACAGCTCCCCCGTCAACGGTTCTGCGGTGACGCTGGCGGAAATGAAACGCGATCTGGAGCTGATGAAGCTGCACAACATCAACGCCATCCGCACCTCGCACTATCCCAACGCGCCGGTTTTTTATGAGCTTTGCGACGAAATGGGCTTTTATGTGATCGATGAAGGAGACCAGGAATGCCACGGCGTCTGTACGCAGAGCGGCGGCTATGAAGACGACGGCGTATTCGGGCTGCTCGCCAACGACCCGCGATTCTCAAAAACGGTGCTCGACCGCGTGCAGCGCCTGGTGGAACGCGATAAAAACCACGCCTGTGTTGTCATCTGGAGCATGGGGAACGAATCCGGCTACGGCGAAAACTTTGCCGCTGCGCTGCACTGGACAAAGCAGAAGGATCCCACGCGCCTGACGCATTACGAAAGCTGCCGCTACCCGGCAAGCGGCTATACGCCCGATTATTCTCCCGTCGATCTGCACAGCCGCATGTATGCCTCCGTACAGGAGATGATCGATTACTGCGAAAGCAGCCCGGACAAGCCGTTTATTCAGTGCGAATATGTCCATGCCATGGGCAACGGCCCCGGCGATATTGAGGATTACTATCAGGTGATCGAAAAATATGACACCGCCTGCGGCGGATTCGTCTGGGAATGGTGCGACCATGCGGTTTTCGCCGGGATCAGCACGGAAAACCGGCCGGTCTACCGTTACGGCGGCGATTCCGGCGAGTTCCCGCACGACGGAAATTTCTGCATGGACGGTCTTGTGTATCCCGACCGCACCCCGCACACCGGCCTGAAGGAATTCAAAAACGTTCAGCGGCCGCTGCGCGCCACGTTCGACCGGGAAAGCCGCACGCTGACGCTGCACAACATCCGCGATTTTACCGACGCTTCCCGTTTCGCGCAGATCCGCTGGGTGCTGGAACGCGACGGCGAGGCGGTGCAGCAGGGCAGGATCTCTTCCCGCAGCCTGCAGATCCCGCCGCACCGGAGCCGCAGCTTTGTGCTGCCGCTGCGGCTTGCGCAGAACGGCCGGTGCATTCTCCGGGTGGAAACGCTGCAGAGCCGCGCGGACGGTGTGCTGCCTGCCGGTCACCTGCTGGGGTTCGATTCCTTCGATCTTTCGGCCGCCGGAGCCGGAAATCTTCGTCTGCAGGAGCTGCGCCTCTCCTCCCGCAGATCGCGCCGCGCGGAATTCACGGCAGATGACGAGCGGATCGTGATCACCGGCAGCAGCTTCCGTTACGAATTCGACTGCCTGACCGGCGTATTTTCCTCCATGACCGTGCAGAACCGTCCGCTGATCACCCGGCCGATGGAATACAACATCTGGCGCGCGCCGACCGATAACGACCGCAACATCCGCCGCGAATGGCAGGAGATGGGCTATGACCGTTCCGTTTCCCGCGCCTACGGGCCGGTCTGCACCGCCGAGGGCAGCGACGTCGTGATCCGCGGCGAGGTCTCGCTTGCGGCCGTCTCCCGCTGCCGCAGTCTGACGCTGCAGACGGAATGGCACGTTTCTCCGGACGGAAGCGTCACCGCAAAGCTGAACGGAACGCGCAGCGGCAGTCTGCCGTTCCTGCCCCGCTTCGGACTTCGTCTCTTTTTGCCGAAGGAAGACTCCTCCTGCGAATATTTCGGCTTTGGCCCCGGCGAAAGCTACTGCGATAAGCACCGCGCCACGTTCCCCGGCAAATTCGTTTCCGACTGTTCCGCCATGCATGAGGATTACATCCGTCCGCAGGAAAACTCCAGCCACTTCGGCTGTGAATACGTGCTGGCGGGCGGCCGCCTGCTCGCCTGGGCAGATACGCCGTTCAGCTTTAACTTTTCCCGCTTTACACAGGAGGAGCTGACGGCAAAGGCGCATAACTACGAGCTTGTCCCCTGCGAAAGCAACGTTCTCTGCCTCGATTACAGAATGAGCGGCATCGGCTCGAACAGCTGCGGTCCGGAGCTGCTGAAGCCGTACCGTCTGGATGAAACGGAATTCTCGTTCACGCTGCATCTGCAGCCGACGGACGCCTGATATCCGCCGTCTGCCCTCCCGAAAAGCACACGCAAAAAAACTCCGGCGCCGTTTAAAAAGGTGTTCATAAAACAGTTAAACCGATCTATGGTTACGATCATAGGTCGGTTTTTCATGTTATGTGTTGGGGTTGGAATATCCAAGGCTCCCTCTGATGAGGGCGTTCCGAACGAAACTGTTTTGGATGTCGAATACGTCGCGATCCCAAGGCTCCCTCTGATGAGAGCGTTCCGAACGAAACTGTTTTGGATGTCGAATACGTCGCGATCCCCAAGGCTCCCTCTGATGAGGGCATTCTGAACGAAACTGTTTTGGATGCCGAATACGTCGCGATCCCAAGGCTCCCTCTGATGAGGGAGCTGTCAGCGAAGCTGACTGAGGGAGAGACGCTTGACAGTCAGATCAATATATTCGCATACACCACTAAAATTGCGGTCAATATCCAGATTGCAAATTCTCACTACCGTTAGATTCATAGACTCTAAGTCTTTTGTACGCATCTCATCTTTTCTACCCAGCTCCGCTGTATAATGTCCACCGCCGTCCAGTTCAATGACCAGTCTTGCTTTTGCGCAATAGAAATCCGCAATGTAATTCCCAATCGCTTTTTGCCTTTGAAAGCGCACAGGGTAGTATCTCAAAAAATCATACCATAGTTTCCGTT
>JAQXJH010000016.1 GCA_029008595.1 Bacillota bacterium
AATCAAACAGGCAGGAGCAAATTACACTGTTCTGAAAACGGAAGTGATACGGGGATGACCGTCAAAGCTGCACGGAATGCGTTGAATTGCAGCTGCCACTCTCTGCATGCCCTCAACGTCTGATGCAATCAACGGCTGCACCGCCGAAGCTATCAGGACGCGGGACAATGAAATGACAGAGAAAAGACGGTAATTTTTACTGTGTAATCCCGCTGCCGGCGGCGAAGCAAGAGCGGAAATTTGATGTGCAAGAGGGGGAACAGACATGACAAACGAAGAGATCATGCGGATCGCGCTTCAGCAGCAGGCGTATGATATGAACTGCCGTCCGGAGGATTTCAGCGCAGACCACAATATCGTGGTGATCTCGCAGAAAAACAGCCGGGCAAGAAAATACCTTGCGCTGCCGTTTTTCTGCAACCTTTGCAGCTACGGAAACAATGTCGTCGCTTCGGTCGATGAACGCGCGGCCGGTTTTGTGAAACAGTATCTGGAGCGCGAAGAAAAATCGAACGGCACATTTTTTGAAAGCTTCTTAACGCCGAGGCTCCATCTGCTGACGGAGGAGTTTGCAAAATACGGAAAGCTGACCTGCTTCATGGCGGAATATTTTCTGCCGGATGCCGGTCTTTTGAAGCCTCTGCCGTGCAGCTATGAAATCAGGATCCTGACACAGCCGGATTTTGCAGGACTCTATTTGCCTCAATGGCGGAACGCGCTGTGCGAAGCCCGAAAAGAGCTGGATGTTCTGGGAGCGGCGGCGTTTGACGGGGAAAAGATGATCGGGCTGGCCGGCAGTTCGGCGGACGGAGAAGAAATGTGGCAGATCGGTATCGACGTTCTGCCGGAATACCGCCGCAGGGGCATCGCTTCTGCGTTGACGAGCCGGCTGGCGGCAGAGATTCTGCAGCGCGGAAAAGTCCCCTTTTACTGCTGTGCATGGTCGAATATCCGCTCCGCCCGGAACGCCATAAAAAGCGGATTCCGCCCCGCATGGGTGGAGCTGACCGCCGTAGATCGGGCACAAGCGGAGCAATACATGAAATAAGCAGGCAAGCCGCTGTAAACCGGCGCCTGCGGAATCAAGGAAAGGATGAAACAGGATGGAACCAACAAAATGCGGTGCGGATTGCACCCAATGCGGATTCAGAGAGTCCTGCGCGGGGTGCGCCGCAACAGACGGATATCCCTTCGGCGGAGAGTGCATGATCGCTGCGTGCTGCCGTCAAAAAGGGCAGAAACGCTGCAGCGGCTGC
Organism: Bacillota bacterium; assembly: GCA_029008595.1. Lineage (GTDB taxonomy): Bacteria > Bacillota > Clostridia > Oscillospirales > Acutalibacteraceae > CAKXIK01. The sequence continues at coordinate 1,257 of JAQXJH010000016.1, forward strand.
GGAGAAGCGTGCTGCCGGTTAAAAGGCGGGCTGATCGCGGAATTCAATGCGCTCGGCATTGAGGATATGCCGGAGGTAACGGATCTGAATGCGCTGAAAGGCTCGTTTGTCAATCTGGAATATACGCTCCCGGGCGGGCAGAAGATCCGGTTTTGGGACGATAACAGAATCTATCTGGGGAATCAGCTCTGCAAAAAGGGCAGCGACCGGTGCTACGGTCTGACGGCCGACGAAAATCATCTTCTGGTCTGCGAATACGGGGAAGGCGGGTCGGAAGCGGAGATCGTCGTTTTCAAAAGACGGCGCTGAAACGATGCCGTATACAAACGGAAGAAAATGAAAGAAGCCCGGAAAAGCTGCGACGCTTTTCCGGGCTTCTTTGTGCAGCGGCCGCAAAACGCGGCTGCCGGTCGTTTCAAAAAACAGAGCAGGAACTTATTTCGCTTTGGACTGAATGTATTCGTCAATGGCAGCGGCAGCAGTCTTGCCGGCACCCATGGCGGAAATAACGGTTGCAGCGCCGGTAACGGCATCGCCGCCGGCAAAAACGCCGTCGCGGGTCGTTGCGCCGGTTTCCTCGTTGACGATAAATCCGCCGTGCTTGTTGACCTCCAGACCCTTGGTGGTGGACTTGATCAGCGGGTTCGGAGAAGTGCCGATTGCGATGACGACCGTATCAACATCGAGCACAAATTCGCTGCCGGGGATCTCCACCGGGCGGCGGCGTCCTTTTTCGTCCGGCTCACCAAGCTCCATCCTGATGCAGCGGATACCGGTGACGCAGCCGTTTTTCGGGTCGCGCTTGTCGTCCGGATTATGATAGCCGAGCACCTCGACCGGGTTGTTCAGCAGAAGGAACTCGACGCCCTCTTCCTGCGCATGCTCCACTTCTTCGCGGCGGGCAGGCAGCTCTTCCATGGAGCGACGGTATACGATGTAGACCTTTTCGGCGCCGAGGCGCAGAGCGGTACGGGCAGCGTCCATTGCAACGTTGCCGCCGCCGACAACGGCGACCTTTCCGCCCTTGCTGATCGGGGTGACAGGGTCATCCAGATAAGCTTTCATCAGATTGCTGCGGGTCAGGAATTCGTTGGCGGAATAAACGCCCTTCAGGCTTTCGCCCGGGATGCCCATAAAGCGGGGCAGACCGGCGCCGGAACCGACGAAGACAGCCTCGTAACCCATCTCGAACAGCTCGTCGATGGAAAGCACCTTGCCGATGACCATGTTGGTTTCGACGTCGACGCCCAGCTCGCTGAGCGTGTCAACTTCCTTCTGCACAATGGATTTCGGCAGACGGAATTCCGGAATACCGTAAACCAGCACGCCGCCGGCGGTATGAAGCGCTTCAAACACGGTGACGGAATAGCCTTTCTTGGCCAGATCGCCGGCACAGGTCAGGCCGGAGGGGCCGGAACCGATCACAGCGACCTTGTGGCCGTTGGGAGCGGGCTTCTGTACGGCTTCGGTGGCATGCGCATTGTGCCAGTCGGCAACAAAGCGCTCCAGACGGCCGATCGCGACCGGTTCGCCTTTGATGCCGCGGACGCATTTGTGCTCGCACTGCGTTTCCTGCGGGCAGACACGTCCGCAGACGGCAGGCAGAGAGCTGGACTTGGTGATAATCTGATAAGCGCCTTCAAAATCGCGCTCGCGGATCCGGGCGATGAACGCCGGGATATCAATGTTGACCGGGCAGCCGCCCACACAGGGCTTGTTCTTGCAGTTCAGGCAGCGGTTGGCCTCGTCAACGGCCTGTTCCTCGCTGTAGCCCAGCGCGACCTCCAGAAAATTCTTGTTGCGGACGTCCGCAGCCTGCGAAGGCATCGGATTCTTTTTCAAAGACATGTTCGGCATCTTATTTGACCTCCTTGTTGAGCAGGTTGCAGGTTTCCTCGTAAGCGTGGCGCTCAAAATCGCGGTACATCGAGCCGCGTTCCATTGCTTCGTCAAAGTCGACCTCATGACCGTCAAAATCGGGGCCGTCCACACAGGCAAACTTGGTCTGGCCGCCAACCGTCAGCCGGCAGCCGCCGCACATACCGGTGCCGTCGATCATGATCGGGTTCATGCTCACAACCGTCTTGATGCCGTATTCCTTGGTCAGCTGGCAGACAAATTTCATCATGATCAGCGGCCCGATGGCGATAACCTCGTCATACTGCTCGCCGGAATCGATCAGTTCCTTCAGCGCGTTGGTGACAAGCCCCTTGGAACCGTAGCTGCCATCGTCCGTCATCATGACGAGCTTGTCGCTGGCGGCCTTGAATTCGTCTTCCAGAATTACCAGATCCTTGTTGCGGAAACCGACGACGGAATGAACCTCCGCCCCCAGACCATGCAGCTTCTTTGCGATCGGATATGCGATGGCACAGCCGACACCGCCGCCCACAACAGCGACCTTTTTCAGTCCTTCCACATGAGAAGGCGTGCCGAGCGGGCCGACAAAATCGTGCAGGGAATCGCCCTCGTTCAGCGTGTTGAGCTTTTTGGTGGTTGCACCGACGATCTGGAAAATAATTGTGACAGTTCCCTTTTCGCGGTCAAAATCGGCAACGGTCAGCGGGATCCGCTCGCCGGCTTCATCCACGCGAAGGATGATAAACTGCCCCGGTTCCGCCTTTTTTGCCACCAGCGGCGCTTCAATATCCATCAGCGTCACGGTCGGGTTCAGCTCTTTTTTCCTCAGAATCCGATACATCTTTATTCCTCCTGATCTTGATTGATCTAAAAAATGGCAAAATAACGCGCATTTTGATTATCAATACTATTTTACTGATTTAACGACAGCTTGTAAAGCATAATTCTTATATGGCAAATATATAAATTATGATATAGCAAATGCTGCGCGGGGCACACCGTTTGGCCTGTTCTGCGGCGGGGATCACTGCGGCGCGGCCGATTCTCCGTTCCCTCCGGACAATTCCCGCCGCGCATCCGAAAGATAAGAGAGAAACAGGCGTTCCTGCGCAGAAAGCCGGTGCCCCTGTGTGTAAATGACCACATCGCGGCAGGTGCGCGGCCGGTCGGAAACCAGACGCCGCTGCACGAGCTGCCAGCGGCGCAGCGTTTCTTCCGGTACGGGGGAGACCCACATATACGTTTCCGGCAGACTGCTCAGCAGGTCAAACTGGCTGCCGCGCTCATAAATGCAGATCTTTTTGTGCGGCTGTTCCTGCGGAGTGCGCCGTGCTTCGGCAACGGAGAGAAACGGCACGGAAAAATCCCCGTGTGTCAGTTCAATGTACGGCAGCAGATCCTCTTCGCGGATCTGTTCCTGCCTGGCCAGCGGGTGATTCTCCGAGACCAGCAGCAGAGGTTCAAACTCCCAGAGAGTATGGTACTGCAGGCTTTTCCCGGTCAGCAGGCTGACAAAATAACGTTCGTAAATGGAGCGGTAGCGGATCACGCCAAGGCTGCATTCGCGGTCGGCCACCAGAGAGACGGCCTCGGTGGTGTTTGTTTCCTTGAAATTGATCTCCAGCTCCTTTTCTTCGCGCAGGGAAGCGCACAGGCGGACGAACGCCTGTGTCACATAAGAGGCGCGCGGCACCACGATGCTCAGCCGCAGCCGCTCGCGTTCGCCGGAATCGTAAAGCGATTCCATTTCCTCAACCTGTGTCAGGATCGACTTTGCGTAACCGAGGAATTCCTCGCCCTTCTGGGTGGGGATCACACCCTTCGAGGTGCGTTTGAAAATGGTGATGCCAAGGTCGTTTTCCAGCTCCCGGATCGCTTTGCTGAGGTTGGGCTGCCCCATGTAAAGGTTTTCGGCCGCCTGCGAAATGGAACGCGCTTTTTCTACTTCCACGGCATATTTCAGATGGGAAATATTCATACGGAACGACCATTCCTTTCTGACGGCGGAGAGCAATGCCCGAAGGATCAGGAAAGTTCTTCGCCGCTCGCAATCTTCTGGCTGAGGTGTTTGCGCAGCAGCGCCAGAGAAGCCGCCATATTTTCGTTCTGCACCAGAATGTTTTCGGGCACCTGCAGATGAACCGGCGTAAAATTCCAGATCGCCAGGATCCCCGCTGCGATCATTTCGTCGCACACCTGCTGGGCGTGGTCGGCGGGAACGGTCAGGATCCCGATCCGGACGCCGAGCCGGGGACAAAGATCGGCCATTTTGCTGATCGGAAAGACGGGCTTGTCGCCGATGTCGCGTCCGACGATCGCCTCGTCGTTGTCAAAGGCGGCGATGATCTGCAGCCCGTAATCGTCAAAGCCGCGGTAGGCAACCAGTGCCTGGCCGAGCTTTCCGGCCCCGACCAGGATCGCCTGATCGACGTTGTCGTAACCCAGAAAACGCTCGATATCGACGATCAGCTCATCCACGGTAAAACCGGTGCGGGGCTTTCCGCCGGTGGTGCTCACCAGCTCCAGGTCTTTCCGGACCTGTACCTCGTGCAGGCGCAGTGCGGCGGCGATGGCCGGAGCGGAAACATTTTTTGTTCCGTTCTTCCGCAGAGCGTGCAGGTAGCGCAGATAATACGGCAGGCGCTGCAGCGACTGCTTCGAAATTTGTGTGAATTTATTCTTTTTTGGCGGCATAGTCTCACCTCCTGTTTTTCGGCTTCTGACCATTCATTTATTATACCTTCCTGTCATTGGAAAGGCAAGCGGACTTTGGAAAAATAGAGCACCAGATCGTCGTCGTTGCGGCAGGGAGCGTTTTCGGCCAGAGGTTCGTCCCGGTACCAGACGCCGGAGCCGTCCGGCACATAGCCGCGCCGGACATACATCCTCTGAGCTGCGCCGTAGCCGCTGTGCAGCCCGACGCCGATCGTGATGACATCGCTCTGCGCGAAGGCGATCCGTTCCGCCTCGTCCATCAGCCGCGTGCCGATCCCCCGGTGCTGAAAAGCTTTCAGAACGTTGAAATCGCTGAGCTCCGGGAATCCTCTCCCGGCAAAAGGGCCCGATTCCCGGCAGGGAAGGACGGTGATATAGCCAACGGGAGCGCCGTCCAGTTCGGCGACCACCACAGACCGGCGGCCGAACTGCTGTTCCCGCAGATACCGTTCGAACTGACTGCGCGGCTTGTGCCAGCCCTGCGCGGCAAAAGCCGCTTCAAAAGCGGCGGCGTCTTCGGAGCAGAGCGGGCGGAGCAAAAGGTTTTCCATCAACAAAGCCTCCTCCGGCGGGACAACGGGCGGTTTACGCGAGTCTCTGCGCGATCTCCAGTGCAATGCGCAGGTAGCGCTCTTTTTCTTCGGCAGGCAGCCGGCCGAGGATGCGGGGATCCCAGCGCGAACCGCTCAGACTGTCTGCCGCATAAAGGAACTGATAGACTTCGGCGCCGCGGAATTGCGCGGCTGCCATCACGGAGGCGCACTCCATCTCAACGGTCAGGCAGCCCTGCTTCAGGCGCCGCGCCGCGTTCGTTCTTGTTTCGCGGTAGATTGCGTCGGTCGTCCATGTCTTTCCGTACAGATACGGCACGCCGATCTCGTCGAGCAGTTCGCCGAGGCGCCCGGCCGTCGGGATATCGACAAAATCTCCGTCCGAGGCGGAAAGATAGTGGTAACTGGTTCCCTCGTCACGGAACGCCGCGGTCGGCACCATGACGCGGCCGGCTGTCAGATCCCGATCCAATGCGCCGCAGGAGCCGTAAAACAGCACCTTTTTTGCGCCCTTGGCCAGAACCTCTTCCAGCAGGCCTGCCGAAGCGGCTCCGCCGATCAGCGACTGATAGACGCCGATGGTCTTTCCGCTGCGGCGGACGGCGATGATTGGCAGCTCCATTCCGGCGCGCAGGGTGTCGATCTGCACTGCGCCGGGCAGCTGCGTGGCCAGATCGGTCACCGAACGGCTGAATCCGGTAACGAGAACCTCCGGAAAGCCGTCCGGTTTTGAGACAAGCTGCTCCGGCCGGATGATCTCCTCGCCGGAAGCGTCAAAAGTTTCCAGAATGCTCATGAGCGGAACGCTCCTTTCCCTGTTTTTTTAATTGCCCCAATAAAGTGGCCCCCAGAATCAGGAGGGCGCCGGCAGCCTGCAGCACGTTCATCGGTTCGCCGAGCAGCAGTGCCGAACAAAGAATGGCGGTAACGGGGTCAATATAGCTGCAAAGCGCAACGCTCTGCGCACTGAGCCCCTGCATCGCCGAAAAATAGAGCAGATAAGCCAGGCCGGTGTGCACCACGCCGGAAATCAGCAACGGCCAGAACGAAGCGGCAGGAAACGCCGTCGGCAGCTGACCGGTCAGGCAGACATACGGCAGCAGAACCAACGCTGCAGCGCCGAGCTGGGCCACCGTGGTATCCATCGCGCTGATCTCTTTCAGAAACCGGCTGATGATCATGACGGAGGCATAAAGCGCTGCAGCACCCAGCGCAAGAGCCGCGCCGCGAAGATCGCCGCCGAAGCCGCCCGGGATCACCTGCGTCACCAGCGCCATCCCCGCGAGCGAAACAGCGGCACAGACAGCGCGCGCAGCCGTCAGCCGCTCGTGCAGCACGAACGGAGAAAGCAGCATCACGAATACCGGAGCGGTGTAATAGCAGACCGTAGCCGCGGCGATGGTCGTATAGCGGTAGGCTTCGAACAGCAGGATCCAGTTAAAGCCGATCGCCGCGCCGGAAACCGCCAGCGGCAGCGCATTTTTCCGCAGCGCTGCAAAGGATATTCTTCTGTGCAGAAGCAGCCCGGCCGCCAGCAGGAACACGGTGCCGATCACGCCGCGAACCAGAGCGATCATGCCGGAGGAAAGATCGATCCGGCGCACGACCGGACCGATGCTGCCGAAAATCATCATGGACGCGGCCATCTGCAGCAGCGGGACGGCGCGCCGGTTATTCCGGATCCTGTTTTCCGTAACGGTTTCTTCCTTTCAGCAAAGCGGTGAATGCGGTGCGGAAAACGCGGGTCACCGGACCAGGGATTTGTCGGCGAGCACCCGCTTGTAATCCTCATAATTGGCGGCCAGAAGTGCGGGCGTGTCCAGATGATACGGGCAGCGGCATGCGCAGCGGTTGCAGTGCAGGCACTCCTCGATCTTTTCCATTTTTTTCTGCCAGACGTGCCCAAGCCACTGATCCGAAGGACTACGGCGCAGCATCAGCGACATCCGTGCGCAGTTGTTGATCTCGATTCCGGCGGGGCAGGGCATGCAGTAGCCGCAGCCGCGGCAGAAGTTTCCGGCCAGCTCCTTCTGATCCTTTTCGATCACGGCGCGCAGCTCGTCGGTCAGCTGCGGCTCGTTTCTGCCGTAGGAGAGGAATTCGTCCAGTTCACGTTCGCGCTGGACGCCCCAGATCGGCAGCACATTGTCGTACTGATTCAGCCAGGCGTAGGCGGCGGCCGAATTGGTGATCAGCCCGCCGGAAAGCGCCTTCATGGCGATAAAACCGATGTTTTTTTCGCGGCAGCTGCGCACCAGGTCAAATTCGACCGGGGCGGAAAGGTAATTGAACGGGAACTGCACCGTGTCGTACAGACCGGAATCCACCGCTTCCTGTGCGATGCGGACGCTGTGGTTCGTGATGCTGATGAAGCGGATCTTGCCCTCCTGCCGTGCCTGCAGCAGCGCCTCATAAAGCCCGTCCTCGCCGCCCGGCTTCGGGCAGAACGGCGGGTTGTGCAGCTGGTAAACGTCGATGTAATCGGTTCGGAGCATTTTCAGGCTGGTTTCCAGATCTTTTTTCAGCGCTTTGGCATCCTTTGCACCGCTTTTTGTGGCGATGTAAATATGGGAACGCACGCCGGAAAGCGCTTTTCCGATTTTTTCTTCACTGTCGGAGTAAGCGCGCGCAGTATCAAAATAAGTAACGCCGTTTTCATAAGCCCTGCGCAGCAGCTTTGCGGCATCTTCGGCGGAGATCCGCTGGATCGGCAGCGCGCCGAACCCGTTTTTGTTTGTAACGATCCCGGTGCGGCCAAGGGTAACTTCAGACATGGCAAAGGCATCCTTTCTCTGTTGTGAAATATATTTTTATTGTAACACACCCACCGCAGCGTTGTCACGAAAAACAAGAAAAATCTGTTCTTGCCGCAGGATTCCGATTGGGACGGATGAAATAAGTCTGTAAACATCAAATAAAAAGACGTTCGATTTTAAATTTTGATATATGTTGACAAATTTAAAAGATGTGGTACAATTAAATCAGGTAAATAATTCCTGATCTATTTTTGGCTGATTGTCAGTTTTGCTCCATGCTTTATGGGCTGAACATAAAAAATTATGGGAGGATTAGTTATGAAAAAGATTCGACAACCTCAGTCACCGAATTAGGATGTATCTCGTTTTCGTGGGATGTTTATTTGAATTCTGATTTAACTAAGGTTGCTACTGGCGTAAAAAAGTCAATTACAAGACAATATACTGTTTCACGTGCATAAAAAAGGGGGATTTTTCATGACACGGCTGGAAAAGCTGCGGGTTGTCACAGGTGTCCTTTTTGGGTTGTCGGTTTTGACATTTATTATAAGCTTTATGAAAAATGGAGAGGTATATTGGTATGAGATTATTGCAGGATGCCCTTCAAGCATCTACATCAGCTTCGTTGAACTGGTTTTTATCCTGAGCCTGGTTTTTTCGATTTTTTTCGGGTATGCGTTTTATTTTGTGAACACGCTGTGCAAGGATCAGTGGGATTGACCTTTTGTTTCGGCAGAAGCCTTTTATTTGAGCGGCGCGGGGAAACCTGCGCCGTTTTTTTGTGCAGCAGGCCAAAATGATTGCAATGCGTTTTTTAATATGATATACTTTTATAACATACTTTTGCTAAAGCGATTTTGCCGTTTAGCACGGTATTTCGCATTCTGAAAAATTTGTAAATATGAAAGGGACTGAATCATTATGGCGTCACAAGTTCTGTTTGCCCCAATGGCTTATGCCCGCTATGAAGCAACGCAGACGCTTCCCGCAAAATTTTCGCGCATGCTCAAAAAGAGCGGACTTGCCGAACGGGTAAAGGGAAAAACCGTCGCGATCAAAATGCATGTCGGCGAAGGCATCACCTATTCCACCATTCCGCCGGTGTTCATTCGCATTCTGGTCGACTTTCTTAAGGAAAACGGCGCGGAATGCTTTATTACCGATCATTACGTTTCGGCGCGCCACCCCGAACAGCGCGGTTATACCGAAAGCAATCTCGGCTGCCCGATTTTAGACGACTGCTCTTATTTCGGAAAATACTTTTACACGAAGGAAGTCGATTACAAAAAGCTGCGTCATATCGATGTGGCAGGGCTGATTTACGATGCGGATTTTCTGATTGATTTTTCGCACGTCAAAGGTCACGGCAGCTGCGGCTTCGGCGGAGCGTGCAAGAATATTGCAATGGGCTGCGTAACAGACCGCACCCGTCACGAAATCCACTCACTGGAGGGCGGCCTTGTGTGGGACAAGGAAAAATGCATCCACTGCGGTAAATGTATCCCCGCCTGCAACCATCATGCAAATTCCTTTTCCGAGGGCGGCGCAAAGGGCGAATACAAAGTGAATTACCACCACTGCACCATGTGCCAGCACTGCCTGAAGGTCTGCCCGGTGCATGCGATCACACTCGATTCGCACGATTATGCCGATTTCCAGATGGGGATGGCGGTCTGCACCAAGTCTGTGCTGGACACCTTTGAGCCGGGCAATACGTATTTTATCAATGTGCTGACTGCAATCACCGCGCTCTGCGACTGCTGGGGCATGACAACGCCGTCTCTCGTGCCGGATATCGGCATCATGGCGTCGGACGATATCGTTGCAATCGAACGCGCCAGCATCGATGCGATCAAAATGGAAGACCTGATCCCCACCGGCGTTCCGGAGGGGATGGAGCTGGGCACGGAAGGCCATCTGTTCCAGCGGCTGCACGGCAAAAACCCCTATATCCAGCTCGACTGCCTGCAGAAGGTCGGCCTGGGAACGCAGGATTATGAGCTTGTCACCGTAAAATAAGCTTCCAAACAACAGAACACTCCCGGCGCGGACGCCTGAATGTTTCAGGATCCCACCGGGAATTTTTTTGCCCTTGCAGGTTTCTGTGGCGCGGACGGACCGTCTTCGTTTGCTGCGCATTCCCTGTCTGAAAGAAAAAAGCACAGATGGCAGATTGTTTCAGATCAAATGCCTTCTGTGCTTTTCTTTTGTCTGATGCGGGACGGTTTTTCCGTTCACGGCACCGTCCGTTATGCCATGTGCGCAAGCATTTCTTCGGTCACTTCGTAAAGGGGCTTTTCCCCGGAGTGCACCCGGTCAAATTCCTGCAGCATGTAAAGCGACATCCGCTGCACCTCGTCGCCCTTGCTGCCGGCAATATGCGGCGTCAGAAAAACGTTCGGCATCGAATAAAACGGATGGCCGGGCTGCGGCGGTTCGGGCCAGGTGACGTCCAGCAGCGCGGTGGCGTCCGGTTTTTCCTGCAGCGCGCGGACAAGGTCTTCCTCCACGACCTGAGCGCCGCGCCCGGTGTTGATAAAGGTGGCGTTGTCCTTCATCCGGGAGAAGCACGTTTCGTAATTCAGCATCCCGACGGTCTGCGCATTGTTCGCCAGATGGTTGGAGATCGTCTGGCATTCCGCAAAGATCGTTTCGAGCGGCGCTTTGGTGACCTGCAGTTCGGCCGCGCGCTCGTCCGAAAGAAAGGGATCGAACACCAGAACCTCCAGCCGGTAGGCCTTCAGCATCCGGATCACCAGCGTGCCGATCTGCCCGGCGCCGAGGATCCCGATACGGCACCCGTAGTTGCCGGGGAACAGGGATCCGTACGGATAAGAATGCTTTGTGTCGCCGCAGCTGTGGTACCGTGCCGCCTGAAAATATCCGGTATTGGCCAGAATGATCTGCGCGACGGTGAATTCCGCGACCGGAACGGCGTTGGCTGCCCACGCGCTGAATACCCGCACGCCGCAGTGCAGAAACGGCTTTGCGAACGCCTGTACGGAACCGGCAGCATAATAAACCTCCCGGACATTCGGCAGGTACTGCCGGATCTCCTCCTCGCTGAAAGCCGGCATGCCCCATGTGGAAAAGATCGCATCCGCTTCGGCCAGCTCGCCGGTATGGGATCTCCAGTTTTCTCCGGTGAACACCTGCTCCGTGTCCAGCCCGGCCTTTTTCTGCAGCTCCGAGCGGGTCTCCGCCGGATAAACGTTCCGGATGGCATTGCCGCCCATCAAAACGCTTTTCATTGTAATACACCTCTCAAAATTTAATCGGCAGCGCCGCAGGCCGTTGTCCATTCCAGCAGGGTGGCGGCTGTTTCGGGCAGCGTTTCGATCCTGTCGTCATGCATGAACTCCAGCAGCAGCGCGTGGTCTCCGCCGCCGAAAATCTGCAGATACTGCTGCCAGCGGTCGCTGTGGTGCCGCAGCGGGAACCGGAGCAGCTCGCCGTGATCCATTTCCCACGAGAAAACATGCAGATTCGTGGTGAACGGCGCAAGCAGCTTTGCGGCCTGCAGATTGTATTCCGGTGAGCGGTTCTGGTTCGGCTGCCAGTACATCGTCAGAAAAGGGCTGCCGACCGCGCGGAGAAAACGAAGAGAAGCTTCCGCGTCGTCGGTCAGCGTATTCGGGTGGCATTCCAGCGAGAGCCTGACGCCGCTCTCTTCCGCCATATGGGCCAGCCGGCGCGCCTCGCCGGTCAACCGGTCCAGTGCGGCTCCGTCCAGCTCCGAACTGCCCTGCCGCCCTGCCCAGATGCGGATCACAGGCGCATCCAGCCATTGCGCCGTGCGGAGATACGGCGCAAAATCCTTCTCCGGATCGGTCGATTCGCCAAGGCGGTAATAGCTGCCGTAGGCTGCCGTCTGCAGGCCGTTTGCCTGCATCATCGCCCGAACCTCCAGCGCCTTCTGTTTTTCATCCGGCGGAACGTGTACGTCGCTGCCCCATTCGATCGACCGAAGCCCGCAGGAACGAACTGCGGCAACGATCTCTTCCGCCGTATTCTTCCGGAATGATATGGATACCAGTCCTGTGCGGAACATGAAGATCATCTCCTTTATCCGGCATTCTGCCGTCCGATCCTCTGCTGCGCGGAGGATCAGTAAACGTTGCCGTCCTCGCGGAAGCGGCGCCATACGTTTTCAAAAAATCCGCCGCCCTCCGGCAGGGGACGAACCGGGCGAAAGCCGCTTCTGCAGCCCTGCGCGTCGAACGAAACCTCCTGAACCAGAGCGTCCAGCGCTCCGTCGTCCGGTTCAAAGCGGAATTCCTCCAGCCCTCTGGGCGCAATTCCGGAGTCGGAACGGTAGATCGCCGATCCGCGCGATTTGCCGCCTTTTTTCACATAGTCCTGCATGGCGGTCAGATACATGATCTGCGAGATCAGAATATCGCGCAGGCGATAGGCGTTTGCCAGACCGCCTTCCGTGGAGGCGCGGACGGTCTCCTTCAACCGGCCGAGCTGAAGCCGGTTCTGTTCGATCACGGCGGCAAAACCGTCCGGATCGCGGATCGCGCCGCCGACCCGGCTCATTTCCGCCTGTGCTTTGCGCATCAGGGAACCGACGTTTTCCGTTTCCCCGAACACCGCGCGGCAGAACTGAATATTTTCGCTGACACCGGCGTGCACCGCATCGCAGAATTCCCCGGCGGAAATCGCCGCCGCAGGATGACGCAGAATATATTCCGCAGCGCGTGTGGAGCCGACCTGCCCGGCGTTCAGCGCACTGCCGCCGGGACGGTACACGCCGTGGCTGCCGACAACCTCGCCCGCGGCAAACAGGCCGGGGATCTCCGTCTGCCACCAGAGATCGGCCGCCGCTCCGCCGTTGTTGTGCTGCGCACAGAGGGCGATCTCCAGCCGCTGGGTCTTCAGATCGACGCCCTTGGAACGGTACAGCTCCACCGCAGGCTCATTCATGTGCATCAGCCGCTCGATCGGCGTGCCGAAGCACGCTTCGGCGTTTTTCAGATAGTCATATGCTTCAGGCGCAAGCGTCTCAAACGGCAGCGTTTCCAGCCCGAACGGGTTGCGGCGAAAATCGAGAAAAACCTTTCTGCCGCGCAGAACAGTCTCCCGGTACACCAGAAGATCCACGACGGACGAGCCGTTCCGAGCTTTCCGGCTGTCGAACGGCCACTCGTATCCTTTTTTGAATACGGCCGAAAGGCAGCTGCTGACGTCCGGGTCGTATTCCGCCAGAAATTCGTGCTCGGTTCCGTCCGGTTCGACCGAAACAAACGTCGGAAGCACCTGCATATAAGTGCCGGAAACATTCCAGCGCGGCGCTTTGGAAGCCAGACCGTACTGCCATTCCGTCAGATTTTTTCCTTTTACGCCGGCTTCGAACAGAACGCCGCTGCTGCCGAAATGGCCGCAGGGATAAACGGTGTCGGCATAGATCCCGGCAGGCCCGCCCGTTGCAAAGATGATGTTTTCGCAGCGCAGCAGCACAAAGCGGTCGGCTTCGCTGCGGCAGCCGTTCAGTCTGAGCGCCAGAAGCCCGCAGACCCTGTCTTTCCATTTTAAAATTTTTACCGCCAGCAGCCGGTCGAGCACCGTGATCCCCCGCTCTTCTGCGGCGGCCTGCAGGCATTCGGTCATCAGCTTGGAGGTCAGCGGTCCGGCCGAGGTCGCCCGTGTGCGCGGGTCATGGTCGGTTTTGTAGCCGACGTATTCGCCGTAGCGGTTGACCGGAAACGGAACGCCCAGCTCCGCCAGATGCAGAAAGCACCGGACGGAAAGCGCGGCTTCCGCGTAGGCGATGTCGCCGTCCACGCATTTTCCCGCAAACAGGTCTTCGGCCATGGCGTGCGGAGAATCGGGACTGTCTCCGCTCAGGCTGAGCTTATAATAGGTTTGTTTGTCGGAACCGGTATTGCGGGAGGTTCCGGCGGTGACCCCTTCGGTCACGATCGCAATATCCTTCATGCCGCCGTCAAAAAGGCGCAGTGCCGCGTTGTAGCCCGCCGCCCCCGTACCGACGACGACCGTGTCCAGCTTTGCCGCGGGGATCTGAACGCCGTCAAAGTCAAAGGTCTCCCATTTCACGGGGATCCATCCTTTCTGTCGTGATAAAATTATAATTTACGGATGTGCATGCCGCCGTCCACAAGGATGGACTGGCCCGTGGTGTAGCCGAGCGCGCCGCTGCACAGGATCTCCACCGCTTTTGCAATGTCCTCCGGTTCTCCCCAGCGTGCGATCGGGATCAGCCCTTCGCTGATCAGGCGGTCGTATTTTTCCTGTACGGCGGCCGTCATTCCGGTGCGGATCACGCCGGGACAGATCTCGTTCACGGGGATCCCCTCGGCGGCGAGACGGTCGGCAAACAGCATGGTGATCATGGAAACGCCCGCCTTCGAAATGCAGTATTCGCCGCGGCTGACCGAGCTGGTGTAGGCCGAGCAGGAAGAAATATTGACGATATAGCCGCGCGCGCCGTCCAGCTTTTCCTGCCGGATCATCTGGCGGGCGGCAAGCTGCGTCAGAAAGAGCGTTCCCTTGGTGTTGATCCCCATGACGAAATCGTAGCTTTCTTCGGTCATTTCCAGAAGGTCGCGGCGAACCTTGGGCGCAACGCCGGCCACATTGACCAGAGCGTCCAGCCTGCCGTTCTGTCCGACGACCGTGCGGATCAGGCGTTCACGGTCTTCGCTGTCGCTCAGGTTTCCCTGAAGATAGCAGCAGTCCGCAAGACCATCAAATTTTTCTGCCGCGCGCTCCGCGGGCAGAACATCCATACCGAAAACATACCAGCCTTTTTCCAGCAATTGTTTCACTGTGGCAAAGCCGATCCCGCCGGCGGCGCCGGTAACAAGAGCAGTCTTTTTCATGGCAAAGATTCTCCTTTGATCGTTGTATTTCATCATATTTTTGCAGTCCGCGGATTCCGGCAGGGAACCGGCGGGCTTATTTATTCCGGCAGAACTGCCGGTAAAGCGGGAGATAAGTCCCGCTGTCGCGCACGACGCAGCCCGGGGTACCGCCGGCCCGCATGATCTCGGTGCATTTTCCGCAGGTGATGCAGAGCTTTTTCGGGTCCAGCGCACCGTTGGTGCAGATATCCTTTGCGGCGTCCGGATAGGCGATGGATTCGCGGCCGTAGCCGGCAAAATCAAACCATCCTTCGTCGATGCACGCCGCCGTAACGTTCGGGGAAACGGCGCCCAGCCAGCTGATTCCGGAACAGATCAGCGGGATCCCGACGGCCCGGCGGATCTTTGCCGTGCCGGTGAGCATTCTTGCAACGCCGCAGAGCGGGTGCTCCGGCGGATCGTATGTTCCTGCGGCGAACGGCCGGTTGATGTGCGGATTGAAATACGGATTGCCCATTGTGATGTCGATCATGGGCATCCCGATCTGTTCCAGAGCCTGCACCAGTGCGATCGCTTCGGAAAGCTCCGGCTCTGTGCCGCCGTCCGGGCTGACGCCAAAGCCGTTCGGATACGCAAGCCCGTCATAAGCGTTCAGACGGGAGGTGATGATAAAATCGCGGCTGCAGCGCGAAACGGCGTCTGCGGCAGTCTGGCGGAGCATCCGGGTCCGGTTTTCAAAGCTGCCGCCGTATTTGCCGGGGCGCTGATAGGCCGAAAGCAGCTCGCTGAGCAGGTAGCGGTGGCAGGACTTGATGTCTGCGCCGTCAAAACCGGCTTTCTGCGCGAGCAGAGCGCCCGCGGCCAGTTTTTCGCTGACGCGGTCCAGCTCATCGTCGCTGATGATGCGCGAATCGTCGACCGGGGCTTTTTCCTCCAGCACCGGGTTATGATAAGCGATGATCGGTTCCGGTACGCCGTTCGGCTTGCTGTAGCGCCCGGAATGGGTCAGCTGGCAGAAAACGACCGGCTCAAACCCGTTTTCCTTCAGGCAGGTCTCCTTGATCTCTTCCACAATGTTCCGGAATGCGTCCAGCGTGTTCTCGTTCAGGAACATCTGGCGCGGATTTGCGCGGCCTTCGTTTACCACCGCGGTCGCTTCAAACCAGATCAGCCCCGCGCCGCCTCCGGCAAAACGGAGATAGCGCCGGCGGGTCAGTTCGCCGGGAACCCCTTCCGCCGTGCCGTCGCAGCCTTCCATCGCCTGATAAACGATGCGGTTTGCAAACCGCTTGCTGCCAACCTGCAGCGGCTGCGCGAGCGCTTGTGCCGATGCGCCGAACGGCAGGCTGACGCCGGTCTGTTCGCAGGCGGCCCGAAAGCTTTCCGGATTCATCAGAATGTTTTGTGCCATGTCCGATCTTCCTTTCGCAATGATTTTCTTCCGTAAAACAGGCGAATATTGCTTGTACCCTTTTCCGGCGGACCGTTGGCTGCGAAAACGCTCCCTGACGGGGGAAGGACAAAAATATTCGCCTTTCTTGCAGTTTTTCAAAATTATTATATAATGAAACGGAGAACGCTTTCTATATTGCTTTTGTTGAAAAATATGCAGATCTTGCTGAAATGAGGGAAAACCATGAACTGCATCACCAGCGTGACCTACAGCTCGCTTTCGTCCGGGTTTGCGGCCCATTCCCACGACGAACACGAATTGATCCTTCTCTGTTCCGGAACGGCGCTGTTCCGGACTTCCGCCGGGGAACAGCTGATCCGGGCGCCGTCGCTCGTTTCGATCGGGCATCTGGAAAAACACGCCGTTACCGCCTGCGGAGAGTATGAACGGTATGTTGTAACGCTGCGGCCGGAACAGCTTTCGGCGGGCAGCGAACGCCTGCAGATGTTTTTTGCGCCGCAGTTTCAGACGATCGGCGTGGGAACGGTCATGGAACCGCTGCAGACGCTGTTCCGGCTGCTGCTGGAGGAATTCCGCCGCGGGGAAGAACCGGCCGACGGCATGGTGTGGCTGCTGGAATCCGCCCTGCTGCTGCTTTACCGCAGCTTTCCGCAGTATTTTCCGGCAGGAACAGGTGTGGCTCAGACGGTTCGCGCCGCGCAGAATATTCTGGAACGCGATCTGAGCCGGAAGATTGCGCTGGACGAGCTTGCCGGGCAGCTCCACATCAGCGTCTGGCACCTTTCGCACAGCTTCAAGGCGATCACCGGATACGGCGTTCTGCAGTACCGTCAGATGGTGCGGCTGGCGGCGGCCTGTGAGCTGCTGGCGCAGACGGACGAGAGCATTTCGGCTGTCTGCGAAAAATCAGGATTTTCGGACGCGAGCGGCTTTGCGCGCCAGTTCAGAAAAAGCCTTGGCTGCACCCCGCGGGAATACCGGCGGCAGTTCCGGCGACGGGAGGATTCCTGAAACGGCCGCATTACTGCATCACCTTGCGGTAGCTGCCCGGCGTTACGCCGTAAACCTTTTTGAAGCTCCGGATAAAGACGGCGCTGGAGGTAAAACCGCACTGTTGGGCGATCTGTTCCAGAGAATCCGTTGTTTCCGTCAGCTGTTTGCAGGCGTGGCTGACCCGCACCGACGAAATATATTCCGGAATGCTCTGGTTCATCTCCTGCTTGTAAATTTTGGAGCAGTATGCGGCCGAAAGATCGAACTGTTCTCCGATCTCGTTCACGCCGAGATTGACGTTTGCATAATTCTGATCAATGAACTCCCGGATGGATCTGCCAAGGCTTTTTACCGTGTGATGTTCCAGATATTCGCGGCTGATCTCGCGGATCCGGCGGACAAAATATTCGCGGAATTCGTCGATGGACTGATAGGTTTCAACGTTGAGATCGAATTGATGCTCAGCAAACAGGGAACTGCCCTGTGCATCCAGTTCGTTGAGTACCTCGTTCATCTGCATGCAGAGATCGAGCACAAAGCTTCTGGCAGCCTCCGGGGTCTGCGGCAGTTTTCCGCCGAAGGAGGAGGCGTAGATTCTGTCGAAAACCGCGAGCGGATCTTCGTCGCCGTTTTTGATGCACTGAAGTAATGTGATGCGTGTGGTTCCGCCCGGAATAAAATTATAGGTCACACCTTTTCTTGCCGAAAAACTGCGATAGCTGAGAACGGTTCCGATACCGAAAATCAGCTTGTATTCTTCGGCGCGCCGTGCCTCGTTGTAAGAAAGGCGGACGTCCTGCAGCGAAGAATAGATGTTGCCGATCCCGACCGTGCAGGAGATGCCCATTTTCTCCTCCAAAAAGCCGCGCGCCCGTTCGGCAATGGAGGTAAGATCCGCTTCGGTGGTTTCGTCCGCCGGGTTGATCAGGCAGACAAAGTGATCCGGATCGGTATTGATGACGAAGCCACGGTTCTTTTCGGCGCAGATCTCCTCGATCACATTCGGGAAGATGATCTGTGCCAGCATGGGCCTTTCGTCGGCGTAATTCAGGGAAAAAACGGCGTTGTTCCATTCTTCGATGCAGAACAGCATGACAGCAAACCGTTCGGAAAGCAGCGATTCGCCAAATTCTGCAAACGTGCTTTCGGCCGGACCGTCCGTGGGGACACTGCCGTGGATCAGGTTCTTCACAAGGTTCCCTCTGCGCATTTGCTGAATATCGGCCAGATCGGACAGATACTGCTTCTTTTCCACGATCGCGTTTTCAATAATACTTTCGATGTACTGGAACTCTTCCGGCGCTGGGGCTTCGGCGTGCGCTGCCTGATTGCTCAGCGGCGTAATGCTCTGCAGAAGATGGCGGACGGGGCGGTAATTGTATTTTGTCAGGAGGAAGGCGAGCAGAACGCCGAACAGCCCGTAAAGGATCATATTGATCATGGCGGAGAACTGAAACAGCGAAAGCGACTGATACATGGAGCTGACGGGGACCAGGGCGACATACCGGCAGGATACAAGGCTGGAAGGCTGCACAAAGGCGCAGTAGGAGACGCCGTCCAGCGTGATCTCCTGAACGCCATTTTTCAGCGCGACGGAAGAAAGATCGGACGTTTCCCCCGGGGAGGAGGAAAGAAGCGTCTGCCCGTCCTGGTCAATGATCAGCAGATCCCCCTGAATGCTTTCCTGCAGAGCGCCGATCCGTTTCTGCAGATAACCGGCGTGCAGCACGCAGATCACCGGATAGGGCGCAGGGGAAAAGACCGGCATCCGCAGCGCCAGCGTCTGCTGGCCGCTGCCGGTCGTAAGCGGGATCAGCTTGTAGGACGTATCGTGTTGAAAAAATAAGCTGCTATCGTAGCTACCGGAATAATAGGTGCCAAAGTAATATTCGGGGGAAAGCGCTGCATTGTAGCCGGATACGATCTTTTCGCTGCCGGGAAGATAGAGGAACAGGTCGCTCAGGCTGTTGCTGCTGATAGAGCGGAGCTTCAGATAAAGGATATACGTTGCATAATCGGAGGTGATGCCGTTGCTTTCGTCGTCCAGACACTGCAGAACATCGGAATAATCCCGCTGCAGCTCGTTGATCTTGTCCGCGGCGCCGTTCAGATCCTGTTCGACGACCTCGTAGAACTGGCGGAAGGCGGCGTAATCCACATCCTTGGACTGATCGATCATTCTGCGGTACGCGAACTGATAGATCATCAGAGAAGAGATCAGCGCGATCAGAATGAAAATGATGTAAGAAAGCAGGATGTGAGAATAATATTTCCGGTTCGTCTTGCCTTTCCTTCTGCCTGTTTTTTCGCCCATTTTTGCGATCCTCCGTTTGGATTTCTGCCCAACTGCGGCCTGACCTGCCCCTGAAAAAAGCATCGTGTCGTTTGTTTATATTCATTATGCCGAAAACGGAGTGTATTTTCAACAAAAAACAAGAAAAAACTGATGATTTTTATTTATTATCAATCGAATCAAGTTTTTGCAAACTTTCCGGAAGGGGAAACGGCCGCCGTTCCGGCGGAAAAATCACGATACCGTTCATGGATTCCGGTTTTTGAACATTTACAGAACTGTTTCGTCCAAACTATAATAAAAGTGCGTTCAGGCGAACGAAAATTGTGAATTGTGCATTTTCGGGCGATTCAGGCTGTCACTGTCAGGAGTATCAAAGGCAGAAAGCCAAAGACAGAAAGCCGGGAACATGCACCGTTGACCATTGCCGCCTGCCGCAGATTATATGGAAAGAGGTATGAACCAAATGAAAAAACGTATGCTTTCCCTTGCTCTGGCTGCGTTGATGTGCGTATCCGTCTTTGCGGGATGCTCCTCCGGCGCCGCTTCCAGCAGTCCGGCTTCTTCCGCGCAGCCGGATTCCGCCAGCTCCGAAGCCGCAAAGGATGAACTCGGCGCCGATTTCGCCGGTTATCCGATCAAAACCGATGAAACGATCTCTTTGTATATTCTGGATTCGAACAGCTGCTACTCTGCTCCGGACGGCGTCGACCGTCAGGATAACGAATGGGAAAAAGGACTGACCGAGCGCCTCGGCGTCAATATTGAGTGGCAGTCCATTCCGGCCGGCAGCGACGCAAATCAGGCCTATAACCTGATGATCGCCGGCGACGACCTGCCGGACGTCTTCTACGGCTATGGTATGCCGGGCAGAGCCGCTCAGCTGATCGAGGACGGCAAGGCCATCGCGCTGAACGACCAGCTGGCAACCTACGCTCCGGCGTACTACAATTTCGTCACCTCCGACGATTCGATCGACAAGGCCGTCAAGGACGATAACGGCAACTACTACGGCTTTGCGTTCCTGCGCGAAAGCCTGAAGCTCGGCACCTATGCCGGCGCGATCGTCCGCGAGGATCTGCTGACGGAACTCAAGCTGGAAGCTCCGCAGACCATCGCCGATTGGGATAATGTTCTGCACGCCTTCAAGAATGCCGGCGTCAAATATCCGCTCAGCACGCGCGACAAGCTCCGCGGCATTCTGGAGACCTTTGCCCCCGGCTACGGCTTCGGCCTGTCGGCCGACTACTTTATTGGCGACGACGGCAAAGTCCATTATGCTTATGCCGAAGCGGGTCTGAAGGATCTGCTCGCGCAGGTGAAAGCCTGGTACGATGACGGCCTGATCGATCCGGACTTCATGACCAACGATTCCGCTGCGCTGGAAACCAAGATCCTGAACGGTGAAGTCGGCGCCTGCCGCACCACCGGCGGTACGGTTGCCGGTTATGTCACCAAGCTGCAGGCCATGAACTCCTCCATTTCCTGGGTCGCTACGGTCAACGCCGTCGAGAACGCCGGCGACAAGCAGACCTTCATTCAGGGCGAGACCAACAACATCGGTATTGTCGCGATGGTCACCACCTCCTGCAAGAACGTTCCGCTGGCGCTCCGTGTCATGGACTACGGCTACACCGAGGACGGCATGATCTACTACAACTACGGCAGCGAAGACAACTACGATATCGTCGACGGCGATCCGATCTTCAAGGATTCCTTCAACAACGATCCCCGCGGTGTGACCGTTATGATGCGTACCTATACCGCGATGGCCGGCAACGCTGCAACGCTGAACATGCTTTCAACCTTCAAGGGCTTCACCGAGTTCCGCCAGGCCTGCGTCAACACCTGGTATGAAGAGTCCGCTCTGAAGCACATTATGCCCGGCTCCATCACCCTCTCCACCGAAGAAAGCGATTCGATCGCCAGCGAAGCCACCGCGATCGGTGCTTATGCCGGTGAGATGGTCGCCAAATTCATTCTCGGCCAGGAATCCCTCGACAACTTCGACGCATATCTCGCTCAGCTCAACAATCTGGGTCTGGAGCATGTGCTGGAAGTCAGACAGGCCGGTTATGAGCGTTACCTGAACCGCTGATCCATATTCGGCAGCCGGTTTTTGAAGCTTTCGTTTCTTTTATCTCCTTTCAAGGTCGGGAAAAGCGGAAACACCGCTTTTCCCGCCTTGGTTTGTATTTTGATGGACAGGAAGAGGAAGCTGTAACCCGATAATTTTCTTCCGGAAAGGTGTGACCGCAAGTTATGACGAAAGAAAAAGTTTTCTGTTCCATCGGCGTTCGGAAAACGAGCCTTACTTTTGGCCAGCGGCTGAAAAAAGACTGGAAAAGAAATAAGTACAAATACCTGATCATTCTTCCTGTTTTAGTCTTCCTCGCAATTTTTGCGTACAAGCCGATGTACGGGATCGTAATCGCCTTCAAAGACTACCGCCCCTCGATCAGCATTGCAGAAAGCAAATGGGTCGGGCTGAAATATTTCAAGCAGTTTTTCAACGATCAATACTGTTTCCGCATCCTGCGCAATACGTTCTTTCTGGGCGGCGGCAGCCTGCTGTTCGGTTTCTGGGTTCCGATCGTTTTTGCGCTGCTGCTCAACGAGATCCGCAACACCCATTTCAAAAAAATTGTTCAGACAACCACATACCTTCCGCATTTTATTTCTATCGTCGTTCTCTGTTCCATGCTGAAGCTGTTCTGCGCGAACGAAGGCCTGATCACCGAACTGGCGGTGGCGTTGGGCGCCAAACGGGAGCCGTTACTGCAGAATCCGAAGTACTTCCGCCCGATCTATTACATTTCGGGCATCTGGCAGAGTTTCGGCTGGGACTCCATTATTTACCTTGCCGCGCTGACCTCGATCGACAGCGCGCTCTATGAAGCGGCGGATATTGACGGCGCCGGCCGCTGGGCAAAGATGTGGCACATTACGCTTCCCGGCATCAAGACGCAGATCGTTCTTCTGCTGATCCTTGCCATGGGCGGCATTCTGGGTGCCAACTTTGAAAAAGTCCTGAATCTGTACAACGATCTGACGATGGAAGTGGCGGACGTTATTTCAACATATACGTACCGGATCGGTCTGCAGAACGGAAGCTACAGCTACGGAACGGCGATCGGTCTGTTCAACACGCTGGTCAACGTTACCTTCGTTATGGCGGCAAACGCGATCGGCAAAAAAGTCGGCGACGTCGGCCTGTTCTGATCTGATAACGAAAGGAAGGAATCGCTTCTATGGCAAAAGAGATAACAGGCAAGCGCAGCAAAATCGGCGTGTTCGACGTTGTAAATACGGTCATTATGCTGTTCCTCGTCTTTATTACGCTCTATCCGTTTTACCATATCGTCTGCGCTTCGTTCAGCAACAGTACGCTGCTTGCTGCCCACAAGGGCTTTCTTCTGAAACCGGCAGGCTTTGATCTCGGCGCGTACAAGCTGACGTTCAACCACCCGCTGATCTGGAGCGGCTACCGCAATATTCTGATCATTCTTTGCATCGCCCTGCCCTATCAGCTGCTGATGACGCTGCTGTGCGGCTATTTTATGTCCTGCCAGGGCATGATGTTCAAGAAAATTATCATGGCGCTGATCATGTTCACCATGTTCTTCGGCGGCGGTCTGATCCCAACGTATCTGAACATCCGTTCGCTCGGCCTGTACAACAGCATCTGGTCGCTGATCCTGCCGAGCGGGCTGAGCGTTTACAATTCGATCGTCGTCCGTTCCTCCATCGACGGGATCCCGCGCAGCCTGTTCGAGGCGGCCGAGATCGACGGCGCAAACGACATTTACATCCTGTTCCGCATCGTTCCGAGCCTGATTATGCCGACTCTGGCGGTGATTCTGCTTTGGTGCGGCGTCGGCCACTGGAACGCCTGGTTCAATGCAATGATCTATATCAAGGATAACGATAAGCTGCCGATTCAGGCGGTACTGCGTGCCGTTCTGATCGCCAACCAGAAGCTGAGCAGCGAGACCACCATGCAGGACGACCAGTTCAACAGCTATGCGGAAACCATCAAGTATTCGATCATTGTGATCGGCACGCTGCCGATCCTCTGCGTCTACCCGTTCCTGCAGAAATACTTTGTCAAGGGCGTTATGCTCGGCGCCGTAAAAGGATAAGCGTTTCAGAAAATTTCACAAACTGCGCGGGGAATTCCGGTTTTCTGCGCAGTACTTTTTCGCAAAACGCCGGGTTTCCGGCTGACCATACAATTCAGCGCGGTTTTCCCGCGGGGAACCGCCGGACAGAACTGGAGGAATCAGATAATGGAACAGAAACTGCTGAACGTTGGCGTGATCGGTCTCAGCATGGGACGGTTACACGCTGAGGGTATCAAAAAAACAGAGGGCGCCTGCCTTTATGCTCTGTGTGACATCAACCGGGCACGCGCGGAAGAGGTAGCCAGAGAGCTTTCCGTCGACCGCGTCTTCACCGATTACCGCGACATGATCGCCGACCCGGCGATCGACGCCGTGATCATCGCCAGCCCGGATCAGGATCACCGGCAGATGACCCTCGATTCGCTGAACGCCGGCAAGCACGTACTCTGCGAAAAGCCGCTCGCGATCACCCGCGAGGACTGCGAAGCGATCATAGATGCCGTAAAAAAGAGCGACAGAAAATTCATGGTCGGTCAGATCTGCCGTTATACACCCGGCTTCCGCCAGGCAAAGGAGATCATCGATTCCGGCGCGATCGGCGAGCTGACGTTCGTGGAATCCGAAAATGCGCATGACTACAGCCATATCTGCGCCGAGTGGCGCCGCGACCCGGCCCGCAACGGCGTTGTTGGCGGCGGCTGCCACGCGGTCGATCTGCTCCGCTGGATTGCGGGCGATCCCGAAGAGGTGATGGCTTACGGCACGCACAAAACCTTTGCCGACTTAACGCCCTATGACGATACGCACATTGCGGTGCTTAAGTTTCCGAACGGCGTCATCGGCAAGGTGTTCGTCTCCGTCAGCTGCAAGCGCGATTATACGATGCGCTCGGTGTTTTACGGCACCAACGGAACGATCATTGTGGACAACACCAGCCCGACGATGACCGTTTTCAAGCAGGATGTTTTCCCGGGCATGGATCGCCACACTATGCCGATCACCGTTCCGGTCAATATCAACAACCATAACACCGCCGGTGAATTCAAGGAATTCTACGATATCATTGTCAACGACAAGCCCGTTCAGACCACCGTGCTGGAAGGCGCCAATACCATCGCTGCCTGCATGGCGATCGTCGATTCCGCCAACAGCGGCAAGCCGGTCAAACCGGAATATTTCCACTGAAACCGGTTTTCCGGAAATCCGTGCCGCCGGTGCTGCGCCCGGTATACATCTGCGGAAATTTGTATTATAATATCGTTGCCGGATGCAGAAAGCTGCCGCAATATGAGACGGCTGATGCAGAACGGAAAAAAGACGGATTCTTGATCAGAGAACCGGATAGAGGCGGAAGCGACGATGAGCCTGAAGGAACGTGCCGTAAAACTGAAAAGCGATGTGCCGGCTGTTTTTCTGGCGCTGAAGGATCGGGATACTCCGTTCTGCGCCCGGCTTCTGGCCGGCATCACGGTCGCCTATGCTCTTTCGCCGGTGGATCTGATCCCGGATTTCATTCCGGTGCTGGGTCATTTGGACGATGTTCTTCTGCTTCCGGCGCTGATCGCGCTGACGATCCGGCTGATCCCCAAAGATGTGTGGGAAAAATGCCGCAAAGCGTCCGAAAATATGTGGGAGGGCGGAAGACCGAAAAAATGGTACTGCGCGATCCCCATCGTGCTGATCTGGCTCCTTGTTTTCGCCCTGATCGCAGGAGCGGTCTTCCGTTGAAGGAGAAAGAAAACAACGGCACGAAAACCGGAGAAAATCCGGAAAACGGCATGAAAAAACCGCTGCGGCCCTACGGGCTGCAGCGGTTTTTTGAAAGATGAGGTTACAGAATAATGCTGGTGCCGGTCATTTCGGCGGGCTGCTCCATGCCGAGGATCTTCAGCATCGTGGGGGCAATATCGGCCAGGCGACCGCCCTCGCGCAGCTTGCACGGATAATTGACCACGCAGAACGGAACCGGATTGGTGGTGTGCGCGGTGAACGGCGAGCCGTCATCCTCGTACATCTGATCGGCGTTTCCGTGGTCGGCGGTGATCAGCGCCACGCCGCCCATTCTTGTAACGGCGTCCACCACGCGGCCGACACAGCTGTCGACGGCTTCCACGGCCGCCTTTGCAGCGTCGAACACACCGGTGTGGCCCACCATGTCGCAGTTGGCAAAGTTGAGAATGATCACATCGTATTTGCCGCTTTCAATGCGTTCCACAACGTTGTCTGTCACCTGATATGCGCTCATTTCAGGCTGCAGGTCGTACGTTGCGACCTTCGGGGAGGGAACGAGGCAGCGGTCCTCGCCGGGATAGGTTTTTTCCACGCCGCCGTTGAAGAAGAACGTCACATGGGCGTACTTTTCCGTTTCGGCAATGCGCAGCTGGGTCATGCCCTTGTCGGAGATATATTCGCCGAAGGTGTTCTTGAGCGTCTGCGGGCGGAACGCCACCTGCACGTTCGGCATCGTGGCGTCGTACTGCGTCATACAGACGTAGCACAGCGGGAAGCAGCCGTTTCTGCGCTCAAAGCCGGTAAAATCGGGGTCAACGAACGTGCGGGTGATCTCGCGGGCGCGGTCCGGGCGGAAGTTGAAGAAAACAACGGAGTCGTTTGCTTTCACCTTGCCGTCAGCCGTGCAGACCGTCGGAACAACGAATTCGTCCGTCACGTCGTTCTCATACGATTCGGCAACAGCGGCGACCGGGTCGCTGTTCTGCACGCCTTCGCCGTACACCATTGCGTCATATGCTTTGCCGACGCGTTCCCAGCGGTTATCACGATCCATCGCGTAATAACGTCCCATCACGGTCGCAATTCTGCCGACGCCGATCTCCTGCATCTTTGCGGCAAGCTCCGCGACGTAATCCTTGCCGGAGGAAGGCGGAACGTCGCGTCCGTCCAAAAAGCAGTGGACATAAACATCCTTCAGACCGGAGCGTTTTGCAAGTTCCAGCAGCGCGTAAAGATGAGAATTGTGGCTGTGTACGCCGCCGTCGGAAAGCAGCCCCATCAGGTGCAGCGCGGAGCCGTTCTTTTTGCAGTTATCCATCGCGGCAAGAAATGCCTCGTTGGTGAAAAAGTCGCCGTCAGAAATGGATTTTGTGATGCGGGTCAGCTCCTGATACACAACGCGGCCTGCGCCGATGTTGGTATGCCCCACCTCACTGTTGCCCATCTGCCCGTCCGGCAGGCCGACGTCCATGCCGGAAGCGCCGATCTGCGTGACCGGGTTGGAGGAGAAGATCTGGTCAATATTCGGTTTTTTGGCGGCCTTGATTGCGTTGCCGGAATAATCGCGGCCGCAGCCAAACCCGTCGAGGATCATCAGGATCAACGGTTTTTTCATAAAGGGTAACGTCCTTTCCCAAAGTGCGCTTCGCGCACTTGTCGGAATTCGCCGTCGCAGCTCAGGCTGCTCCGCAAATTCCGCGTTCAGAATGAAAGTCTTCCGCAAAACGCGCTTCGCGCACTTTTTTGCGCACTTTTATTTGCTGGCAGCTTCTACGATCGCAGCAAAATCGGCCGGCTTCAGCGAAGCACCGCCGATCAGGCCGCCGTCAACGTCCGGCTGAGCGAGCAGCTCGGCGGCGTTTTTCGCGTTCATGGAACCGCCGTACTGGATCGTCAGCGCGTCGGCGTCTGCCTGGGAATAAAGCTTGGCGACAACGGCGCGGATAGCGGCGCAGACTTCGTTTGCCTGTTCTGCCGTGGCGGTGCGTCCGGTGCCGATGGCCCAGACAGGCTCATAAGCGATAATGATGCGGGAAAGCTCTTCCGCGGAAACGCCGCCCAGAGCGATTTTGGTCTGCATGGCGACCAGCTCGTCCGTGATGCCCTGTTCGCGCTGCTCCAGCGTTTCGCCCACGCAGAGGATGACGGAAAGGCCGGCATCCAGCGCTGCGCGCACGCGCTTGTTTACGGTCACGTCGGTCTCGCCGAAATAGGTGCGGCGCTCGCTGTGGCCGATGATGACGTATTTCACGTTCATCGAAGCCAGCATTTCGGCAGAGATCTCGCCGGTGAATGCGCCGGATTTTTCCCAGTGGCAGTTTTCGGCGCCGATTTCAATGTTGGTGCCGGCGGTGGTTTCCAGTGCGGTAAAAAGATCAACAAACGGCACACAGGCGATCACGCTGCAGCCCGCATCTTTGACCAGCGGAGCGATGGCGGAAAGAAGTTCCTTCGCTTCGGCAGGGGTCTTGTTCATTTTCCAGTTGCCCGCGATCACGGCGCGGCGAAGAGCTTTGTTCATAACAAACATTCCTTTCAGGCTTGAAAAAATTCTCTGAAACATACAATGCGGCACGGCAGACCGCCGTGCCGCTGTCAGGCTTGATCCAATCAGTCTTTGTCGTTCAGGCAGGCAATGCCGGGCAGAACCTTGCCCTCCAGAAACTCGAGGGAAGCGCCGCCGCCGGTGGAGATATGGGTCATCTTATCGGCAAAGCCGAGCTTCTCAACGGCTGCCGCAGAGTCGCCGCCGCCGATGATGGAGATCGCGCCGCTTTCGGCAACCGCCTTGGCAACGGCAATGGTGCCGCCGGCAAAGTGATCCCATTCCGAAACGCCCATCGGGCCGTTCCAGACAACGGTGCCGCTGCCGATCAGGGTCTTTGCGAACAGTTCCTGCGTGGTCGGCCCGATGTCGAGTCCCATCCAGCCGTCCGGGATCGCATCGGAATAAATGCGCATGAACGGCGTGTCGCTCTTGTATTCGCGGCCGACGATGTTGTCCACCGGAATGATGAAGTTGACGCCCTTTTCGCGCGCCTTCTGCATCAGATCGCGGGCGAGGTCGAGCTTGTCTTCTTCACAGATGGAGGTGCCGGTCGAATTGCCGATGGCGCGCATGAAGGTGTATGCCATGCCGCCGCCGATGATGAGGGTGTCGACCTTGTCGATCAGGTTGTTGATGACGCCGATCTTGTCGGAAACCTTTGCGCCGCCGAGGATCGCAACGAACGGACGCTTCGGATCCTCCAGCGCGCCGCCCATGATGGTGATTTCCTTCTGGATCAGGTAGCCGCACACAGCCGGCAGATAATCGGCAACGCCTGCGGTGGAAGCGTGGGCGCGGTGAGCGGTGCCGAACGCATCGTTGACATAGATCTCGGCAAGAGAGGCAAGCTTCTTTGCAAAGTCGGGATCGTTCTTTTCCTCTTCCTTGTGGAAACGGACGTTCTCGATCAGCATCGCTTCGCCGTCCTTCAGAGAAGCGGCAAGGGACTGAGCGCTTTCGCCGACAACGTCAGCGGCCATTTTGACCTCCTGGCCGAGCGCCTTGCTCAGGTAAGCGGCAACGGGAGCCAGAGAATACTTCATGTTGAATTCGCCCTTCGGACGGCCCAGGTGGGAGCAGAGGATGACGCGGGCGTTCTGCGACAGCAGGTATTTGATGGTTTTCAGCGCTTCATCAATACGCTTGGGGTCGCTGATGTTGCCTTCTGCATCGAACGGAACGTTGAAGTCGCAGCGCACCAGAACGCGCTTGCCCGTTACGTTGATGTCTTCCACGGTTTTCTTGTTCAGATAATTCATTTCAGATGACACCTCGTCTTTGTTAAAAATATGTCAGTAACTGCCTTTTATTATATGCGAAAAAAACGTTTTTTTCAAGCGTTTCCGGAACAAAAGCGCACAAAATAGTAATGTTTTTAATTTATTCAAAATCGGAAGCGGATTTTCGCCGCTTTCTGCACAAATCCGCGGAAAAGTACCCCCATGAATTGACTTACAACCGGCGGGATGGTATAATTATCAGCAATGATTCACAAACAAATGCGGTGGAAACTCATCATAGTTCCGTTTTTCCGGCGGGCAGCCGGGCCTGTTTCTGCTTTTGTGCCGGGGATCGAACCCGTAAAACGGCCGCAGGCAGGTTAAAAAATAAAGAAAAGCAAAGGAAGCTTCATATGTTTTTTAAAAAATATTCCAAGGAGAAAACCGTTCGGGTGCTCTGCCTGTTCCTCAGCGATGTGGTATGCATCAATCTGGCGTCGTTTCTGGCGCTTTTCCTGCGCTATGAATTTAATTTTGATGCGGTCCGGCAGCAGTTCCTGATGAATTTTCTGCAGTACATTCCGATCAATACCGTGCTTACCGTTATTATTTTTGCGCTGTTCCGGCTTTACAACAGCCTTTGGCAGTACGCAAGCTTTGAAGAAGCGTATTCCGTCGTTTTTGCCTGTGCGGTTTCGTCGGTGGTGTATTTTGTCGGCAGCACGCTGGCAAAATTGCCTGTCCCACGAAGCTGCTATGTGATCTCCGGTTTTATTCTGATCCTGCTCACCATCGGCACGCGTTTTTTCTACCGTGCAGCCCGAAGACTGCAGGACAGCCAGCCGGCAGAGGATGACGGCGGCAAGGCGAAGCATCAGCGCCGGATCCTGATCATCGGCGCGGGAGAAGCGGCCGACGTGCTGATCCGGGAGATCACCACCAGCAGCTACCTCAACAACTGCAGCGTTGTTGCCGTGATCGACGATTCCCCGGCAAAAATCGGCCAGTATATTCACGGAATCCGCATTTTCGGCGGACGCGACACCATCAAGCAGGCCGCGATGGAAACGGACGCGAACGAGATCATTTTTGCTATTCCGACCGCCTCGCTGGAAGACCGTGCGGCGATCCTGAACATCTGCAAGGAAACGGAATGCAAGCTGGAAACACTGCCCGGCGTCTACCAGATGATCAACGGGGAAGTCAAGATCGGCTCGGTGCGTGACGTCGAGATCGAGGATCTCCTCGGGCGCGAACCGGTCAGAGTGGATCTTTCCAACGTCATGAATTACGTACACGGAAAAACCGTTCTGGTCACCGGCGGCGGCGGTTCCATCGGCAGCGAGCTTTGCCGGCAGATCGCGCAGTACGGCCCGAAGCAGCTGATTATTTTCGATGTTTACGAAAACAACGCCTACGATATTCAGAACGAACTGCTGCGCAATTTCCCGGATCTGAATCTGGTCGCGCTGATCGGTTCCGTGCGCGACACCAAGCGGATCAATTCCGTGATGGAAACCTACCGGCCCGATATCGTGTATCATGCGGCGGCACACAAGCATGTTCCGCTGATGGAGGTCAGCCCGAACGAGGCGATCAAAAACAATGTTTTCGGCACGCTGAAAACCGTTCAGGCGGCCGACCGCTGGGGCGTAAAGCGGTTTGTGATGATCTCCACCGACAAGGCCGTCAACCCCACCAACGTGATGGGCGCGACCAAACGAATGTGCGAAATGATCATCCAGATGTACAACGGCCGCTCCAAAACGGATTACGTTGCGGTGCGCTTCGGCAATGTGCTCGGCAGCAACGGCAGCGTGATCCCGCTATTCAAGAGGCAGATCGAAAAGGGCGGCCCGGTCACGGTGACCGACCCGAATATTATCCGCTATTTCATGACGATCCCCGAGGCGGTCTCGCTGGTGCTGGAAGCCGGCGCGCTGGCAAAGGGCGGCGAGATCTTCGTGCTGGACATGGGCAAGCCGGTCCGCATCCTCGACCTTGCCGAAAACCTGATCCGCCTTTCCGGCCATATGCCGTATGTGGATATCGACATTGAATTCACAGGGCTGCGCCCGGGTGAAAAGCTGTACGAAGAACTGCTGATGGACGAAGAGGGAATGTCCACCACGCCGAACAAGCTGATCTATATCGGCCATCCGATCGATTTCAACGAAGCGGAATTTGAGGCCGGTCTGGAGCACCTGCGCTCGGTGATGATGGACGACACGGTGGATATCCGCGCCGAGATCAGCAGACTGGTGCCGACCTTCCACGCGCCGGAGGAAGTCAACGCCCGCCGCGAGGAAGAGCTGCGGGAAAAGGCAGAGGAAGAGGCCCGGACGGAAAACGAAGAGGATACCGACGAGGGCTGACCCTGTTTTTGGCCGTCCGCAGCAGCGGGACGGCAGATCAAAAGCCGAATAACCAGAAGAACGGAGAGAATACTGTGTATCAGAACGGGATCAAACGTATTTTGGATTTTATTCTTGCCCTGCTGGGGCTGATTCTTCTTTCGCCGCTGTTTCTGATCCTGATCGCCGCGATCAGGATCGATTCCCGCGGGCCTGTGCTGTTCCGGCAGAAGCGTGTCGGTATTCATAAAAAATATTTTTCGATCCTGAAGTTTCGCACCATGCGCATTGACACGCCGCATGATATGCCGACGCACCTGCTGGAAAATCCGGATCAGTATATTACCCGCGTCGGCCGGTTTCTGCGCAAAACCTCGCTGGATGAGCTGCCGCAGATCCTGAACATCCTTGCGGGGCAGATGGCGGTCATCGGTCCGCGGCCTGCTTTATGGAATCAGGAGGATCTGATCGCGGAACGCGAAAAATACGGCGCGAACGACGTTCGTCCGGGCCTGACCGGCTGGGCGCAGATCAACGGCCGCGACGAGCTGCCGATTGAGGAAAAAGCAAAGCTGGACGGAGAATACGTGCAGCGGATGAGCTTTGCCTTTGACGTCAGGTGCTTTTTCGGAACCATCGGCGCGGTGCTGCATCACAAGGGTGTTGTGGAGGGCGGTACCGGAGAACTGGAGCGCGAGGCAGCCGCAAAGCAGGCCGTTGAAGCGGAAGAATCAAAAAAATGATCAGCAGTACGGAGCCGGAATGCTGGCTCCGTTTTTCTAATTGCGGCGGCGTTTGCCGTTCCGCCGGATGAATTCCGCTGGAAAAGGAGAGATTTTCATGAAGCTTTCGGAAATTGACAGCGCGCGGAAAACCGTATTTTCTCTGGAGGTTTTTCCGCCAAAAAAAACCAGCCCGTTGGAATCCGTCACAGGCATTCTCGGCGAAATGCGGCCGTTTGAACCGGATTTCATCAGCGTCACCTTCGGCGCGGGCGGCAGTCTGGCGGATAATTCCACCTGCAGGATCGCGTCAATGATCAAACATCAGTACGGGATCGAACCGCTGGCGCATCTTTCCTGCGTCAACCTCAGCCGCGGCGAGGTGCTCGGCGTTCTGAAGCAGCTGGAGGAGGCCGGCGTGGAAAACGTGCTGGCGCTGCGCGGCGACCGGGTCCCTTCCTGCACGCCGAAGGAGGATTTTCATTATGCGTGTGAACTGATCGAGCTGATCCGGAAAAACAGCAGCATGGAGATCGCCGCGGCGTGCTACCCCGAAACGCATCCGGAGGCGCTTTCGCCCGAAGAAGATCTGCGCCATCTGAAGGAAAAGGTGGATGCCGGCGCAACGCACCTGATCTCTCAGCTGTTTTTTGACAATCACGATTTTATCGATTTTCTTTATCGTGTGCGTTCCGCGGGGATCGAAGTCCCGGTGGAGGCGGGAATCATGCCGGTCGTGAACAAGAAGCAGATCGAGCGGATGGTCTCGCTCTGCGGCGCCAGCCTGCCGAAGAAATTCACCAAAATGATGAACCGGTACGGCGACGATCCCGAAGCCATGTACGACGCGGGCATCGCCTACGCCAGCGAACAGATCATCGATCTGGTTTCCAGCGGCGTACAGGGGATCCACCTGTATACGATGAACAATCCGGAGGTCGCGTCGCGCATCTGCCGCAATGTCCGTTCCATCATCCGCTGCGTGAACCGCGTGCCCGGCGCGCAGAACTGATGTGGGGAAGGCCATGAACGAAGAATATGAGATCGACCGCGCGGAGGTGCTGCGCTATCTGCACTGCGGGGCGGAGGACGGCCCCACCCGCGCGCTGATAGACCGCTGTCTGGCGGAGGTCAGGCAGGCGGCCAGACCGCGTACGGTTTACCGGGTGTTCGAGCTGGAATCCATCGGTCCGGAATTTGTCTCGTTTGCCGGCGCGGAGCTGAAGATTCCCGGCAGCGATCTGCAGCGCCATCTGAAGGGCTGCCGGCGGGCGGTGCTGCTTGCGGCAACGCTCGGCGAAGGGGTGGATCGCGCAATCCGCACGGCGCAGGTGGTCGACATGGCGCGCGCGGTGGTGCTGGATTGCTGTGCAAGCGCCATGGTGGAATCGGTCTGTGATGCGGAAGAAGGCCGTCTGCGCGGCGAAGCGGTTTTGCGCGGTGAGTTTCTGACCCCGCGTTTTTCGCCGGGCTACGGGGACGTGCCGCTTGCTGTGCAGAAGAGCTTTTTGTCGGTGCTGGAAGCCGGAAAACGGATCGGCCTTTCCGCTTCCGCGGAAAATCTGTTGGTTCCGCGCAAATCGGTTACTGCGGTGCTCGGTATCGCCGACCATCCGGTAACGGGGGCTTTGGCGGGCTGCAGAACCTGCGCGCTGCGGGGAAAATGCGAATTCCGCCGCCGGGGTACAACGTGTTTTACGGAAGAAATTCAGAATCGTTGATTTGAGAGTGTGATACCATGAAAAATGTTCGGGAATTACTGCAGGGCAGCGTAGTGCTGCTGGACGGTGCGATGGGAACGATGCTGCAGAGAGGCGGTCTGCCGGCCGGGGAACGCCCCGAGCTGCTGAACCTTTCGCACCCGGAGCAGATCACGGCGATCCACCGCGCGTATGTGGAGCAGGGCGCGCAGATCATTTATACCAACACCTTCGGTGCAAACGAACGCAAGCTGGCGGGAACGGGCGCTTCCGTGGAACAGGTGATCACGGCCGGCGTAAAGGCCGCCAGGGCTGCTGCGGGAGAAAACGCCTTTACCGCGCTCGACGTCGGCCCGCTCGGCGAACTGCTGGAACCTGCGGGAAGCCTGAGCTTTGAGGAAGCCTATGCGCTTTTTGCCCGGCAGATGACCGCGGGAGAGCGGGCAGGCGCCGATCTGATCGTGGTGGAGACCATGACGGATCTCTATGAGGTAAAAGCCGCTTTGCTGGCGGCAAAGGAGAACACAAAGCTCCCGGTTTTTGTGACGATGACGTTTGAGGAAAACGGCAGAACCTTTACCGGGTGTTCGGTTCCGGCCATGGCGCTCGTCTGCGAAGGACTCGGCGCGGACGCCATCGGCTTCAACTGCTCGCTGGGGCCGGACGAGCTTTTCCCGATCGCAGAGGAGCTTTCGCACTGGACGTCGCTGCCCATGATCATCAAGGCGAATGCCGGCCTGCCCGATCCAGCCACAAATGAGTATCAGATCGATGCGGCGCATTTTGCGGCTTCCATGGAAAGGTTCCTGTCGCTCGGTGTTTCGCTGCTGGGCGGCTGCTGCGGTACGGCCCCGGAATATCTTGCTGCGCTGCGCAGTGCGGTGGAGGGGAAAGTTCCGTGCCCGCGCGATTATGTGCCGCGCGCCGCGCTCTGCAGCCCGACCAGAACCGTGGAGATCGACGGTGTGCGAATCATCGGCGAACGCATCAATCCCACCGGCAAAAAGCGCTTCAAGCAGGCGCTGCTGGAAAAGGATATGGATTATATTCTGGCGCAGGGCATTGCGCAGGCGGAAGCCGGCGCCGAGATCCTCGACGTCAACGTTGGTCTGCCGGAGATCGATGAGCCTGAAATGATGCGGGAAACGGTGCGCAGGCTGCAGTCTGTGCTGGAGCTGCCGCTTCAGCTGGATTCCAGCGACACCAAAGCGCTGGAGGCAGGTCTGCGCGCGTACAATGGCAAGCCGATCGTCAATTCGGTCAACGGAGAGGAAAAATCGCTGCGCACCGTGCTGCCGCTCGTCAAAAAATACGGCGCTGCGGTCGTCGGGCTGACGCTGGACGGAAACGGGATCCCGCTGAAGGCGGAGCAGCGTTTTGCCATCGCGGAAAAGATCCTCCGCGCAGCGCTTTCTTACGGGATCCGCCGGGAGGATGTTTATATCGACTGCCTGACGCTGACCGCATCGGTGCAGCAGGCGGAGGTTTACGAGACGCTCCGGGCCGTGCGGATGGTGAAGGAAAGGCTTGGCCTGCATACGGTGCTCGGCGTTTCCAATATTTCTTTCGGGCTGCCGAACCGGGAGCTGATCAACCGCTCGTTTTTGCTGCTCGCGATGGATGCGGGGCTTGATCTGCCGATCATCAATCCGAACATTTCCGCCATGACCGATACGGTCGCGGCGTTCAACGTGCTGGCAAACCGCGATCGCGGCGCGGTGCGGTTTGTGGAAAAATATTCTCTTCCGGCGGAGGAGGCTGCCGCGCCGAAGACCGTGCAGCCGGGTTTGGAAGACCCCGCGCAGGCGCTCGGCAGCGCAGTCCGCAGGGGGATGCGCAGCGAGGCGGCCGCTTTGACCAAAGAACTGCTCAAAACGCGGGAGCCGATGCAGATCGTGGACGGGATCCTGATCCCGGCGCTCGACGAGGTCGGCAGAAAATTTGAGACCGGTGTGCTGTTTCTGCCGCAGCTGCTGCAGGCGGCGCAGGCTTCGCAGGAGGCGTTTTCCTGCATCAGGGATGCGATCGCTGCAGCGGGAGCTTCCGGCGAAGACAAGGGCAGGATCATTGTCGCCACCGTCAAGGGAGATATTCACGATATCGGCAAGAATATTGTCAAGACCCTGCTCGAGAATTACGGCTTCCGTGTGATCGATCTGGGACGCGATGTGCCTCCGGAGACGGTTCTCCGCGCGGCGCAGGAGCAGAAGGTGCGGCTGATCGGCCTCAGCGCGCTGATGACGACGACGCTGAAAAGTATGGAGGAAACGATCACGCTGCTCAAACGGGAAATTCCCGATTGCCGCGTGATGGTCGGCGGTGCGGTGGTGACGGAGGATTATGCCGCAAGGATCGGCGCCGATTACTATGCGCAGGATGCCCGCCGCTCCGTTGCGATCGCACAGGAGTTCTTTGAAAACACATGACCTTTGCTTCTTTACGACAGTCTCCTTTGCGGAGACTGTTGTTTTTTTATTCACAATTTTTCGGTTGAAACAAAAGAAACGGGTGTGCTACAATATTACACAAAACGGTTCGGCGGCGCCGGAAAACGAAAGGAACGGTCTTGGAAATGGCGGTCACTCTGGGGATCGACGTTGGCTCCACCACGGCAAAAATCGTTGTGTTGCGGGACGGAAAGGTTGAATATGAGCGGTATGAGCGCCACTTTTCTCAGGTGCGCCAGAAAACGCTGGAATTGGTGCAGGGCGCGGAGCAATTTCTGCGCGGAGAGGTCATTTTTCCGGCGATCTCCGGTTCGGCGGGTCTGGGAGAAGCGCGCGCTGCGGGGATCCCGTTTGTGCAGGAGGTTTTTGCAACGGGAGAGGCGGTGCGCCGTTTTGCGCCGCAGACCGACGTTGTGATCGAGCTGGGCGGCGAGGACGCGAAAATCATCTTTTTCCGCGGCGGGATGGATGAACGCATGAACGGCAGCTGCGCCGGCGGAACCGGCGCTTTCATCGACCAGATGGCGACGCTGCTGAGCGTAACGCCCGGCGAACTGGATGAACTGAGCCTCGGCAGCGAACGCATTTACCCGATCGCGTCGCGCTGCGGTGTGTTTGCAAAATCCGATCTTCAGCCGCTGCTCAACCAGGGCGCGCGCAAGGAGGATATTGCCGCGAGCA
Organism: Bacillota bacterium; assembly: GCA_029008595.1. Taxonomy (GTDB): domain Bacteria; phylum Bacillota; class Clostridia; order Oscillospirales; family Acutalibacteraceae; genus CAKXIK01. The sequence continues at coordinate 38,193 of JAQXJH010000016.1, forward strand.
TTTATCAAGCGGTCGTCAACCAGACGATCACCGGACTGGCGCAGGGCAGACGGATCGAAGGCAACGTCATGTTTCTTGGCGGCCCGCTGTATTATTGCCGCGGCCTGCGGGAACGTTTTGTCAGAACGCTCGGGCTGAAGGACGGGCAGGCGCTCTTCCCGGAATACGGAAGGTTTGCCGTTGCGCTCGGCGCGGCGATCTACGCCGGAAAGGCACAGCAGACCATGACCTATGACGGGCTGATCGCAGGGCTGACGCGCGCGCTGCAGGAAAAGCCGGCAGCGCGAACGCTTGCCCCTCTGTTCCGGGATCAGGAGGAATATGATGAATTCTGCGCCCGTCACGCCAGAGCGTCGGTGCCGTCTGCCGATCCTGCCGTTTATTCCGGGGATGCCTATCTCGGCATCGACTGCGGAAGCACGACGACAAAGCTGTGCCTGATCAGCGCCGACGGCAGGCTGCTGGACAGCTTTTACAGCTCCAATCACGGCGAGCCGGTCGAGATCGTGCTCGGTCAGCTGATCCGTCTGCGCCGTCTCTGCGGCGACCGGATCCGTATCCGCTCTTCCGCTGTCACAGGCTACGGGGAAGAGCTGATCCGCGCAGCGTTCCATCTGGACGGCGGGCTGGTGGAAACGATGGCGCACTTCCGCGCTGCGCGTCACTTCAATCCGAATGTGGAATTCATTCTTGATATCGGCGGGCAGGACATCAAATGCTTCCGTGTGCGCAAGGAATCCATTGACAGCATCATGCTCAACGAGGCGTGCTCTTCGGGCTGCGGCTCGTTTCTGGAGACCTTTGCAAAGGCGCTGGGATATACGGCGGAGGAATTTGCAAAGCTCGGCCTGTTTGCAAAGCACCCCGTCGATCTCGGTTCCCGATGCACCGTGTTCATGAACTCGTCGGTCAAGCAGGCGCAGAAGGATGGTGCCGGTGTAAGCGATATTTCGGCCGGCCTTTCGATGAGCGTGGTGCGAAATGCGCTGTACAAGGTCATCCGCGCGACCTCGGCCGATGAACTGGGGCGCGAGATCGTGGTACAGGGCGGAACGTTCCTGAACGATGCGGTGCTCCGCAGCTTTGAACGGGAGATCGGCAGAGAGGTGATCCGGCCGACGATTGCAGGGCTGATGGGCGCGTTCGGTGCGGCGCTTTACGCCGGAACGATCCCGACAGAGCAGTCTTCGCTGCTCTCGCTGGACGAACTGGAGCATTTTACCCACACGTCCAAAGCGGTCACCTGCGGAGGGTGCACAAATCACTGCCCGCTGACGGTGAACACCTTTCGCGGCAGCGAACGGCTGATCTCGGGCAACAAGTGTGAAAAGGGTGCGGGCGGCGTTCAGAAGAGCGGGCTGCCCAATCTGTATGAATTCAAGCAGAAGCGGCTGAATTCGCTCAAACCGGTTCCCGGGCCGCGCGGAACCATCGGTCTGCCGCAGGCGCTCGGAATGATCGAACAGGCGCCGTTCTGGTATACCGTTTTTACCGAGCTGGGCTTTGCGGTCAGGCTTTCGGGCGATTCGTCGCGCGCACTTTACGCAAAAGGACAGTATACCATCCCGTCTGACACAGTCTGCTATCCGGCCAAGCTGATGCACGGCCATATCCAGACGCTGCTGGAACAGCAGGTGGACGCGATCTTTTACCCGTGCCTGACGTATAATTTTGATGAAAAGGAAAGCGACAACCATTACAACTGCCCGGTCGTCGCCTATTATTCCGAACTGCTGCGCGCCAATGATGAAGATCTTCAGAAGGCGAAGTTTCTTTATCCGTATCTGAACATCAACAATGAAAAGCAGCTGACCCGGGAGCTGTTCCGGATGCTGCAGGAGGAGTTCGGCGGCTTTACCCCGAAGCAGGTTCGCGCGGCGGTTCGGGCAGGATACGAAAAATACAGCGAATGGCAGCAGGAGATCGTGCAGCGTGGCCGCGAGGCACTGGATTACGCGGCAAGGAACCACAAGCGCGTGATCGTTCTGGCGGGCCGCCCGTATCACATCGATCCCGAGATCAATCACGGGATCGACAAGCTGATCTCTTCACTGGGGCTGGTCGTCGTGACGGAGGACAGCGTCAGCCCGCTGGCGCATACGCCGAAGGTCGGTGTGCTGAATCAATGGACGTACCATTCAAGGCTTTACCGTGCGGCGGAGTTTGTTGCCGGACACGAAAACTGCGAACTGGTGCAGCTGGTTTCGTTCGGCTGCGGCGTGGATGCGATCACGACCGACGAAGTGCGTGCGATCCTGGAAAAGCACGACCGGCTGTATACACAGATCAAAATCGACGAGATCACAAACCTCGGTGCGGTCAAGATCCGCATCCGCAGCCTGTTGGAGGCGCTCGATGAAAGAAGGAGTTCCAATGGATGAAGAATCCCGCGTGATCTTTACAAAAGAGATGAGAAAAGAATACACGATTCTGGTGCCGACGATGCTGCCGACGCACTTTAAAATGATCGAGGGGATCTTTCGTTCCTACGGGCTGAACACCGTCTTGCTGGGAAATTCCGGTCAGCCGGTGATCGACTGCGGGCTGCGTTATGTACATAACGATACCTGTTACCCGGCGCTTCTTGTGATCGGGCAGATGATCAACGCGATCGAGACCGGAGGTTACGACCCGCACAAAATCGCGCTGATGATCACGCAGACCGGCGGCGGATGCCGTGCGTCCAATTATATTTTTCTGCTGCGCAAGGCGCTCAGAAAGGCGGGCTACGGTTTTGTTCCGGTCATTTCGCTGAATTTCAATCATCTGGAAAAGAATCCGGGATTTCAGCTGTCGCTTTCCATGCTGGACCGGATGGTTTATGCGGTGCTGTACGGCGATCTGCTGATGCTGCTGCAGAACCAGTGCCGCCCGTATGAGGTTCTGCCCGGTTCCGCGGAGAAGCTGGCCGGCGAATGGACCGCGCGGCTGGTGGAACAGATGAAAGGGCGCGGTATGGTGCAGTACCGGCAGGTGAAGGAAAATTACCGCGCGATCCTGCGCGATTTTGCCGCGCTGCCCCGCAGGAACGAAGAAAAGCTGCGCGTTGGGATCGTGGGCGAAATTTTCGTCAAGTTTTCGCCGCTGGGGAACAACAATCTGGAGCAGTTCCTGCTCTCCGAAGGCTGCGAGCCGGTGGTGCCCGGTCTGCTCGATTTTTGCCTTTACTGCGTGTATAATTCCATTGCCGATCATCAGCTTTACGGAACCGGCGCGCTCAAGGCGAAGGTGGTGGAGGCGGCCTATCGTTTTCTGCTGAAAAAGCAGCAGGATATCATCGATCTGATCGAGGAGCAGGGCGTTTTCCGCCCGATGACCCCGTTTGAGGTCACGCGGAACCTGACGCAGGGTTATGTCGGTATCGGCGCCAAAATGGGAGAAGGCTGGCTGCTGACCGCCGAAATGCTGGAGCTTGCGCATGAGAATGTGAAGAACATTGTCTGCACCCAGCCGTTTGGCTGCCTGCCGAACCATATCGTCGGCAAAGGCATGATGAAACAGATCAAAGAAAAAAATCCCGGCGTCAACATTGTTGCCGTCGATTATGATGCCGGTGCAACGAAGATCAATCAGGAAAACCGCATCAAGCTGATGCTGGCAAACGCGCGGCAGAACGAGCAGGCGGCAGAGCCTGCGGCCGTTCCGGAACCGGCGGAAAAGCTGCCCGCGGCCGCTGCGGAGCAATAGCGCCTGCCGCTGCCCGGCAGCAGAAAAAAACAAACCCGTGCGGAGGCGGCCTGCCCCCACACGGGTTTCATCATTGATTGACGTATTTCACGAAAGCTTCTTTTTCAGCTCCCGGCGGAAAGCGTCGATATTCCAGCCGGTGCAATTATCGATTGCAGGGTGGACACGCTGCATCGCAAGCAAGACGTTCTGGTTCGTCAGATAAAAGCTTTTGGAGGAAGAGGTGTCATAGGCCGATTCCAGGCTGGCTTCGACCGTGTCCGGATCCGGAACGGAAATTTTCATGACAAATTTGCTGTTTTTCTTGAATGGGGAGAGATCATACCCTTCCGCCGCGCCGCTGATGCAGAGAAGAATATCGCTTTCTCCGGCGAAGCAGTCGGTCTCGTACAGGACGGAATCCACATGCGCCGGGATCGTGTAGTTGATGATGGTGGTCGCCGGAAGCCCCGACGCAGGAGAAAGCGAGAGGGAGATCCGTTCCGGTTCCCCGGTAAGCGTTACCTCCACAAAACCGGCAAACCGCTCATCTCTCTGGAATTCTTTCAGATCTTCGACGCCCATGACAGAAGCGAACGGATTCCCTTCCACATACGGGTATTCCGCACGCAGCGCTTCCAGCTCGCTGCCCGTTACCGGCTCGGGCGGCTGGCTGCAGGCGGAACAGAACACGCCGAGCATCAGCGCGGCAAGAACGGCGCAGAAACGTTTCCACTGAAAAGTTTTCATGCTCAATTTCCCCTTTCACAAATAAAGAATAAGAATAGTGTAAGATGTCACAAAGAACAGATTCTTGCAGTTTTAGAAGGATTGCGGCAGGACAAAGATTTTCACGAAAGCTTCTTTTTCAGTTCCCGGCGGAAAGCGTCAATATTCCAGCCGGTGTAAT
>JAQXJH010000017.1 GCA_029008595.1 Bacillota bacterium
CCCGTGCAGATTGAATTTCCGTTTGGAATAATCCCACCAGGAAAGATGAAACAGCTTTTCCAGCAAAACGGAGGTGAGGTATTCCAGGGCGCTGGTCAGCAGCATACCGCCGAAAAAGGTGAGCAGAACATGATTGCCGAGCGGCCGCAGCGCGTGAATAACGATGACGGCGCCGAACCCGTAAACCGGGCAGATCGGCCCGTTGAGAAAGCCGCGGTTAATAAATTTGCCGGCCGGAACCGAGCAGTAGACGCATTCGCAGCACCAGCCGAAAAAAGCATAGACGATAAATGTGAGAAACAACCGGAGAGCAGCTTCCATGCAGGTATCTTCCTTTCAGAATTTTTGCGGTTTCGGGGTCGTTTCCGGGCCGCCCGAACCGCAGGCGACAGCAATATTATAGCCCAATGACGCAAATACCGTCAAGAGACGGCGGTTTCCCGTGCCTCTGCCGGAAAGCAGAAACCGGCAGAGGCAAAGAAAAATGCCCCGCAGGAGCGGGGCATCCGAAGGAAAGAACGGATCTGCGGCGCGGCGGTGTTCAGGCGCGGCGAAGACCGCGGAACATCCAGGCCGCCAGCCTCATGGCGGGGAGGGTGAGCAGCGCCCAGAGAAGCGAAAACAACGGGCAGATCTGCCCGTGAAAGTTGCCGCGGCGGCCGGAATAGTCCCAGACGTTGTGGCGGCGGTTGAACAGCAGGCCGAAAACCAGCTCGACGCCGGTGATGACCGCCGATCCCGCGGCACAGCGCAGCAAAGCCCCCGCCCGGCCCAGAAGCCCGTTGCAGACGCGCTGGATCAGTAAAAATCCGGTTCCGCCGGCCAGAAACATGGAAAAATAGGTTCGCCCGCGGGCAATCAGCTCCAGACAGGCGTAGGAGCCTGCGCCGAACAGGAAAAACAACAGGGGATGCCGGATTTTGTTTGAGTGCTCCGTTTTTTTCATTGGTGTAAGCCGTCCCTTTCATTTTCCTGTATTTTATGCGGAAAACACACGGAATATCAGCTCCGGCCGATCTTCCGTGTGTTTTTTGGCAGGCGGCTCAGCCGACCGGACTGCCGTTGTATTTGCGCTTGAGATAGGAAATGTTTTCCGGGGAATCCGGACGGTAGCTGCGCCCGAAATATTTCAGAATCCCCTTGGCGATGGCCACGCCGATTTCATAAATATGATCGATGATAAACCGCGCGTCCTCGGGATTGTCGTGAAACGCGACCTCCACCAGAACAGCGGGCGCTTTGGTGCGCTTCAGTTCATAATATCCCTGACCGTTGAAGGCGGTGTACCCCTCTCTTACGCCGAACCCGTCCGCAGGAGAAATCGCCTGCAGCTGGTCGTAAATATCGTTTGCCAGCCGTTCGCTGTCGGAACCGAATTTGTGTACGTAAACGGTCGGGCCGCGGGCTTCGTGGTTTGTCGAGGCGTTTGAGTGGATCGCAACATGAATTTTCGGGGAAATGGCGTTGGACTGCGCAACGATCTCCTGCAGTGTCTGCGAAGGGTCGTTGCGAACCAGCGTCAGCCCGTTGCGGTCCAGCTCATACGCGACAACGTCCGCGATCTGATTCATCCGCTGTTCTTCGGTGCCGAAATCACCATAGCCCACGTTCCAGTCCTGAACCGAGGGCGAAAGATAAACATCAGTTGCCACAGAGCATCACGCTTCTTTCGGTTAAAGGTGTCAGAGTTCAAGAAAGCAAAAAAGTCTGCCCGCAGCATGATATGACGGCGCACAAAAAAGAGTTCGCAGAATGCGGATGCCTCTTATGCATTGTGACGAATAGTTACATTTGTCTTTATACGTTTTACATCTTGCATTTCTTTGTTTTTTCGGCTATGATAAGGAATAATTTATATAGGATGCCGAAAAAATGAAAGGCAGAGATGAGTTTGAAGCGTCGGAAAATCAAAAAAATCATATTGTTTTCGGCAATGTGTGTTTGTGTGGCAGGCGGCTTGTTTGCAGCGTACCGCGCCTGGTTTGAAAACGACCGAAAGGGAGCCGCGTTCGCGTCGGACGGCTGCGAAACCGTTCTGGACGAAACGGTTCCCGGTTCGGGAGTGCCGGACGCGCATCAGCTGGCCTCCGGCATTGCCAAGCAGCTGGTCAGCGGCGAAACGGTGGAGATCGATTCGGAGCAGCTGGAAAGCATTTTCGGCCTGCAGCAGGAAGACTGCCTTTCTTTCAGCGTGTATCTGGCCAGAAAGGACACCTCTGCCTTCGAGATCGCCGTTTTTGAATTTGCATCCGAGGAACAGAAACAGTCGATCCTGAAAGCGATCCAGCAGCGAAAAGCGCAGAAGCTGGCCGGCTTCCGGGAATTGAACGAGGCGGAATATTCGTTGGTGCAGCAGGCGTTGATTGCGGAGAAGAACGGCTTTGTGCTGTTTGCTGTGTGCGGCGCCCCGCAGAAAGCGCAGGATATTTTTTTCGAAATGCTGAAAGGGAGTTGAAATTTTCGGAAAGGTATGATATAATATCTTCCGTTATGCGGGTATAATTCATTGGTAGAATGCGACCTTCCCAAGGTTGATAGGTGGGTTCGATTCCCATTACCCGCTCCAGAAAAGACACCGGTTCTGATACAGTACGTATCCTGGCCGGTGTCTTTTTTCAGTCTCTGCTGAAAAATAAATCCGATCAGCGTCTCCGGGCTTTTTCGGAAAAAAGCTGAAATGAAAACACCATTGCAATCCGACCTCCGGAAAGGTCTGGACGGCAATGGTGTTTTTTGTTGAGTATCAGAGCGGTTCAGTTCTGCGGCCCGCTGGTTTTTCTGGATTTGTCAAAGCGGTATTCCGTCCAAAGCTCCAGCAGCAGCGGCATCAGGCACAGGACGGCGTAGCAGCCGAAAAACAGATAAGACGCGGGCGTAACGGCAGGCAGAACGATCCTGGGGTCATACTGCATGTCGGTTTGCTGCAGGGCGGCTGCCATGCCGGTCACCGTCAGACAGAGAAACATCCCGATGACATATGCCCGGTCGCGGTGGTCGAACCGGTAGATGGAAAAGGACGTTCTGCCCCGGAGCGTGCTGCCGCGGCTCTGCATGGATTCGGAAGCAGCAGTCAGCGATTCGATCGTCCAGGTGACGACCATCGAAAAAATGCGGATGCCGTGCCGGATCCGCTGCAGGAGGCTGCCCTGGGAGAATCCCCTGCCGATGCCGCGCTGGGCGGTATCGATCCGCTTTGCTTCGTTCTTGATCCTCGGCACCATCCGCAGAAGGATCGACAGGAATAAAGAGAGCTTCGGGCTGAGGCGGCCGAACAGATATACGATCTTGTCGGCGGAAAAAACCGAATAGACGCAGGAAAACCAGATGATCGCGCCCGCTGCGCCGAACCCCAGCACAAAGCCGTAAACCAGCGATTCCAGCGTCAGGTTGTTGCCGATAAAATTTTGCCGGAGCACCGTTACGCCGAAATGCGTATAGCTGCTGTAATATACGGCAAACAGCGCGGTCAGGGGAAGCAGCGCAAGGTTGAACAGAAGCGCCTTCCGGCCGCTGCGCCGGATGCTGTACGCAAAGGCGCAGAGAAAGGAGATCGCAAGAAAGACCGGGCGATGAAATATCAGCGTTCCGGTGATCACCGCGGCAAAGTAAAGGAAATTGACTGCGGGGTGGCAGCGTTCAAAGCCCATTGTCCGCCTCCGTCATACCGTATTTCAGTTTGATGCGGTCCAGCTTTTCCAGCAGCGGTTTGCTGAACAGCAGCATCGTCAGAAAGGTGCTGAGGCCCTGCGAAAGATTCGTCGGGAAACCGCTGGCGAAGATCGCAAGCGCACCGGAGAGGCTGATCTTCGACAGGGAAAGAAAGACGGAGGAACAGTCCAGCAAAGGCCCGACCCACAGCAGCGACGCCAGAAAGCCGAAAACCGCCAGCACCAGCGGCTTTTTCGGCAGCAGGCGCTTTTGGGCAAGAAAACCGGCCAGCATGCCGCCTGCACCGTAGGCCATCATCTGCCAGGGGGTATACGGCCCCTGACTGATAAAAAAGTTGCTGCCGAATGCGGAGACCGCGCCGACCATGAACCCGGCTTCCGGGCCGAACGCAATGCCCGAGATCATGATGATCGCAAAGATGGGCTTGAAGTGCGGGATCGGGATCGCCAGACGCGAAACGATGGCGATCGCGCACAGGACGGCGATCACGACCAGCTGCCGTGCCTGCGGCCTGCGGCCTTCGAACGCCAGAAAAAACGGCACCATCAGCTCCAGAATGATGAGAGTGCTGGTGATGTAGTAGCTGCGGCCGCGCAGCTTTGTTCCAAGGAATAACGTCAGCGGGATCAGCAGAAAAAACACGATCAGCATCCCGATGGAAGACTTTTTCACAGCGATCCCTCCCTGTTTCTGCGGTACAGCGCGATCACGTCCTCCGCGGTGACGGCCGAGCGGAAGAGGTGGCGGCTCATGCGGTTGGCGGCGGTGGTGTAAAAGCTGTTGGAACCGAAAAAGCGCCGCGGGGTGTCCGTCGTCAGGATCTGTCCGTCAAAAAACATACTGACCAGATCCGCGTATTTTGCGCAGAACTCCACATCGTGCGAAACCATGACGATGGTGATGCCCTGCTGCTTCAATTCGTTCAGGATCTGAGCAAGCTTTTCCTTGAAAAAGCTGTCGATCCCCTTGGTCGGCTCGTCCAGCAGCAGCAGCCGGGGCTGTGTCAGCAGAACCTTGGCAAGCGCCGCGCGCTGCTGTTCGCCGCCGGAAAGGTCATAGGGGTGGGCGTCCATCAGGGATTCGATCCGGCAGGTGGAGGCAATTTTTGCGATCATCTCCGGATCGCGGTTCATCTCTTCCAGTTCCTCCCGGACGGTCTTTCTGACAAAAAGGCTGCGGGGATCCTGCGGCAGCATGGCGAGGCAGCCGCGGAACAGTTCGGCGGAGCTGTATTTTTCCATCTTCCGGCCAAAGATCCTGATCTGGCCGCGATAAGGCCTGCAGATGCCGCAGATGGCTTTGAGCGTGGTGGATTTGCCCGCGCCGTTGCCTCCCACGATCGCAAACAGGCTGCCGGCGGGAACCTCTGCGCTGACGCTGCGCAGCACGTCCGGGCTGTTCTTTTCATAACGGAACCAAAGCTCTTTCAGAGAAAGCGCAGGCTCCCGAATCTCTTCAGGGGGCGTTTCTGCAGACAGCTCCGTCACCTGCGGCGGCTGCGGAAAGGATTCCGTCAGCCAGTTCCTGCCGTCGCGTACGGTGAGCGGGGGAGTCCCCTCACCGGCTCCTGCGCCGAAAAATACGCGGACAGGGGTGGGCATGGCGGCAAACATATCATTGTGCTGTTCGTATAACAGTTTGCCGATATTCCCGGGAGTATCGGCAACGGCGATCCTGCCGCCGTCCATTACGACGGCCAGATCGGCATACGGCAGAATATCCTCCAGACGGTGTTCCGAAATAACGATCGTGGTGCCAAGCTCCAGATTGATCTTCCGAACGGTGTTCAGAAAGTCAGAAGCCGCGATCGGATCCAGCTGACTGGTCGGCTCGTCCAGGATCAGAACCTCCGGCTGCATGGCCATGATGGAGGCAAGATTCAGCAGCTGCTTCTGTCCGCCGGAAAGCTCCGCCACATTCCGGTGGAACCAGTCCTGAATCCCGAAGTAGCAGGCCATTTCCGCAACGCGGGCGCGCATGGTCCGCTGATCGCAGCCAAGGCTTTCCAGACCGAAGGCAAGTTCGTGCCAGACCTTGTCGGTCACGATCTGATCATCTGGATTCTGCATTACATAGCCGATCCCGGAGGCCTGTTCGCGGGAAGATACTTTTTCGAGCGGAGTTCCGTTGAAGCACACCGTGCCGCTGCGCCGGCCATGCGGCGTCAGCACGGTTTTCAGGTGACGCAGCAGCGTGGTTTTGCCGCTGCCGGATTTGCCGCAGAGAACGACATAGGAACCCCGTTCGATGGTGAGATTTACGTTTTCGAGCGACGCTCCGGCTGCGGCCGGGTAGCAGAAGGTCAGATTTTCAATCTGGAAATGTGCCATTGAAGGGCCTCCTTGAGATGTAATAGAACGGGGATCATCAGATATGCGCTGTAGGCGGCGATCCCCCATGAAACAGGCGCAGCGGAAAGTTCGGGCGTAAAAGCGGCGGCGGTCTGCCCCTGCGCCGCCGACAGGATCACGAGCAGCAGGAGCACGATCTGCACCGCGAGCAGGATCCGGTCGCGGCTGCTCATGCGATAGATCATGAAGCTGCTGCGCTTTGCCGTGCCGTACCCGCGGCTGCGCATGGAATCGGCGGTCACGATGCTTCCCTCCAGCGCCCAGGAGGTCATGGCGGAAAGCACGGTCATTCCGTCATCCAGCCTTGCCCGGTATCCGTCTGCCTTGCAGCTTCCCTTACCGATCGAACGGCGGGCGCAGATGACCTGCTGCGTTTTTCCGGTCAGCCCGGGCACCATGCGGAAAACCATTGTGAGCAGAAGGGAGAGGGACGGGATCAGATTCCCGAACAGACAGGCGATCTTATCGCTGCTCATCACGACGTTGAAGCAGCTGAACCAGAGCATCATGGAAAGAAAGATACCGGCCAGAGCCGCACCGTACAGCAGGGCTTCGAGGGTATAGGGCCTGCCGGATACATAAAACAGAATGCGCTCCCCGGCGGTATTGAACAGCGGATTGACTGCGGCGAGCAGCAGGGCAAACGGCAGCAGCAGAAACAGATTTTTCAGGGCCTTCCGTCCCTTCAGCAGCAAATCATAGGCCGCGGCGGCCAGACACCCGGCGATCAGATATGCCGGATGCTGGATCACAACGCTGCAGCAGATGGTACCCGCAAAGAATGTAAAAGCCACCGCGGGATGGCAGCTGGAATAAGCGTCTGTCATCATCATTCTTCCCATCCCGGTGCGCCCACATCCGTTCCGAGTCCCTGACAGGTGTAGCACCATACGATCACATCGCCGTCACCGGCTTCATAGCCGGAGCAGCCGTAGTTCGGGAACCATCCGTTCACCTGATACATCCAGCCGGAGTTTTCGCCGCAGTCGAATTCGTACAGGTGGTTGATCCCTTCAATATAATAACTGTTGTACAGCGGTGTCCAGCTGTATTCCAGCTGGATGCCCGCAGCGCTGCAGGTGCGCTGCAGGATCTGGAAGACGGTTTCCCCCTCGTAAAAATCCACTTTTACCGCGGGGAGGATCACCCCGTCGGCGGGAACGAATTCCGCCTTGCCCGGGGTCAGCTCGTCCATATGCTCCAGAATCGTATCGCAGCGGATGGTGAGATAGACGCTGCCGGCAATTTTTCCGGCAGGCTCACCGGAGGAAACCGGAACGGAGGAGGGCGCTTCCGGCGGAACGGATCCGGCCGGAGAGGAAGCGGCGTGCGAGGAACTGCCGGACGGAGAAACCGAGGAGACCGCTCCGGAGGACGGCGCCGGTTCAGAGCTGTCCGGCTGCCCGGCAGAGGAGGACGCAGCGGCGGAAGAAGCCGGTTCCGGGGAAGCCGTTTCGGAGGAAGCCGCTTCGGACGAATGGGACGGTTCCGCAGAGGAAGCCGCGCCGTTGATCAGCTCCTGCAGCTCCTGCCGTCGGCTTTCTGCCAGCCGGTCCAGGTCTTCGTCGGAAAAGCAGAGCTGTGAAGTCCGGTTTGCGATGCGGATCTGCTGAATGACAAACTCATTGAGCGAGGTGATCTTCAGGGAAGAAAGCGTTTCCGTCCCGCCGGTGAATTCCAGGATCTGCCCGGCAGAGGCGCGGCCGACGGTGCCGGAAAAGACGCTGATGCTCTGCGCGCCGCTGCGGACGCTGACGGCTGCGGCAGTTTCGCAGAAGGTGAATTCCCGGCCGTCCAGAGAAAGGCGGAGCGGCGAGCGGGTGCTGACGAAAAGCTCTCCGGCGTCGACCGAGGCGGCAAAGCGGTCGGCTGCAGGCTCGGAAACGGTGAGTTCGGCCTTGCTGCCCAGCGTAACGGAATCGCTCCCGATGCGGATCACGGCGGTGGCTCCGTTGCCGGCGCTCAGCCGGTCTCCGCTGTGCAGAACGGTGTCGCCCTGCACCGGGAAGGAAACTCCGCCGCGCTGCAGCGTGACGCTGCCCTGAATTTCCGTCAGCGCTGCCTGTGTTCCGTCGGCTTTGTCGAACCATCCGCGGAGCAGCCCGACACCAAGAACGCCGGCGGCGGCGATCAGTACGATAACGGCGGCCATCACCGCGTTTGCGATCTGTTTCTTTTTCATGCAAAAACCCCCGAAGAAAAGAAAAAAGTCCCCATGTGGGGGCTTTTGAACACAACAAACGACCCGAACCGGATTCGGGCTGCAAAAAATAACCGCCAGACCGTCCCCAAGAGTCTCGCGCGTTTCGTCAAAGGTCTGTATTCCGACTCCGGACGCCATGTTGCTCCGACCTTCTCGGCGTCTGCCAATGGTCTGAAGCGGCTGAATGTCCGTCTACGGCGGCTTGGTACCGTTGGGATTTCCCCATTCCTGTTGAACCGATGACTGCAGAATTATATAACGGCGACCGCCGTTTTTCTACATCCTATCACACATTTTTTAATTGTGCAATGCCTTTGCAAAAATTGATTGACAAATTCTGCAGAGGGTGATATCCTCAGATATGAAAAATGAATAACAGTTTAAGTGCCCTCGGGAGCGGTAACAGCCCCGCGGGAGAATAGAGAATCGTGTGAAATTCACGAACGGTACCGCCACTGTAAGCGCGGAGGTCTCTGCACAGGATGAAAGTCGGTCATTGGATTTTTCCGAGAAGGCCGTGCGGAAGGCTTGGGATGCGCAAGTCAGGAGAACTGCTTAAACGGTATCTTCAACCGGAACCTGCGCTTACAGGGAACCGGTTCTCTTTGGCGCAAAAAACGGCTGCGGCAATTCCTGTGTTGGAATGCTGCAGCCGTTTTCCGTTTTGCCGGAGCCTGCGGTAACAGAAGGATACCAGTCATTTTTCAATCTGGTGGCAACGAAATTTTGCCGGAAGGAAGGAAAAAAGATGAAAAAACGAATCGTAAGCCTGCTTTTGGCGGTGCTGCTGCTTCTGGGGCTTCTCCCGGCTGCTGCTGCGGAGGAACCGGTCAGCGCATACTGGCCGAATTTTCGCGGCAACGGCGTGAACATGGCGCTGACGGACGCAGAAACGCCGAAGGATCAGAACACAACGCTGCTGAAATGGGCGCTCAAACTGGGCAGCGGATGGACGGCAAGCCCCAGCGTGCAGATCATTGTGGATAACGCGCTGATCGTGATGAGCGGCACCAATCTGTACAAACTGGATCTGCAGACGGGAGAGGTGCTGCAGCAGGCGGCAATGTCGGCGGCGCCGAGCTTCGGCTATACGCCCGCGACCTATGCCGACGGGCTGATCTTCTGTCCGCTGGGCGGCGGAACGATCCAGGCGTTTGATGCAAAAACGCTGGAGTCCGTCTGGGTATACAAGGACGAGCTGGGCGGTCAGGCGCTGTCTGCCATTACCTATTCCGACGGCTGCGTCTATACCGGCTTCTGGAACAGCGAAACCAAGGACGCAAACTTTGTCTGCGTCAGCGCGTCCGACGGTTCGCTGAAATGGAAGAAAACCGTCGCCGGCGGCTTTTACTGGGCTGGCTCCGCCGCGATCGGCGGGAGCATCGTGGTCGGCACGGACGACGGCGCCAGCGGCTTCAGCGGCACCTCGCACCTGTACAGCCTGAAAAAAGAGGACGGGTCGGTGATCTCCGACCTGCTGCTGGAAGGCTGCGGCGACCAGCGTTCTTCGATCGCCTACAGCGAGGAAAAGGGCAGAATCTATTTTACAACCAAAAACGGTTTTCTCTGTTCCGCCGCCGTGGACAGCGCTTCCGGCGAGCTTTCCGATCTGAAAACCGTCAAACAGGCCAGCCAATGCACCAGCACGCCGGTGGTATACGGCAATCAGGTCTATTTCAGCTGCGGCAGCGGCGTTGTGCAAGGCTCCGGCGGCTCCGGTAATTTTGTGATCGCCGACGCCGATACGCTGGAACAGCTCTGCGCGGTTCCGCTGAAGGCCTACCCGCAGGGTTCCGTTCTGGTTTCCGAGGCTTATCTGGAAGAAACCGGAAGACTCTACTGCTATTCCACCTATAACGGGATGCCCGGCGGATTGTCCCTGATCAAGGTCGATCCGACCGGCAGCGCGGCAGATGCTGCCGAGCTGGTCGAGATCTATGATGCCAAGGGCTACGAGCAGTACTGCATCACAAGCCCCATCTGCGGGCCGGACGGCACGATCTATTATAAAAACGACAGCGGATATGTTCTTGCAGTCGGCACCAACACCGCTTATCTGAAGGGCTTGGCAGCTTCCGCCGGCAGCCAGAAGGGAGAATTCTCCGTTTCCGATCCGGAGATCGAATGGGTCGTTCCCGCCGGAACGACCGGCATCACCTTTACTCCGGATGCCTGCGAAGGCGCGTCTGTCACCGTGAACGGCGGCGCAGCCAATGCCGAAATCGCGCTGACCGATGGTGCGGCGACCGCCGTGATCGCGGTCACCAAGGGGACGGATCAGCGCACTTATACCGTTTCGGTTCGCGAGGTATCGTCCGATGCGTCCCTGGGAAGCCTGAAGGTCAATGAAAGCAATGCATACAGCGGCGCCGCAAAGGAACTGACGCCTGCGCTGGACGCTGCCGTGCGGTTTTACGGGGTTTACAGCATCAGCTCCGGCCGCACCTTCGTCAATGTCTGGCCCGAGGCTTCCGACGCCAACGCTTCGGTTGCGGTATATGCCGTTTCCAACGTGGCGAGCGGAAAGTATGACGCCGAAACGGGCGAGATCGCCGTCACCGCCGTAAACGCCGGACATAACCGATATGCCGTTTATTTTGCAGACGACGCCCAGCCGATGGCAATCCGCGTGAAAGTTACGGCAGAAAACGGCGGAACGCAGGAGTATACACTGGTCATGGCGAAAGAAGCCGCCGCAGAGGCAGGTAAACAGCTGCTGTCAGCGCTGGAGCAGGCGGCGGCAGACCGTGAAGCGGCCGGTAAAGTGGTCACAGCAATCGATGCGATCGGAACCGTTACGCCGGAGTCGGAGCAGGCGATCCGGAATGCGCGCGCAGCGTATGACGCGCTGACGAACGCCCAGAAGGCGCTGGTCTCCATTTACAAAACGCTGACGGATGCCGAAGCAGCGCTGGAGCAGGCGGAGGCAGACCATGAGGCGGCCGGTAAAGTGGTCGAAGCAATCGACGCGATCGGAACCGTTACGCTGGAATCGAAGCAGGCGATCCGGGATGCGCGCGCAGCGTATGACGCGCTGACGGACGCCCAGAAGGCGCTGGTCTCCAATTACAAAACGCTGACGGATGCCGAAGCGGCGCTGGAGCAGGCGGCGGCAGACCGTGAGGCGGCCGGTAAAGTGGTCGAAGCAATCGATGCGATCGGAACCGTTACGACGGAGTCGGAGCAGGCGATCCGGGATGCGCGCGCAGCGTATGACGCGCTGACGGACGCTCAGAAGGCGCTGGTCTCCAATTACGAAACGCTGACGGATGCCGAAGCAGCGCTGGCAAAGCTGAAATCGGAGGGAGCTGCCGGAACCCCGGCTACCGGCGGCAGCAGCCCGGTGTTTGCCGCTCTGATGACCGGTCTGTTCGGGCTGGCCTCGGCGGCCGTTTCCTTCCGGAAGAAACAGCAGAC
>JAQXJH010000018.1 GCA_029008595.1 Bacillota bacterium
GTCCTTATAAAGCGCAGTCTGAGATCCGGACTGTTCACTGTACACAGGCAGAATCCATTGAGATCACGGATTATCTCACATTGCGCGGCAATGTTGTCGAGCAGTGCCGCAGGGAGCTTTATCCCAAATATACTTCCCGCATCGAATCGATCACGGTACGGCCTGGGGAACACGTTTCCAAAGGGCAGGCCCTGATGACGCTGCGTGTATTGGATAACGAGAATGATCTGGCCGTTTTTTACGGAGAAATCCGCGCCCGGCTGCGGGAACTGGATCCTGCCGGCTGGGAAGTCGGTTTTCCGGAGCGTACGCAGTGGGCAGGGGAGACCTATGATCTGATCAGCCCCATGGACGGCACGGTCATGGATATTTACTGCAAGGCAGGGGAGTCGGTCTCCGGCATTTTTCCCTGTATTGCCGTATCCGACCTGACGCAGCTGGGCGTCGAAGCCCAGGTGAGTGAAGAAAACAGCGGCAAAATACAAGCCGGCATGGAATGCAGGATCACTGTATCTTCCGCCTCAGAGGATCCGTTTTCCGGCGTGATCACCTCTGTGGCGCCATACGCCGCGGCAGCTTCCATACTGGAGCAGGAAAGCGAGATCAAAGTCACGGTGATGGCCGATATCCAGAACAGCAGCGAATACCTGCGTCCCGGTTATTCTGCCGAAGTGCGCATCGATCTGTCCCGGCAAGCCAACTGTACGGTCGTTCCTTACAACTGCATTGCGCAGGATGATGACAGCGAATATGTCCTTTCGGCAAACAGCTCCGGCCGTCTTTACCGCGTAGCTGTACAAACCGGCAGGGAACTGACCAATGGGGTCGAGATCCTCAGCGGCATTTCCGCCGGAACGCTGCTGATAGAAACGCCGGAAGCCTATACGGAAGGAGAACTGGTGCGCCTGCAATGAGATGGATCGACATTATATGTTTTTCCGCAAAAAATATCTTATCCGGCGGCCGCAAAGCCGTCTTATCCATATTGGCTGTCGGTGTGGGCATTTTTGCCCTTTGCCTGATCTCGGGGATGGGGGATACGGCGGCAGCCGAGATCGAAGCGCGTGTTTCCGAAACCGGTTTGGGCGGGCTGACTGTTTATCCGGTGAAAAGCGGACAACATGCCATCTCGGAAGAAGACCTTGCGCATCTTTCCACTGATATTGCCGGATTAAAAGCTGTAACGCCTTTTTCTGTCGAAACCGGTACGCTGTCCTGCCGAGGGAAAACACAGACGGCTGCTTTGATCGGCGTCAGCGCGCACATCTCAGATGTTTTTGATCTCCGTCTGTTGTATGGCAGCTATTTCACAGCAGCTGACCTTGCGGGGAGCCATCCGGTGATCCTGATCGATGATGCTTTGGCGCAAAAGCTCTATGAACGCCGGAATATCACGGGCAAGGTTCTTACATTCAGCGTAAACGGCGTTCGGTTCGAAGCAAAGATCGTTGGGATCATCGCATCGCAGAAACAAGGGCTGGAAAGCATGATCGGCGTCAGCCTGCCCAGCCTGGTCTATATCCCATACACCTTTCTGAATCAGGTCACCGGACACACAAAGACCGACCAGATCGCCATCAGCTGTTTTTCAGCCTATGATGAAAATTCCGTTGCCAATCAGGTCATAAGATATTTAACTCTACAGAATCAGGTGAAATATAAATGCGAAAACCTGAACGCCTATATTTCCGAATTGCAGGAGATCCTGCAAATCCTGCAGGTATTCATCCGGGCGGTTGCGGGGATCTCTTTGCTGGTGGGGGGAATCGGGATCACCAATTCCATGCTTTACACCGTCGATGCCCGGCGTTCCGATATTGGCGTCTGCAAGGCCTTGGGAGAACCTAAGCACAGCATTCTGTTGCGATTTCTTACCGAAGCAGTGATCCTGTGCCTTTTGGGCGGAATTCTGGGGCTATTCATGACCGAGCTGACCGTAAATCTGATCGATCATTATTTTACAGTTCATCTGCAGATCCCAACGCATACAATCCAAAGCAGCCTCAGCCTGGCACTATTCTGCGGTGTGCTTTCCGGACTGCTTCCAGCCTATAAAGCTGCCGCGCTGGATCCCATTGATGTGATCGTTCGATGACTTTTGATTTTCTTGCAGAATAAGCAGAACACATCATCAGAGGATCAGGGGAAGAGGTTTAATTATCCACCAATCGGCCACCGGAACACAGGGTCTGTTTCCGGTGGATTTCTTTGACATAAAACCAAACAAAATAAATATTTTGTTTGGTTAAGGGCATATGGTCCATTATTTTTCTGTGATCGCGGCCGGACACGGTCAAGTTTTCCGGCCTGCAGCTGCAAAAGAACCTGCAAAAATCTATTGACACAGTTTGAAAAAAACGATAATATGAATTGTAGTAGAAAACTGTTGCAATATGTCGATTTCATGGTTTCAAAGGAGCTGTTTTTATGCTTACAAAAAGAATCGCGCTCGGATTTGCCGTTGTGTTGATTCTTGCGCTATCGCTGACAGCTGCAGCCGATCAGCAGACTCTGGATGTGCTCGAACCGGTCAGCCGTTCAGTATATGCCACATATCTGTCAGATGTTTCAGAAACAATTTACAGCATCGACATTGACTGGGGCTCTTTGGAGTTTACTTACACCGCTGGCCAAGGCGCGTGGGATCCGGATACACATACATACGTCACAGATTCTCTCGGCTGGACCTGTGAACCCGGCGCCAATCAGATCACCGTCATAAATCATTCCAACACAGCGGTGAATGTGCATTTTAAGTACCAGAATGCCGATTCAAAGAGCAGCGTTTCAGGCAGCTTTCTTGAAGTCGGCGGTGGCGGCATTGCGGCAAGCCCGTTGGATCTGACGCTGGCTTCGGCGGTCGGTACCAGCGTGGACCAGGCTCCGAGCGTTTCTGCCTTGCTGAATCTCCAGAATGACCTTTCGGAAGCATACACGACAAAAACCGAGATTGGCAGGATCATTCTGACTTTCGATATGAATTAAAATCAGACAGAGTTTCAAACCCCGGCTTTGCCGGGGTTTCTTTTCCATCATTCAGAAATTTTGTTTGCTTCCCGAGCTGTTATGCTGTATAATCAACAACGGAACCAAACAAAATTTTTGTTCTCTTTAAGGAGCAACGATCATGGCACAGTATTACGAAGACGCGCCGCAGGTATTGCGGGAATTTCTTGTTTATATGGAGAGCATTCTCGGCCGATCTCCAAAAACCGTAGCGGAATATCATCTGGATCTGCGGACTTTCTTACGCTACATGACGGCCAAACGCCAGGGCCTTTCTCTGGATACGCTGGAAACGGTCGATATCAGCAATATTGATGTTGCTTTTTTGGCCAGCATTACGCAAAGCGAAGTTTACGATTACCTTCTCTATATCTCCCGCAGCCGCCCGAAATTTCATAACAGCGCATCGACCACCTACGGCAACAGTGCCAAGACCCGTGCCCGTAAGATGGCTTCCCTGCGCGCCTTTTTCAAGTATTATTGTGATAAAACAAAACAGATCCCCACCAATCCCGTTGCCAATATCGATATCCCTAAAACCCAGAAATCGCTGCCAAAATACCTTTCTCTGAACGAATCCAAAAAGCTGCTGAACAGCGTGGACGGCAAATACAAAGTGCGCGATTACTGTATTCTGACCCTCTTTTTAAACTGCGGCCTGCGTGTTTCTGAGCTGGCAGGCATCAGCGTGGGTGACATCAACCGGGATGACCATATTCTGCGCGTGTTGGGAAAAGGCAGCAAGGAACGCATGGTTTATCTGAACGATGCCTGTATGGCCGCGATCCGGGATTACGACGACTATAAACTGCAAAGCGATACCCGTCCGAAAAACGCGCATAAAAACGCCTATTTTATCAGCCGGAACGGGACTCGTCTGAGTACAATGCGCATCAAGGAACTGGTCAAAGAACACCTGGATCGGGCAGGTCTTTCACAAAAACATGCTTCCGCGCATAAGCTGCGTCATACAGCCGCCACACTGATGTATCAGAACGGCGTTGACGTCCGCACGATCAAGGAAGTGCTCGGCCATGAAAACCTGGATACGACGGCTATCTATACCCATGTAGTCAACGATAATCTGCGCGATGCAGCCGACCGAAATCCGCTGGCTTCGGAAAAAAAAGAAATATAAGCTTCTGATCATAAAAGAAACGAGCCCGACCGATGCATCTGCGCCGGTTAGGCTCGTTTTGTTCTCTTCCAATATCCGGTCAGACAAGGATCTCGATCCGCCCGGCCAGCATCTGGATGCGGCTCTGCACATCCGGCGGGTATTTTTGCAAAAATCCCTGTAAGGCCTTGGCCAGCTGATCACTTTTTACAGACGGCACCAGAACATGGCGCTGCCATAAAGCAGCCAATTCCTGCGGTGTCAGAAGGGCCTGTACCGCCTCTGTTTCCGCAGAGGTCAGACAATCTGCCAAAAGAAGGTCTTCCAGATCGGCCAGAGATCGTATTTTACTTCGGATCAGTTCCAGCTTTTCTGCTTCGGAATTACTGCCGGACAGCCTGTCCAGAAGCATACGGAACTCGGGATCCGGCATTTTCTGCCCAAAAATACAAACAATAGGCTGCAGCCGCTGCTGATCGTCTGCCGGAAACAGGCGGTCCAGCCAATGCTCTCGGCAGGCCAGCGCGATCTCCCCTGCCAAACGTCGCTCTCCCTGCTGTACATAGGTATCCAGTGCCGGTGGAAGATCCAGCTCCTGCACCAATTTGCGGCGCGCCTGCGACAGCACGCCAGAGATCTGTTCCTGGTCCATTCGCCTGAAGCTGCTTTCCAGCAGTTCACGGTCGTCTTTTGAAATTGCCAGCTGCTGTACGCTGCGTCCGGCACAGATGCAGCCCATGGCTGCCAGCCAAACGACTTCAAAAAGGTTAAATAATTGATCGGCGCCATGCTCGATTCGACGGTCAAACAACGCATGCACAACAGCTGTGTCAAAACGGCAAAGGAAGTCGTTCTCCAGACAGAGCCGCTGGAGATAGGTTTCAATAAACTCTATGCCAGCCAAATGCACGATCGGAATAAAAGTCGGGTAATCGGCTGTAATATGGATCTCATGTGCCGCGAAAGCCGGCCGATATACCTGGAAAAACCCACGCATGCCTTGAAAGGCATCAGGGTAAAAGCTGCATTTCGTCTGAAACAAGCGGCCAGTGGCCTGGGCCCACCGGATCTTTGCCGCTCGTGTCTTTCGATGGGCTATTTGGAGCCCTTCATTATATAATGCTTTCACCGGCGTCCTTTTGAGCAGGATCAGAGCCTGTTCGGGCGCAGGCTGTTCCTTAAGAACCAGCCCGATCAGCCACAGCATGGATTGGATCAGCATCTGCGCGTCTTCAACACGGATGGAACTGCTCCGTTCCCCATTCCATTGCCGGCTCAACTCGGCAAGAAATCCATAACAGCCAGTTTGAAAGATCTGCACGTCAGACTCCCGAAGCAGCCCCTTTTGCAGCGCCTGCCCGATCAGGGAAAGGACATATTGCTCTGGATCCAGCCGAGTGGGGTCGATCCCGTTGGATGCCGCCATCTTCGTTTCACACATCTTCTTTTTCTCCCATCCAGAGGCCGTGTTCGTTTAAAAGCTGTTCCGGCGCAGGCAATGGTCTGCCGGCGCGGATAGCTGCTGCGGCCTGCGGAAGCACCGATCCTGCCAAAAGTTCCAGCGAACCGCGGCAGGGTCCGTCAAAAGCAGTCTTCATATATGTGAGCAGACGATCATCACCAATACGATCTTGCATCTCATTTTTCGCATCGTAAAACATCTGGATCAATGTCTGAAGCGTTTCTTCATAATCGCCGGCCGAAATATATGGCGAATCGCAGAACCTGCCGATCATTTTTTTCAATATGTCGCCGCCAAACTCGATCCGGCCTGTTTGACGCAGTGACGACGACCAGGCCTCCGTCAGTGCCAGCGCCTGTGCTTCCGTCAGCATCAGCCCATACGCAGCCGTATCGGCATTGCATTGCAGCAGCTGTTCAACGATCTCTTTATCCGTCCCACGCACCGACATGCTGCCGTTCCATGCGATCAGATCAAAACCCACGATATATCCCC
>JAQXJH010000019.1 GCA_029008595.1 Bacillota bacterium
CATTACATTCACCGGCACCTGGAGGAAGAGATCACGCTGGAGTCCCTGTCGAAACAGTTTTATCTTCCGAAACGGGAGACCTCCCGGCTGTTTCACAAGGCTGCCGGGATGTCATTGGGAGAATATGTGGTCAAATGCAGGCTCGATCGGGCCGCGAATGCCCTGATCCAGGGAATGCGGGTGGACGAGGTATGCGCAAAAGTCGGGTTCCGGAATCTGTCTCATTTCAGCAGAACCTTCAAGAAATATATGGAGCTCAGCCCAAAGCAGTATGCCCGGGCGCACAAACAGTAACTGACCCGCCTGCCGGGCGAAAAATTCCCATCCTTTCTGCACCAAACGCAGAAAGGATGTTTTTTTGCTGATAAAGTACGGTTTTTGGGATAATTATTCTGCGATAATAGGATCAGAACAAAGGATCCGGTCAGAATTTCCTTCTCCACAGCAGGAAACACCGGAACGAAACGAAAGGATGATCCAAATGACTGCTGTCAGAACCGCAGGAGCATATCCGAAAACCGCCGAATCTCTCACAAAAAAAGCTGCTGCGCTCTGGCGCCGGCTCAACCGCACCGAAGAAGCCCCCAACGGCGGCTTTGACGATACCTACTGCATGTGCCGCTTTCTGCAGGCGCCACTCAACCGAGTGCTCGATTCCGCGATGCAGCGCATCACTTCTCCCTGTACTGTCCAGCCCGCTGCGGCTGCGAAACCCCGCCGCAGAAGAGAATGCCCGATGCGCCCCGCAGCGGTGCGTCCTGCGCTCGAAGGCGACATATAATTTCCGTTTTGTAATATTAAACTGATATATCACGATTTGTATCCATCTTTTTCTCTTTTCCGAAACAAATAATTCCTTTTCGCCAAAAAGGTGCTATAATATGTAGGAAGGAAACTCAGCGGAAAGGATGAAAAAGAATGGGTGCCAACGAATCGATTGCTCTGCTGCAAAAATGGATCGGCGAAAGCAGCCGGATCGTCTTCTTCGGCGGGGCAGGCGTCTCGACAGAAAGCGGAATCCCGGATTTCCGCAGTCAGGACGGTCTGTACCATCAGCATTATCGGTTTCCACCGGAAGAAATTCTGAGTCACTCCTTTTTTCTGCGGGATCCGAAAGAATTTTACCGGTTTTACCGCGAAAAAATGCTCTGCCTGACCGCGCAGCCGAACGCGGCGCACAAAAAGCTCGCCGAGCTGGAGCAGCACGGCAAACAGATCTCGGTGGTGACGCAGAACATCGACGGCCTGCACCAGAAGGCCGGCAGCAGAACCGTTTTTGAACTGCACGGTTCCGTTCTGCGCAATTTCTGCATGAAGTGCGGAAAGGCCTACAGCGCAGATTTTATCAAACAGGGAACCGGACTTCCGCTGTGCAGCTGCGGCGGCCTGGTCAAGCCCGACGTCGTTCTGTATGAGGAAGGGTTGGACGACGCAACCGTAGCCGGAGCGGTGGATGCCATTGCGAACGCGCAGCTGATGATCGTTGCGGGCACCAGCCTCACCGTTTACCCGGCGGCCGGTCTGCTGCGCTATTTCGGCGGCAGTCATCTGGTGCAGATCAACCGCACTGCCACGCAGCTTGACGAAACCGCCGATCTGCTCATCCGCGGCAGCGTCGGCGAAACGCTGGCGCAGATCCGGGCCTGAAGCAGATCATTTTTCAGAAATCGCGGCAGCACAGGCCGCACATCTGTATTCTATTCCGCGATTTGGCTCTTTGCAGCCTGTTTATACAATCTGACAAACCTGTGCTTCTGCGCAGGAACACGAAAGGAGAAATACCATTATGGAACTCGAATTTCCGGTAATGATTTGTCTGGGTGGAGGCGACGGCGGCGAAGTTTCCGTCTGTGTTGAGGTAACGGACGAGGAATATGAACTGCTGATACAGTGCTGCCGGGAAGATGCAGAGATCGACGGTTATGACGGTCTGGAATCACTTTACGACCGCATTGCGGAAGCAGCTCGGGATGAGGACGAGTGCTGCAGCTCTGACGACGAAGAGGAAGAGACTTATTATGATGATGCCTACTATATGATTTCTTTTCCGGATGAGATCTGTATTGCAGCCGAATCAGATACGGAAGAAGACGAGGAAAGCGAATCGAACGAAGATTGCGAAGATCTTTGAGTTCTGCTGCAGCATATCACCGGAAATCTCCGTATTGCCAACGGTCTGCAGCACTGTTTGCCGGTACTTCTGCCTGAATTTACACAACATCAGCGCCGCCGACCGGTTCGGGTCAGCGGCGCTGCATTTTCTTTTATCCTTCTTTTTTCCGGTACCGCAGGATCTCCGACAGCGCCTCCCGGATATCCGCCATGGAGGAAAGGTCAAATTCCTGTTCCCCGTAGCGAAGCCGGTTGTAGCCGTCCGTGCATTTTCCGACCGGCGGAAGTCCTTCCGCAAGCGCATTGTGACAGATTTCAAGCGTGGTGTCGCTGACAGCCACAGGAACGCCCTGCAGCGCAATCCCCTGCAGGATCAGCCGGTAACCGGTGCGCATCGCCTGCGGGGAGTCCCCTGCTGCGGCAAACCTGCGGCAGGCGCGTCTCCATTTTCTCCGGTCGGCCGCAGAAAGATCCTCCTGCACCTCGCTGGTTTCCGATTCGATCTTTTCATCCGTTTCCGTATAATACTCGTTCTCGTCGCGCTCCGCCTTTTGCCGGCCGCCCCAGAGCAGCCTTCGGAAAGTCTCCCGGATCGTCCGCCAGACAGCGCGCAGAGCGGAAAAAATTTCATGGCGGTAATAATAGAGCAGAAAAACGAACCCGATCGCCAGAGCGATGCCGAAATAAGTCCAGAACGGGCTTGTCTCTCCCGGAGCAAGCTGCCCCATGACATCCTGCGAAACCTGTCCCTGCTCCAGCTCTTCCGAAGCGCTTTCGGCGTTTCCGCCGTTCGGCAGCAGTCCGAGCAGCCATCTCAGCATCGCCAGAAGTCCCCTGCCCGCCGCCGCAAGCAGCCATGCGATCGGCCGATAAAGCAGCAGAAGCAGGATCAGCGCGGCAGCTGTCACGATCAGCAGACGGATATTATAGCTGCGGATCTTCTGCGGCAGGGCGTCGAACCGGTGATGGCGGCGCTGCATCATAAAATCGATGCCGGCCTGATTGCAGCCGAACAGCACCAGCAGCATTCCGAAAAAGAGTGCGGCGGCAAACGGCGCAGGCCCGGCCGGATCGATCTGAAACAGCTCCGTTACCGCCAGCACAACGGCGTATTCCGTCAGGTAGCCGTAAAAAACGCGGAGCGAAAGAATTTCTCCGTAAGTGTAAAACCGCAGCCCGCCGACTGCCCAGAACGCCGCTGTACCCAGCACGGCCACATAGATCGCCGCAAAAGGATCCGTCCGCGCAAACAGAAACCAGACCGCCGCACCCGCCGCCGCACCCACAGGGATCGCCAGAAGGCGGCGCGGCGCCGAAGAAAGTCCCCAACGGTCTGCCAGCAGGCCGCAGCACCTTCCCGCAAAGCCGCAAAGCTCACAGGCCAGCATCTGCAGAAAAAGCCTGCCCGCCGGCAGCGGCGTGACCCCGCCGGAGATCAGCCCGCTCACCACGGCATGACCGATCACCAGCAGCGGCAGCAGCGCCAGCGGAAGAAACAGAACCGCACAGAAATTCAGCAGCCAAAGCAGCTTCCGGTTCATGCAGCACCCTCCTCTCCGCCGCGCACAGGCAAAAAGTACGAAGCGCTGCAGTCTTCGGGCAGCTCGGCGCCGTCCAGCGGCCGCGTCAGGATAAAATGCACCTGAACGCCTGCAAAGGCCTGCCGCCGGGCAAAATCGGCCATTTCGTCCTCCCAGTACGCCGTGATCAGGTAAACGTCGGTAGCAAGCGCTTCCCGGTTCAGCGAGGCGAGGAACGGCATCAGATTTTCGCTTTTTTCATTTTCCATCCGCGCCAGCACACGAAGTTCATCAAAGAAAAAGTCCTCGCCGCTGCCCTGCCGCGTCACGGTGGCCGCCTTGCCCGGCATTCCCCCGTTCGCGATCAGCCGCATCGGGATCCCCTGCTCTGCCGCCTGTTCCAGACAGACTGCCGCCGCGCGGATCCCCTGTTCAATATCCTCCCCGTCGTGCCGGACTCTTGCTTCGTCCCGCCGTGTCTGCATGTTCAGGATCACGGCAACCGTCTGGTCGGAGGTACAGTCATGATTCCTCACCATGATCCTTCCTTCCCGCGCAGTTGCCGGCCAGTGGATCCTGTTGGCAGAATCGAATCTGGTATATTCCCGCACCCCTGAAACATAAAACGGATCGGTGATCAGCCGGCGGCGCACTACGGTTTCGCCGCTCAGTCCGCTCGGTGTCAGCGCCGCCGCTTCGGAATCCAATGGCTTCGGCAGCACCGTGACCTCTGCGCGGACGGCCACCGGCATGGAAAGCGATTCCCGCCCGAACAGGTCGGTCGCGACGATCGTAATTTTCCCCACTCCGAACACGCCCCGGCGCAGACATCTGACCTTCCACCGCCGCACGACGCGGTGATGGCTTTTCAGCACAAAAAAACTCGGCACGAACCGCGTCTGGTCGGTCACGACCGATTGCGAACCGGCGTAATCCAGCCATTTTGAAGTGCTGATCTCGGTTTTTGCCCACGGGATCGGAAGCCATTTGTTATTTGTTACGGTCTCCACCAGCTCGATTTCATCGCCTTCAAAGGCTTCGTCCGTGCTGAAATGGCATTCATAGGTCAGCTTTTTGTTCCAGAGCCGCAGATATACCTGATGCTCCGCAACAAAAAACACCAGAATAATCACAAGAAGAACAAAAAAGATCACGGGAACACCTCCGCTCTGCGCACCGCCTTTATTCGGCGGATTCGATCGGCACGCGCGTTTCGGCCAGGATCTGGCGCAGCGCGGCCGCGGCCGGTTCTGCACCCTGTGTCAGACTGCGCCCTTTGCAGAGAATGCGGTGCGCAAGCACGTCGGTACAGACCGCTTTCACGTCGTCCGGCAGCACGAAGTCGCGGCCATCCACTGCGGCATGCGCCTGCGCAGCTCGCTGCAGCGCCAGCGTTCCGCGCGGACTGACGCCCATACGGATCGCCGGGTGGCTGCGGGTCGCCGTGACCAGCGCGATCAGATAATCCTGAACGGCGCTGCCGACCCGGACGGTTCTGACCGCCTGCTGCGCCGCAATCAGTTCCTCCCGGCTGACCACCGCGCTCAGCGTATCCGCCGGGTCGCTCCCCAGCCGGGCAGAAAGCATCGATTTTTCGAATTCCGGCGCGGGATACCCCATGCTCAGCCGCATAAAAAAGCGGTCGAGCTGCGCTTCCGGCAGCGGAAAGGTTCCCTGAATCTCCACCGGGTTCTGCGTCGCAACCACAAAAAACGGCTTTTCCAGCGGATAGGTAACGCCGTCCACCGAAACCTGACGTTCCTCCATGCATTCCAACAGGCTCGACTGCGTCCGCGGCGTAGCGCGGTTGATCTCATCGCCCAGCAGGATGTTGGTGAACACCGGTCCGGGGCGGAACGTAAAATCCGCCGCCTTCTGGTCGAAGAAGTTCACGCCCGTCAGGTCGGACGGCAGCAGATCCGGCGTGAACTGCACCCGGTGAAACCGGCAGTCAATCGATCTTGCCAGCGCTTTTGCCAGCGTGGTCTTGCCCGTTCCCGGCAGATCCTCCAGAAGAATATGACCTTCGCACAAAACCGTCAGGATCACCTTTGCGATCACATCGCTTTTCCCCTGAATCACGCTTTCTATGTTCTTCTGCAGGCGCTCGGCCAGCGGCCGGATCTGAAGTATTTCCATCACGAGACATCCTTTCGTTTTTCTGTATTTGTGTGAAGTTTTGATGAAATCAATTAATTAGTTAACGAATTTATTTTTATTCTATCACCACTTTGAAAAAAACACAAGGTTATTATATAATTGATTTATGATCAACTATTAATTATAAATTATAAATTTTACATATATAATCATTTTTTCTATTGACATTCATATGGTGTTGTGTTAAGCTTATTGTATAATAACAATTGATTTAAAGGTGATATTTATGTTTAAATAGCAATACTATCTTGTTAAGAAAAGATGTAATTTGAAAGGAGAAAGAGGTATGAATTCTACAAGAAGTTACAAACATGTTGTCCTTTCTATGTTTCTTGCTTTTATAACACTAATATTGTCAATTACATCAGTTAGTGCGTTGGAGACATCTGTTTCATCTGATTTGCAAACGGACGCTCGATTGCGCGTGCTCTTTCAGCAAAAATTAGATGAAATTAAAGAATCCGATAATACCTACATTTCCTCCATCAAAACGGCCACGGATTTTGACGGCAAAGAATATTCAATTGTTGAATGTTGCCCCATTGGTTATATGATTTATAGTAATGATACAGGTGTTTTTGTCGAATATTCTCCATCATCATTCTCTCCGTATCTAAATTTCTCAGAATCATTATATTATGGGGGACCCACCTTTTACTATCGAAAAACAAACGATCAATTGATCCACACATTAGAACCCGATGAAACAATTGCATATAACGATATACAAAAATACGCAAATAGCAGCCAGTACATGTATAATGTACTGTATGCACAAAAGGACACTAATGTTTTAAACTTTGTTAATGGAAAAACTTCAAAGGATGACTTATTAGCAATTACCTCCTATGCTCTAACCGTAACTAATGGTGCTATTTCACATCCTGAATTTTATAGTAATCTCAGCAACTTTGGTTATTGGAGTGGAGATAATCGATGTCCAAATGGTTGCTGCGGTTTCATCGGACTAAATATGCTGATCGCCTATCATGATAAATATAAAAACAATTCTATTATGGATGATAAATATTGGTATGGGTCAGCGGGATCAAAAACTGGGTTATATAATCAGAATGCATCATTGACGAAATATTTATTTGATTTAGATCCAAAATCTTCAACTACATCCATGCATATTCATTCTGTTATGAAGCAATATGTGCAACAACGTGGTGTTTCGGTGACACATACATCGTTGTGGGCACCTTTTTTTGGTGACAGCAATATTCGAGATAAAATTGACCATAATGTTCCGGTAGAATTATTTGGAAACATAGTTGATATGAATGATACCAGCAAAAATATTAACCATGCTGTCGTTGCTTACAGGTATCGCCGCGAAACTGGAAATGGTACTGACAGCACCAGTTATACTGTTCATTACGGCTGGCCTGGTTATACTTCTGTTGTTGTAAAGTTTCCAATTGGCAGTATCTATTGCTTTGAGTAATATTGCTATCACATATCCTAAGGAGGGATTGATTTGGGTCAACGCCGAAAAAACCGACCGATCGTTTCTGCCGAAAGCGGAACAGTTCCGAAACATCTCCTGTTCCGCAAAAAATGGGTTGCTGCCGTCCTTTCTGCGCTTGCTCTGCTGCTGATTGCGGGCGCCGCTCTCGGAATTTACATTGCAGCTCATGTCCACGGAGCACCGGATGCCGACCCGGACTGGTCAAAAACCCATGTCAGTACGGACTCCGTCAAGGAAATCGACCGGTTCTGCGGTTCAATGGATCTGCTGTATTCAAAACTGGATTACGACCATGCTGCCGCAGTCTCCTTTGTGCTCGATTTTGACGAGGGCTGCCGGAATGACCCCTCCCGCTACAACACGCTGGACTGTTATCTTCGTTTCGATGCAGACGCCTGCGGCGATCGTCTGGAGCTGCAGATCGTTTTTCCAAACAGCCGCAGCACGTCGGAACCCTCCCTTTACAAAACAGACGGAACCTTCGTGGTGCAAAACGGCATCCTGGTCGAGTATTCCGACCTTTCCGGAGAAGGGGGCTTTCACTTTGGCGGCTGCGCCAGATTTGAAAGCGGCGGAAACATTTATTATGTGGAAGCCAGCTCCGAACGGCGCGAGGACGTGCTGTTTCACTATCTGGAGCTTCTGACGGGATAATATTCGAAGAAGGAGCGCGGGATTTCGTTTGTACTCGCAGTTCCATTTGCAGGAACGCTTCGGGAGAAGCAGCGCGAAAAAATGGGCGTATTCGCTTGACAGATACGCTTGAAAAACAGTATAATAAGCGGGAGTAATGGAGAGATGACGCGAGGGCGTGTGAAGCCCTGCTCATTTCTCCTTTTTTGCATGTCAGAGCGGCTTCCCGCGCTTTTGCGGGAGAAAGGGTGACGATTGATGGAGCTTGCGGAGTCTCCGGTGATCGCGGCGGTGCGATCCCCGCAGGAATTTGAGGAAGCGCTGGTTTCTCCGGCCGAAACGCTGTTTCTGCTCAGCGCCAGTCTTCTCAGTCTGGAGGAAAACATCCGGCGCGCACACGAAAAGCAAAAGTGCGTGTTCGTTCATATGGATCTGGCCGAAGGGCTGGGAAAGGATTCTGCCGGGATCGCGTTTCTGCGGCAGCTTGGCACCGACGGCGTCATCAGCACGCGCGGTTCGCTGATCCGCATCGCGCGGGAGCACGGGCTGCAGACGGTACAGCGCTTTTTCATCGTGGATTCGCACTCGGTGGAAACGGCGATCGAATCCATCCGCACCTGCTCGCCGGATTGTGTGGAGCTGATGCCGGGGGTCGTTCCGAAAATTCTGCACAGGCTGTGTGAACGGGTTTCTGTCCCCGTGATTGCCGGCGGGCTGATCGAAACCAAAGAAGAGATCATTGCTGCAATCAACGCAGGAGCGGCGGCGGTTTCCACCGGACGCTCATCGCTATGGTACGAATGAAAGGACGGTTCCAACCATGAAACACGATTATTCCTCTCTGCTCGGCAAACCGATCGCCTGCGGCTGCGGCCGGACGCATTTCTGCCCGATCGAACGGGTGGAAACCGGGGTCGGCGCCCTGAATGCGCTGCCGGAGATCCTTCTGGCACATCACTGGAACAACATCCTGATCGCGGCAGACGAAAACACCTTTGCCGTGTGCGGCAGCCGCGCGGAACAGCTTTGCCGGGAAACCGGCGCGGCGGTAACAACGCATGTTTTTTCCTCCCGCGGTTTTCTCGTTCCCGACGAGGCCGCCGTGTTCGGTCTTCTGAACGCATCATCCCACGAAACGCAGCTGATCCTCGGCATCGGCTCCGGCGTGATCAATGACATCTGCAAATATGTCGCGTTCAAGCTGAATCTTCCCTACGGCATCATTGCCACCGCCCCCTCGATGGACGGCTACGCTTCGGTGGGCGCGGCGATGATCACCAGCCGGATGAAGGTGACCTATTCGGCCCGCATGCCGCTGTTCATCATCGGCGATGCGCAGATCCTGCAAAGCGCTCCAAAGGAAATGATCCTTGCGGGATACGGCGATATGCTCGGCAAATTCACCGCGCTCAACGACTGGGAGCTTTCGCACCGGATCACCGGCGAGCACTACTGCTCCTTTGTGGCCGGTCTGGTGCGGGATGCGCTCAGCGACTGCATCTCCTGCGCTGCAGGGATCGCCGCAGGAGAGCCTGCCGCGCTGCAGACCCTGATGGACGGTCTGGTGATCACCGGCATCGCAATGAGCCTGATCGGGAATTCCCGCCCTGCCTCCGGCAGCGAGCACCATCTTTCGCATTATTATGAGATCACCGGCCTGCTGGACGGCACGCCCTATTTTCACCACGGCATCGATGTGGCGTATGCGTCGGTCATCTCCTGCGCCGCACGCCATTCGCTGGCAAGACTGCTGGCCGAAACGAAACCGGCGCCGTTTTTGCCGGACGAATGGGAACGGAATATCCGGCGCGTTTATTCCGCCGCAGCCGACGGCGTTCTGGAGCTGCAGGCACGGCTGCCGTTTTATGAGGAGGCCGCCGCTGCCGGGCGGCGCGCGGTTCTGGCCGAAAAGCGCAGCGAGCTGCTTGCGCTGGCGGCAGACGTCCCCACGCCCGAGACCCTTGCCGCTATGCTGGAAGAAGCCGGGCTTCCGCTTTCCCGGTTTTATGAGCAGTACGGCATCGAAAAGATCCGCGACAGTGTCCGTTATGCAAAGGATCTGAAGGATCGTTACACCGTCTGGTGGATGATGCATGATTTTGGCATTCTGGATGCCTTTGCGGCAGAGCTTTCCGTTCCACGCGGCAGCGCAGACAGGAAATAATTCAAAAACATCCTTCGGAATCATCAGAAAAGAGGGCTTTTTATGGAAATTGACCGTGTATTCGGACAAAGCAGCAGTCATGTGCTGGTGGCCGGTCACCGCGGGATCCGCGCCCGCTACCCGGAAAACACCATGCTTTCCTTCCGCAAAGCGATCGAACTTGGTGTGGATATGATCGAAATGGACGTCAACCTTTCCGCCGACGGGATCCCCGTCGTCATCCATGACAGACGGCTGGAGCGCACGACCGACGGAACCGGCTTTGTCGGCAGCAAAACGCTGCGGGAGCTGCAGCAGCTTGACGCCGGGGTTCGGTTCAACGGCGTTTTTCCCGGTTGCCGCATTCCGACGCTGGAAGAATTTCTTGCTCTGGCAGCAGAGCACCCTTCCCTGACGCTGAATGTGGAAATCAAGGAAATGACGGCGGAATGCGTCGACAAAACCGTCGATCAGCTGCGCAGCTTCGGGCTGCTGGACCGGATCGTGATCGCCTGCTTTGACGCGGCCGTTCTGCGCTACGCTCACCGGAAGCACGGCGTCCGCACACAGGGCTTTCCGGAACATTATATGGCCAACTTTGACGCGCATACCTATGAATGCATGTACGCGGCGGGGATCGAGATGAGCGATCTGACGCCGGAGTTTTGCCGTGAGATGCTCGGCCGCGGCGTAGACCCCTGGGGCTACTGCCCCGACACCGACGAATCCGTTTATCAGGCGATCCGCGCCGGCGTGGCGGTGGTCACCTGCAACAATCCTGAGCCCGCTCTGCGCATTCTGCGCGAACAGGGCCTGCACCAATAACAGAAAGGCGGAACGCCCATGCACCCCATCTGCAGCAAAAAACTGTTTCTGCTCGATATGGACGGCACACTCTACCTTGGGGACAAGCTGTTTCCTCAGACGCTGCCGTTTCTTTCTGCCATCCGTTCCCGCGGCGGCAGATACGTTTATGTAACGAACAATTCCTCAAAAAGTGTTGACGCTTATGTACAGAAACTCGCGCGGCTCGGCATTGCGGCAGCGCCCGGCGATTTTCTTACCTCCTCACAGGCAACCGCGCGTTACCTGCGCAAAACGTATCCCGAAACGCTGTTTTATGTGTTGGGGACGCATTCCCTGAAGCAGGAGCTTGCGCAGAGCGGCGTCGCGGTGACCGACCGGCTGTCCGATCAGGTCGGCGGGCTTGTGATGGGCTTTGATACCGAGCTCACGTTTCAGAAGCTGGAGGATGCCTGCCGCCTGCTGCTGCGGGACATTCCCTATATCGCCACAAACCCGGACTGGGTCTGACCCACGGAATTCGGCTTTGTGCCGGACTGCGGCTCCGTCAGCACCATGCTGAAAAACGCGACCGGGAAATGGCCGAAATTCATCGGCAAGCCGGAACCGGAAATGATCCGGCTCGCGATGGAAAAGAACGGCTGCTCGCCGGAGGAGACGATCGTGATCGGCGACCGGATCTACACGGATATTGCCAGCGGGCTGAACGCCGGCGTTTCCACCGCGCTAGTGCTCAGCGGGGAAACCACGCGCGAGGTTCTGGAAGCCTCGGAGCAGCAGCCGGAATTTGTGTTTGATTCCGTCGGCGATATTGCCGCCCTGCTGCAGTGACCCTTTTCTCCCGGCGGCGCGCCCTTGGAGAGGGGCGTTAATCACTACTACTATCTTACAGGAAGGAAGTTCTGCCCTTATGTTTCGTCTGGAAACCCACTGCCACACCGCAGAGGTCAGCCGCTGCGGAAAAGTACCTGCGGCGCAGCTGGTCGAAGAACTCCGGCGCTCCGGTTTTGACGGCGCCGTGATCACCGATCATTTTTATCACGGTTATCTGGATGCGATCCCCGGCAGCTGGAACGACAAAATGGATCATTATCTGGCCGGGTACTCTGCTGCCAGAGAGGCCGGAGAAAAAGTCGGCGTCCGCATTTACTGCGGGCTGGAATTCCGTACAACGGAAAGCCCTAATGATTACCTGATCTTCGGCGTGACGCCGGAGCTGCTTTACGCCGCGCCGGAGCTGCACCGCCTCTCCATTCCGGAGCTGCGCGGGCTTGCCGACCGGGCCGGGCTGCTGATCGTGCAGGCGCATCCGTTTCGTACCGGGCTGTTCCGCGAAGACCCCGCCATGCTGGACGGCGTGGAGGTGTACAACGGCAATGCGCGCCACGATTCCCGCAACAACGAGGCGCTGCGTTTTGCGCAGGAAAACGGTCTGCTGCTGTTTTCCGGCTCCGATCATCACCAGACCGAAGACCGCGGGCGCGGCGGAATGGTGCTGCCGCGCGAACCGAAGGACGAAGCGGATCTGGTTCGCCTGCTGCCGCTTGGGGGCCTGCTGCCCGATATCCTGCTGAATTTTTTCCCGCCGAAAACAGAACTATGACTCTGTTGTTTCTTTTCTCCGGGCAGCCGCAGCAAAACGGCTGCCCGTTTTTTTTGCGCCGCACGGAAAAGGGGCCGGTTTCCTCTTTTTTTCAATTACCTTCTGGGCGGTATGATATACTTTTCCTTCTCTTTGAAAAAATGTTGATTGCTTTTTGTTTTTTAAACAACTTTATCAAAATTTCTGTCGCGATTTCTCTCACTAATTCGTTTCCTTAATATTGCCTTGAAACGTCATATCATTTATAATATCTACGATAAATGACACGGTGCAAAAGGATGCCGCGGAACTTCTTTTTGCACCGTCTATTTATGCCATATCACAGCAAAGGAAGGTAATCGAACCATGAACATTCCCCCGGAATACCTGATCGTATTGGGATTGATCGTTCTCGCGCTTGCCTATGTCATCTTCAACTTTTTCCGCATCAAGAAGATGAACGAAGGAACCGCAGAAATGGCCGAAATGGCGGGCATCATCCGCAGCGGCGCTTCCATGTTCCTGAAGACGGAGTTCAGAACGATCGTCATCGTTGTCATTGCCATTGCAGCGATCCTCTCACTGTTTGTTGAGGCCACCAGCGGCATCACCTTTATTTTAGGCGCCTGCATGAGCAGCATCGTCTGCATTCTCGGTATGCGCAGCGCCACTTACGCCAACGTCCGTACCGCAAACAAAGCCCGCGAGTCCCTTTCCATCGGTGAAACGGTCAAGGTCGCGCTTTGCGGCGGCAGCATCAGCGGCCTGAGCGTACAGGCCTTCGGCATGCTGGGGCTTGTGGCTGTGCTGTTTCTGTGGGGAAACCCCACCACAGCGAAAGACGGTCATGGTCTTCTGGTCGATCTTTCGTGCAACGCTTCCATCATGCGCATCTCCACTTATTCGCTCGGCTGCTCCATTGTGGCCATGTTCAACCGCGTTGCCGGCGGCAACTACACCAAAGCGGCGGATATCTCTTCCGATATTCTCGCCAAGCTCCGTCACGACCTGCCCGAGGATGACAGCCGCGTTCCCAACGTGATCGCAGACTTCATCGGCGACAACGTGAATGATATTGCCGGCAACTGCTCCGACCTGCTGGAAAGCTTTGTTGCAACCATCTCCGCTTCCATGATGATCGCGGTATTCGTTCTGAGCGACAGTGCCATTTTCCGCAACGCGCTGGTCTTCCCGATCGCCCTTGCCGGTATCGGTCTGCTCGGCTGCCTGGTCGGCCTTGGTTTTGCAGCGATCCGTAAGATGGGCGACAACCCCTCCCGCGAGCTGAATCTGGCCACCTGGATCTCCGCCGGCGTTACGCTGGGGCTGAGCCTTGCGCTTTCCTTCTACATGTTCGGCGGAAACGTTGAGCTGCCCGCCGCGTTCAAGCTCGGCTGGATCTCTCCGTGGATCTCCACCCTGCTCGGCATCATCAGCGGCGTGGCGATCGGCATGATCACCGAATACTATACCAGCACCGACTTCAAGCCCACCCGCAAACTGGCTGAAATGGCCACCGAGGGAGAAGCCTTTGTCATCACCAAGGGCGACGCAATCGGCTCCCGTTCCGTTCTGCTGCCCATTCTGCTCATCGGAATCTGCCTCTTCGTTTCCGGCTGGCTGTGCGGCACCTACGGCATCGCCATTTCCGCTCTGGGCATGCTTTCCTTCGTCGGCGCCACCGTTTCCATCGACGCCTTCGGCCCCATCGCCGACAACGCTGGCGGTCTGGCAGAATCCTGCCACCTGGCGCCGGATGTCCGCGTCATCACCGATAAGCTCGACGCCGTCGGCAACACCACCGCTGCCGTGGGCAAAGGCTTCGCCATCGGCTCCGCAGCGTTTGCCACCGTTTCGCTGATCGTTTCCTATGTTCAGAACTTCCCCGCAGGGCAGCAGGTTCTTGACTTTGCTTCCTTCGTCGTTGTCGCCGGCGGTATCATCGGCGGCGCGTTGGTGGAATATTTCGCCGCCATGCTCACCGACAATACCATCGACGCCGCCAAGATCATGGCGGATGAGGGCGACAAGCTGCTCTCCATCCCCGGCGTTCTGGAAGGCAGCGTGAAACCGGATTACGACAAGATGATCCAGACGGCCACCAAGGAATCGCTCCGCAAGATGATCGTTCCGTCCGTGCTGGCGATCATGGTCCCCGTGGTCGGCGGTTTCCTGTTCGGCATCGAATTTGTCGGCGGCCTGCTGATCGGCGCTACCATTGTGGCTATTCCGCGCGCCATCTTCATGGGCAACTCCGGCGGTGCTTTTGACAACGCCAAGAAGTACATTGAAAGCGGCATGCTGGAAGGCCACGGCAAAAAATCCCCCGCTCACAAAGCTGCCGTTACCGGCGACACCGTCGGCGATACCCGCAAGGACGTTGTGGGCGTCGCGCTGGATATCTTCATCAAGACCATGTCCACCGTGGCGAACACGCTGGTCTCCGTCTTCTCCCGCTTTACTCTGTTCAAATAAGCAGAGCGCGGAAAACGAAAGAAAAAACACACCGGTCAGCCTCTTCCGGGGCCAGCCGGTGTGTTTTTTATTCCATGTATGTTTTATTTTTGCGAAAGATCGACCCTGATCCGGTTTTCACCGCCGTGGAGCACCGTTCTGCATGCTCCGCAGGAAAAATCCGCGGAAAGCTTTTCCGGCAGCCGGATCACAAAATCTGCGAAACCGTCCTTTTTGACATAGGAGACGGAAACCTCACCGGCGGGCAGCGTCCGTTTTCCGCGGACGCATTCCAATGCATCCACCAGCACCGGCGCGATCACCGGTTCCGAATATCCCGCCGAACCCTCCTTCTGACGAATGCCGAGCAGATAATCAAACAGGCAGGCAGCAGCGGCGCCGAACATCGGGTGGTTATGGGAACGTTCCTTGCAGGTGTTCGGCCAGTACTCCCAGAGCGAGGTCGCACCCGCGCGGCGCATGCCCTCGAAGGAGATCGCATCGTCGGAAAGCAGCAGCCGCGCAGCCAGTTCCCCATCGCCATGTTCAAACAGAACGCGCGTCACGATCTCCGTGCCGAAGATGCCCGTGTCATACCGTCCCAGCCTGCTGTAACAGGCCACCAGATTGCGGTAAGTCCTTTCATCCCCCAGCCCCAGATCGACAGCCATTGCGTTCGCTCCCTGCAGGCCGCCGATAAAATTGCCGTCCCATGTGTTGAAATAGGCCGCCGTAACAGCCATGCGCTTTTTCCGGAGCCGTTCTTCAAATGCCGGAATGTCGCGTTCGTTTCCCGTCAGGCAGGCAATTTCGATCATTCTGTCCAGCGAGCGGATGTAAAAGCAGGTATTCACAAAGGCTGCCGGCAAAACCACGGAATTCGGCGCACACCAATCGCCCAGACACCATTCGCCTTCCTTATCGCTTGCCACCAGCTCGTTGACCGAATGCGCCTCCAGATAATCCAGATACCGCTTCATCTGCGCATAAAACCGCACGAGCGGTTCCTTGTCTCCGTAATGCCTGTAATACTGATACGGCACCTCCACGATCGCGCAGCCCCAGCCGCCGGGACCGCCGCCGCTGTGGGTATAAGGCGCCGTGTACTGCACATGTCCCGAGCAGCGATCCTGGCAATCGCCGATGTCCTCCATCCACTTGCGATAAAACGCCTGTGCGTCCAGCATATCCATTGCCGCATGGCAGGCGAGCTGGCCGTCGCCCGTATAACCCCGGCGCTCCAGATGGGGACAGTCGGAAGGGATCCCCGTATGCATGTTGGAAAGCTGCGTACTGAGATACGTCCGGTAGAGCCAGTTCAGTGTCTCCCGGCTGCATTGAAATTCCGACGTCACCGGAACATCCGAATGCACCGGCCGCACACCGATCGGCTCCGCTGCACCGGAAACCGAAAAATAGCGGAACGCAAACCAGGTAAACATCGGCTGAACGATCCGTTCCTTTCCATCCGATACAAACGAAAAACGCTGCCCGTGGTGAAACTTCATGTCGAGCGTTCCGTCCGCGCGGCGTTCCTCGGAAAACAGAACGGTCACCGTTTCCCCTTTTTTCGCCGTGATCCGAAAAACCGGCAGCGCCGAGCAGTTGCACCCTGCGTCATAATACGCTGCGTCCTCCGTTTTTGCAATGCACACCGCCGGCTGCAGCTCTCCCGCACGGTCGGCCGGGCAGTCGGAAAAGAGATATTCCGTCTGCAGCGGCTTTGCCGTTTCGGC
Source organism: Bacillota bacterium (assembly GCA_029008595.1). GTDB lineage: Bacteria > Bacillota > Clostridia > Oscillospirales > Acutalibacteraceae > CAKXIK01. The sequence goes on from JAQXJH010000019.1 coordinate 16,619, forward strand.
ATAGCTCCAGAGCCGGTCGTCAAAATCCTCCGTCAGCGCCTTTTCGTCAAAGGCGGTGTAATCCTGCTGTTCATATTGCGTAAAATAATATTCCCGGACGAAGCTTGCTCCGATTTTGTCCCGCCGGGAGGAAACAAACTCCTCCGTTCCGTCCCCGGTCTGTACCGTCAGCCGGTAAATCGCCTTCGGGTCGCCATAGCGTTCGTCGTCAAACGTATACCATCCGCCGCCGAAATGCAGCGCAAGCACATTTTCCCCTTCCCGCAGGAATTGTGTCACGTCATACTGCGGGACATAAATGCGGTGACCCGTCAGCGTTTCTCCCGCCGGATGGCATTCGCGCGGCTCGTAATCCGTGGAAAGCGGCAGAAACAGATCCTCTGTGATTTCCCTGCCGTTGAGATAGCAATGGAAAAAGCCGAGTCCCAGGACGGAAAGCACCGCGCTCCTGATGTTGGATACCGTAAAACGGCTGCGCAGAACGGAAAACCCGGCAGCACCGTCCGCCCCGGTTCCCGCCGCACACAGCCACTCCGCCGTTCCGAAAACGTCGTTCTGGTTCATAACGCTCCTCCTCTGTTCCGATTCCATCTCCGTGAGCAGTCCGGTCAGACCTGTTCCAGCGGCTCCACCTGCGGACACGGAAAACCGTCGACCCGCTTCAGCGGCGCCGCCCACCGGGCAGCGTTCTGCAGAACCCGGATCACGTTCGGGTCATAATAGGTCGGGAACGTCTCGTGGCCGGGGCGGAAATAAAAGATCCGTCCCATTCCGCGGCGGAAGCAGCAGCCGCTGCGGAAAACCTCTCCGCCCGCGAACCAGCTCAGAAACACCAGCTCGTCCGGCTGCGGAATGCCGAACGGCTCGCCGTACATCTCTTCATGCGGCAATTCAAAATGTTCGTCCAGCCCCTGCGCGATCGGATGCGAAGGGTCGACCGTCCAGATGCGCTCCTTTTCGCCGATCTCGCGCCATTTCAGGCTGCCGCTGGTACCGACCAGCTTCAGGAACGGTTTCGATTTGTGGGCGGAATGCAGAACCACCAGCCCCATTCCGTTCAGAACGTTCTGCGCAACGCGTTCCGCCACCTCGTCGGAAACCTGTCCGTGACCGCAATGCGCCCACCAGAACAGCACATCCGTCTGATCCAGCACCTCCTGCGTCAGGCCGTGTTCCGGCATATCCATCGTGGCGGTTCTTGTCACAACGCCGTCCAGCGCGCCGACGGCCTGCGCCACCGCGCCGTGGATCCCTTGCGGATAAATCTTCGCCACCTCGGGCATTTCCTTTTCGTGAAGGTTTTCGTTCCAGACTGTAACTCGGAGCACGTGCAATCATCCTTTCCAGCGATTCAGCATCGAAAATCCGTGCAGTCTACCGTTCCGGCAGGCTGCCGCTTCTGCATCCCATGTTACAGCCGAAACAGCGGTTTGTCAACGAAAAAAATCAATACTTTTTCATGCGGCGGTAGACGTCCAGAACCAGCTGATACCGTTCGGGCGGCATTCCGTGAAACGGCACGTTGCTGGTGCAGAAAAAGTAGCCGCCGCCCGGCTTTGCATAGGTCAGGCAGTATTCCACGCTGTCGATCACGCAATTCCCGTGAATTTGCATTTTTTTGCGCCGCGGCACTTAAAATGATTGAACAAGCCGAACGGATTTGCTATAATGAAAAGAAAAGCAAAGGCAGCCCGGAAAAACGGTTTGAAGCCCGGAGCTGCGAAAGGATGGACAGGAACGATGGCATTATTGACAAAGGCCCCGCGCGGCACACAGGACGTTACCCCAAAAGAAAGCGGAAAATGGCAGACCGTGGAACGCGTTGCACGCGAAACTGCGGCACATTACGGCTTTCATGAGATCCGCACGCCGGTTTTTGAGCATACCGAGCTGTTCCTGCGCTCGGTCGGTGATACGACCGACGTGGTGCAGAAGGAAATGTACACGTTCAACGACAAGGGCGGCCGTTCTATTACGCTCCGGCCGGAGGGCACTGCCGGCGCTGCGCGCGCCATGGTGGAGCATGCGCTTTACAACGACGGTCTGCCGGTCAAGGTCTGGTATCAGACGAGCTGCTACCGTTACGAAAAGCCGCAGGCCGGCCGTCTGCGCGAATTTCACCAATTCGGCGTGGAATGCTTCGGCGCTTCGGAGCCTGCTGCAGACGCCGAGATCATCTGTCTGGCAAACTCGATCTTTGATTCGCTCGGCGTTACCGGGCTGGCGCTGCAGATCAATTCCATCGGCTGCCCGGCCTGCCGCGCGGAATACCATAAAGCGCTGCGCGAATATTTTGCCGCGCACACCGAGGAGCTTTGTGAGACCTGCCGGGAGCGGCTGGAACGCAACCCGATGCGCATTCTGGACTGCAAAAGCCCGGTCTGCTCCGAAATTGCCGCCGGAGCGCCGAAAATGATCGATTACCTCTGCGGCGACTGCCGGGCGCATTTTGACGCCGTACAGGATTACCTGACCGCAGCGGGGATCCCCTTTACCGTGAACCCGACCATTGTGCGCGGACTGGATTATTACACCCGCACCGTGTTTGAATTTGTTTCCACGCAGATCGGCGCGCAGGGAACCGTCTGCGGCGGCGGCCGCTACGACGGCCTGATCGACGAGCTTGGCGGCGCGCACACCCCGTCCCTCGGCTTCGGGCTTGGAATGGAGCGCCTGCTGCTTCTGCTGGAGGCACAGCAGGTCGAGCTGCCGGAGGAGGAGCCCTGCGACCTTTACCTTGCCGCGCTCGGCAAAAACGCGCAGCGCGAGGTCTTTGCGCTGATGCAGAAGGTGCGCGCGGAGGGTTTTGCGGCCGAATGCGATCTGAACGGACGCAGCCTGAAGGCCCAGATGAAATACGCCGATAAGATCGGCGCAAAATTTACGATGGTCATCGGCGACAGCGAACTGGAAGCCGGTGCGGCCCGATTGAAAAACATGGCGACCGGCGAGCAGCGCGAGGTTCGATTCAGCGAATTGCTTTCCAGCCTGTATGACGCACGGTTCGCCGGTGTGCTGGACGACATCGCCGATCTTGGCGGCATGGGGGACGAAGCGGACGCCCTGCTGAAAAAGATGCGGTCGGAAGAATAAGAATGCTGCCTGCCGGCCGGACGGCCGGCGAGGAGGAAAGGATGAATCAGAAATGCCGGAATTTATGACTGGTATGAAACGAACAAATTATTGCGGAGAGCTTCGCATGAGCGACGCCGGCCGCGAAGTGGTGGTCTGCGGTTGGGTGCAGCGCCGGCGCGACCTCGGTCAGCTGATCTTTATCGACCTGCGCGACCGCACAGGAATCGTTCAGCTCGCTTTTGACGAACAGACCGATCGGGAAGTGTTTGAAAAAGCTTCTTCCGCCCGTTCGGAATTTGTGCTTGCCGCGCGCGGCGCTGTGCGGGAGCGTTCTTCCAAAAACATGGATCTTCCGACGGGAGAGATCGAAGTGGCCGTCTGTGAGCTTCGCATCCTCAGCGAAGCGGAGACGCCCCCGTTCGAGATCGTCGACCATTCCGCCACCGCCGAAGCCACCCGCCTGAAATACCGCTACCTTGACCTTCGCCGCCCGGAACTGACGAAGAACATTCTCTTCCGTCATAAGGTGGCAAAGATCACGCGCGACTATTTTGACGAACAGGGCTTCATCGAAATCGAGACCCCGATGCTGATCCGCTCCACACCGGAGGGCGCGCGGGACTTTCTGGTTCCCAGCCGCATCCACAAAGGCAGCTTCTATGCGCTGCCACAGTCGCCGCAGCTTTACAAGCAGCTTTCCATGGTCGCCGGGTTCGACCGCTATATGCAGATCGCCCGCTGCTTCCGCGACGAGGACCTTCGCGCCGACCGCCAGCCGGAATTCACACAGATCGACCTTGAGATGTCCTTTGTGGAAATGGAGGATGTTCTGAAAATCGGCGAGGGCTTTATGCAGCGCGTATTCAAAGAAGCACTCGGCATCGACCTTCCTCTTCCGCTGCCCCGCCTGACCTACCGCGAAGCAATGGAACGCTACGGTTCCGACAAGCCCGATACGCGCTACGGCATGGAGCTTTACGATCTGAGCGATCTTGTCCGTGCAAGCGGCTTCTCCGTTTTTGCGAACGCAGTCGCAGGCGGCGGCAGCGTTCGCGGGATCACCGCCAAAAACGCCGTTTCCGCGCTGACGCGCAAGGAGATCGACAAGCTGACCGAAATGATCCGGGGCATCGGCGGCAAGGGGCTTGCCTGGATCCGCCTGACGCCGGACGGGATCACCTCCTCATTTGCAAAATTCATGAAGGAGGAAGAAATGCAGGCGATCCTGCAGCGCGCGGGCGCCGAAACCGGCGACGTCGTGCTGATCATCGCCGACACCAAAACGAGCCATGTGCTGCCGCAGCTCGGTCAGCTGCGCATCGAACTGGCCAAAAAGCTGAAACTGATCCCACAGGGTAAATATAACCTGCTCTGGATCGTCGAATTCCCGTTCTTTGATTACGACGAAGAGCTTGGGCAGTTTGTTGCGATGCACCACCCGTTCACCGCGCCGCTGCAGGAATGCCTTCCTTATCTGGAAAGCGACAAGGCCAATGTCCGCGCGCAGTGCTACGACCTGGTGCTCAACGGGATCGAACTGGCCAGCGGCTCCATCCGCATCACCAATCCGGAGCTGCAAAGCCGGATCTTCAAGCTGCTCGGTCTTTCCGACGAAGAGGCCTATGCAAAATTCGGTTATCTGCTTGATGCGTTCCGCTACGGTGCTCCGCCGCACGGCGGTATGGGGCTTGGGCTGGATCGTCTGGTGATGCAGCTGCTCGCCTGCGACAGCCTGCGCGATGTGATCGCCTTCCCCAAGGTACAGAACGCCAGCGAACTGATGACGGCTGCGCCGGCCGCTGTGGATGCCGCTCAGCTCGCCGAGCTCGGCATTGCCGTTGCTGCGCAGGAAAAACCGGAAAACTGATTTTTGCGTCGAAACGCTCGCTGCAAAACAGCGGAAAACAACAGCGCGGTCGGAAACCCGAAAAGGGTTTCTGACCGCGCTGTTTGCGTTGGAAGCAATTTGTGAAGAAAATTCCGACCGGCAGAACCGGGGTACCGTCAGCAAGCCGAACGGCATTCCCGGCGGGTTCAAAGTTTATCCGGCCAGGTTTTCCTTTGCCGGCTGCGTCTGATCAACATACTCAGCGACAAACGGCTGCAGCTGCCGGGTAACCTTGGCGTTTTCCGGGATCCAAAGCGTTTTTCCGTCGTCTGAAACGGAGCAGCAGTCGATCAGATCGTTGATCTGATTCAGCAATGCCAGTTCCTCGGGGCTGTTCTGTACGTATGACGCATTGTTTTCCATCAGGGAAATCTGGGCGTGTGCCGCTAAGATAATGCCGTAATATTTTTTCTGAATGGCTGTTTTTTCATTCCTGATTTCATTGGAATCGGAACTGCTGATCACAGGCATCTGCTCTTCCAGATCTCTGACCTCTGCCAGCAGTCTGGCTTTTTCTTCCGCCAGGTAGTTTGATCCGGCAGCTTCCCTGCGGGCTTCCTCATGCAGCCGGTCGGTCTGGAAAGCGGCCTCCTCTTCCGTCAGATCGGGATGCTCCTGCATATAGGCCTGCAGCTTCTGATCAAACAGCTTTGTGACGCTGATCGTTCTGTCGATCTCTTCGTTCTGCTGATTGACATAGTTCATTGCCGTTTCGTCTGTAAAAACAAGCGCATAATCTTCTTTTTGGAACATTCCCTTTTGATTTTGCTGTGCTGTGGCAGAATAAACGGGGAAAATCGCAAGGACGGCGACGACCAGAACAGACAATAAAATCTTTCTTTTCATGACTGATTACACCTCTTTAATCAAACAATTTCCAATAGACCTTTTCCACAGGAACAAACTGTTCTGCCGCGCGGGGCAGAAAACAGACCTTGTTGATGGAAAGCTCTGTGCCGCTGTACAGGTTTGCCCCCTGAGCGGGTACCGCCAGAATGCCACTGCAGAAAGGATACAGCTCGGTCCCCTCCGGCAGCTGGCTGCAGTCGACCGGCGTTGGGGCGGTATAGTTCAGGCGGTCGTTCTGCGCATCGTACTCCAGATAACCAAAGGTATAATGCTCTCCGTTCACGGTTTCGAGCAGGATCCTGTTTCCGTTATCCTGCGTTCTGATTTCTCCGACCTCGCCGACCCCATCGACCTTTTCAAAGACGGGGTGCGTCTGCTGTTTTGGCTTTGAGGGGTCTTTGCCGGATTCCTCTGTCACGCGGCGGAAATCTTCCAGCTCCGGATACAGATACAGCCGGTTTTCCCCGTCCAGCGCCATGATGCAAAAATTCATTCCGCCACCCAGCAGATCGGCTGCGCGGATATCCAACGAAACCGGCTGGAATACGTTCCGGTCGGAGGAAATCAGCATTTCTCCGTCATAGCCGTTGGCGTATCCCTCCGGGGAAGAGTAAACGGGAGCGGAATAAATCATGCCGTCCTCGCAGAGGATGTACAGCGACCGTTCGTTGGCCACGATCTTCCTGACCGGGCCGGGCGTCGTGACCTGAACCGGTTTGAAGTAGAATTCATCCGTGACCACAGAATATCCGCCGTAAAGGGACATGGTGCCGAGGCAATAAAGCTCACCCTGTTCCGTAAGAAGGAACGAATCGAATCCGTTGCTTTCCGCCTGAACAATTTTGCCTTCAAACGGATATTCGCGGTAGATGCAGCGGTTGTCTTCGGTGTCTGCAACGTGTTCGGGCAGCGGAAAGTTGGGGACTCCAAAGATGCAGTAGACCTTTCCGCTCTCCCCCACGCAGAGATACGGGGTAAGGAGGCTCATCTTTTCCGGGAGATTCATTTTCAGCAGAAGCGGTTCCCATGCATCGGTGCCGCTCTGCACCGCCTCGCTCAGACCGCCGAACAGCTGCAGATAGCGCTGAGGAACATACAGCTCATTCTGTGCGCTGCAGACCTGATAGCGGCCGATGCAGGTGTTCAGATAACTGCCGCCGTCGGCAGCGGAGAAAACCTGCAGCGAGGTGTCTGAGCGGACGATGTCCAGCTGCTCAACCTGATCCACGAACAGCTGCGAAGCTGCTTGAACCGGGGCGGACGACGCCTGCGGCTCTGCAGAGGATACCGGTTCCTGCCGCGAAACAGCGCCGCTGCTTGCCGGAGCGGGATCGGGCAAGGGGGAACCGCAGGAGCACAAGAGGAACACGAGCGCTCCTGCAGCAGCAAAAAGAGTGTTTTTCCGAAGCTTTTTCATGGCGAATCCTCCAAACGGTGATTTGCTTTTGGGGGAGAAATCAGTTTTTAACTGGCACTCCACCAAAGCTTCATATTTACGCGGACGAATTTCGCAGAAAGTACTTTTCAGCAGGATCAAGACTGTTTTACGGTGAATTCCGCAGCAAGCAGATAAGTCCGACCCTCTGATCTCATCGTGAACAGATAGCGGTAGGTACCGTCAGGCAAATAGTCGTACAAATCATCCAGATTGATGACAAAGTACATGGAATCTCTTGCCGGTAAAGGACAGTACCATATTTCAGGCAAGGTACTTTTGGGCGGAACCTGATACCACTTGCCGTCTACCGACACCTCAAGTGTCGGAGCACCTACTTCGACAACCGCTTCCGTGTAAAGAGAATTATACAGGGAGCCGTCAATGGCGTGACAAAGATTCGATTGCGACGTTACCTGACAGTCCCATGAAAGTTCGACAGACTTACTGTCGAGTTCTCTGCCGGGCTGCAATTCTGTCGTATTCCATGGATTGCGGGAACAACCGGATAATAACAGGAAAAGTATCAGCAGGAGTGAGGTAATCAAAAATAATGATCTTTTCAAAATTTACATCACCTTTCAGGGAATACAAAACGAAGCGCCAATTTGGTGCGTTTCTCCCCCTGCTGCAGAAAGCGGAATCAACAGCAGATATTCGCCCTTCGGCAGGAAATCGTAATAATCTGTCATATAATAAGACTGGAGTACCATGGAACATTTATTGAGCTGAACCCGATATTCTGCAGGGTCGGCATTCAGGTCTGCTTTGCGGGGAACCTCGTACCATTTTTCGTTCTTTGAGCAAACCAGCATAAAGTTATTGCCTGTACAGGAAAGTGTTTCATCTCCCCGATTGGTATAGGCCAGTTGGAGAATCTGATATGGTTTTGTATCATTTTGATCCACATCAAAATAAGAATCAAAATAATAAAACACAAACACATTGGCCTCACAATTCACACAATTCTGCGGAACAGCAATTTCCCGCCAATCAGCTGGTTGGGATTCGCGTCTTGCAGAGCATCCCAATATAAGACTGACCAACGGAAAACTGAAAAGCATAAAAATAATCCGTTTCATTCGGGATTCCCTTTCATTTTAGAGCATAGTCCAGCCGTATATTCTGATTAATTGATTCAATTGTACCCGATTCCTCGCTACATACAGTAAATTCAATGTTTAGGACACCCTGGGTATTCTGTTTCGTAGAACTACCTGATGAAGAAACCATAATCGGTTCTGAAAATATCGGCGGCTTCTGCATCGGACTCACCTTTTCTGCTTTTATTTTGCAGCGCTTTTGAGAGAAAAAGATCATTAAAAGCAAATGGAACAAGGATTCGATAAAGAACGATTCTTCTTTTACAGGAAAATTATCCTTTATCTGTATTGTATACAATTTATGAGCAAAAGTAAATAGAAAAATCCCTCTTTTTATAAATTCAATAATAAAATGCGCAAAAAAGAAAGATTTGATGCATTCTCTTCGCCGGGAGCTTTTCGTACCAGCCGCGCGAAAAAGGACGATATCCCGTCGGGAAAAAGCGCGGCCGGGGTATAGAGGAAAAAAGCGTGCGCGGGTTCGCTTGCAGTTTGCCCGGCAAGGCGGTATAATAAATCAGAACAACCGAAACGAAAAACGACAGACATTGCAGTCAGAAAAGGATAACAGGGATGGATGAACTGACGACATACACCTGGAAAAAGGAGATCGCCTCCTATGAAGTGGATCGCAGCAACCGGCTGCGGCTTTCGACGATCCTGCGGCTGATGCAGGAATCCGGAGACCGGCAGACGGCGGAGGAGGATATTCCGTACGAGCAGGTCGTGAAAAAGGTCTGCATGGTGCTGATCTCGCGTTCGTCGGTTCTGGTGCACCGCTACCCGGCCGCGCGCGAGGAGCTGACCATGACGACGCTGCAGCGGGCGGTGCGCGGCGTCCGGATGTACCGTGATTTTATTTTTCGCGTCGGAGAAGAGACGGTCGTGGAAGCGACCAATGAATATTTCTGCGCCGATCTGCAGACGCGCCGCGTGATCCGTCCGGACGTTTACCTGAATTCCAATTTCAAAATGAATCAGTCCTTTGTGCCGGGCAACCCGCAGCCCAAACGGATCGCCCTGCCGGCGGAAATGGCTCCGGCCGGGGAGCGCACCGTCTACGAGTCGTTTGTGGACAACAACGGTCATATGAATAATTCGTGGTACTGCGATTTTGCGGCCGATGCGCTGCCGGAGGAGCTGCAGCGCCGCCCGGTCAGGACCTTGTTTACCAACTATGTTCACGAGGCGCTGCCGGGCAGCACGCTTTCGCTTTTTACCGCGCAGCAGGGAGATACGGCGTTCGTGCGCGGCGATCTCGGCGCAGAGCAGAGCTTTGCGGTGGAGTTCGGGTATTGACAGGCCGCCGGTTTGAAACGGAGAAGGAGTGGAACCGATGAAGTATCCGTACGGCAAGAACATTCTGATCACCGGCGCCGGCTCGGGGCTGGGCAAAAGCTCTGCAGAATATTTTGCGCAAGCAGGCTATTCCGTCTGGGGTGTTTCGCGTTCCTGCGGGCGCAGCGAACGGCAGGTCGGCGCCGGAGTGATCCGGATGCTGCCCATGGATGTGACGGATGACGCCTCGGTCGATGCAGCGGCAGCCGAAATCCTGGCGCAGTCGGGAGGCATCGGCATCGTGCTGCACTGCGCAGGCTTCGGGATCGCCGGTGCGTGCGAGGACACACCTCTGGAGGCGGCCCATGCACAGATGGAGACAAATTATTTCGGCGTACTGCGTGTCAACCGGGCGATACTGCCGTCCATGCGCGCGCAGGGCTTCGGGCTGATCCTTGTGACAGGCTCCGTCGCGGGGCTGGTCTCCATTCCGTTCCAGTCGCATTACGCCTCCAGCAAATTTGCGCTGGAAGCAGCCGTGCAGGCGCTGCGCATGGAAGGCCGCCCGTTCGGGATCCGCGCTGCACTGCTGGAACCGGGCGACACCCGGACGGGCTTTACCGGAGCGCGGAAGATGGCGCTGCCGGAAGCTTCGCCCTACCGCGCAGCCTGTGAGCGGGCGGTAGGAAAAATGGCGCACGATGAAGAAAACGGAAAACCGCCGGAATCGGTGGCAAAAAAGGCGCTGGCGCTGGCGCAGAAAAGGAATCCGCGCATGCATCATGTGATCGGCGCAGATTACCGTCTGCTGGCCGGACTAATCAAACTTCTTCCCGAAGGCGCCGTCGAAGCGATCCTTCGCCGGATGTACTGCTCCGCGCCGCGCGGCTGACGGAGCGTTCAAAGAACAGGATTCCGATCAATCAATAAAAAAGGCAGGTTTTTGAAATGAGTCAACTGATCCTGGCGTCCGCTTCGCCGCGGCGCCGCGAACTGATGGAACAAACGGGTCTTGCATTCACCGTGATCCCTTCGGAAACGGACGAAAGCGCTGCCGAAGGGCTGCCGCCCAAAACCATGGTAAAGCATCTGGCGCGGCAGAAGGCGCTGGCCGTTGCGGCGGAACATCCGGATGCGGTCGTGCTCGGCGCCGATACGGCAGTCGCCATCGACGGCGAGGTGCTTGGCAAACCAAAGGACGAGGAAGACGCCCGCCGGATGCTCCGGCTGCTTTCCGGCCGGGAACATTGCGTTCATACCGGCGTCTGCGTGGTGCTGCCGGGCGGAACGGCCATCACCTTCTGCGAAACCTCCCGCGTAACGTTCCGCGGACTTTCTCCGGATGCGATCGACCGCTACGTCGCCACAAAAGAACCGATGGATAAAGCGGGAGCATACGCGATTCAGGGGGAGGGCGCAAAGCTGGTGCGCGATTATTCCGGCGATTACACCAATATTGTCGGGCTGCCGGCGTGGCGCGTGCTGCGTGTGCTGAACTGCCTGCAGCAGGACATTCCGTTCTGAAGCAGCAAGAATGAAATTCCGCCGGCCGGCGGAGGAAGGGAGCAACCGGCATGGAACGTTCGGAAATTCTGCGTCATATTGACCACACGGCGCTTTCCGCTGCTGTAACGCAGGCGGATATTGCGCGGCTCTGCAGCGAAGCGGAACAGTGGCAGACCGCATCGGTCTGCATTCCGCCGAGCTTTGTCGCGTGGGCGCACGCACAGTATCCCGCGGTGACCGTCGGAACGGTCATCGGCTTTCCGCTCGGCTACCACACAACGGCGGTCAAGCTTTGTGAAGCGCGGCAGGCGATCGCAGCCGGTGCGGCGGAGCTTGATACGGTGGTGCATCTCGGAGATGTCAAAGCCGGCCTGTTCGATTGCGTCACAAGAGAGATCCGCCTGCTGAAGGAAGCGGCAGGCAGCCGGATCCTGAAGGTGATCGTGGAGACCTGTGAGCTGACGGAGGAGGAAAAACGGGCGCTGTGCCGCTGTGTGACCGAAGGCGGCGCGGATTACATCAAGACCTCCACCGGCTTCGGCAAAGCGGGCGCCCGGCTGGAGGATATCGCGCTGTTCCGGCAGGAGCTTGGCCCGAACGTCCGGATCAAGGCTGCCGGCGGGATCCGCACCCGGGAAGCGATGGAAGCCTTTCTGGCTGCCGGATGCGACAGGATCGGCACCAGCAGCGCGGCGGTTCTGTTCCGGGAATGACCCGGAACCGGGTGATCGTGCGGAACAAAACCAAAACAGAAGGAGAGTGCCGCCATGCTGGGCGAATATCAGTATCATGTACATCTGAACAAGGGCGATGTGGGACGGTATGTTCTGCTTCCCGGTGATCCGGGGCGCTGCCGGACAATCGCCGCGCATCTGGAAAACAGCCGCTTTGTTTCTTCCAACCGGGAATTCACAACCTATACCGGAGAGCTGGACGGAGAAACGGTGAGCGTGGTCTCCACAGGGATCGGCGGCCCTTCGGCAGCGATTGCAATGGAGGAACTGATCAAGGTAGGCGCGGATACCTTTGTGCGCGTCGGAACCTGCGGCGGAATGAACCGGAATGTAACAGGAGGCGACCTTGTGATCGCAACGGCCGCCGTCCGCGCGGAGGGAACCAGCCGCGAATATCTGCCGCTGGAATATCCCGCAGCGGCGGATTTTGAGGTCGTCTGCGCGCTGGCAGAGGCGGCGGAGCAGAGCGGTTTCCGCCGTCATATCGGCGTTGTGCAGAGCAAGGATTCGTTTTATGGGCAGCACGCTCCCGAAACGATGCCGGTGGCGGACGAACTGCTTTACAAGTGGAACGCTTGGATCGCCGGCGGATGCCTTGCGTCCGAAATGGAAAGCGCCGCCGTCTTTTCCGTTGCGGCGGTGCGCGGTGTGCGTGCGGGAACCGTGCTGCTCGCGATCATGAATAAAGACCGCCGCAAGCTCGGCCTGCCGGACGAGGAATGCTACGAGATCGACCGCGCGATCTCCGTCGGGGTGGACGCCGTCCGCAGGCTGATCCGCAAAGACCGCGGGGAATAACGGCGGTCGCTATTTCAAGAAACAGATGAGGAAATCCGAATGAAAAAATTTATTGGAGATAAAGCCTTTTACCGGAAAGTGTTTCTGATCGCGTTTCCGGTCATGATCCAGAACGGGGTCACGAATTTTGTCAGCCTGCTGGATAACCTGATGGTCGGCCAGATCGGCACCACGCAGATGAACGGCGTGGCGATCGCAAACCAGCTGGTCTTCGTGTTCAATCTGTTTATTTTCGGCGCAATTTCCGGCGCGGGAATTTTCGGCGCGCAGTTTTTCGGCCGCGGCGATTATGAAAATGTGCGCAATGTTCTTCGGCTGAAGCTTTACATCTGTCTGGCGATCAGCGCGCTGTGCATCACGGTGTTTGTTCTGTTCGGCAATCCGCTGCTTTCGCTCTATCTTTCCGAAGGCGGCGAAAGCGCCGGAAACCCGGAAGAGACGCTCCGGGCCGGCCATCTGTATCTGATGATCATGCTGATCGGTCTGATCCCGAGCGCGCTGACGCAGGCTCTGGCCGGAACTCTGCGCGAATCGGGAGAAACCGTACTGCCGATGAAGGCGGGGATCATTGCGGTGCTGGTCAATCTGGTGTTCAACTACCTGCTGATCTTCGGTCACCTCGGGTTCCCTGCTCTCGGCGTCGCCGGTGCGGCGGCCGCGACCGTGCTGTCACGGTTTGTGGAAATCGGCATCATCCTGTTCGAGATCGTTCACAGCCGCGAACGCTTCCGTTTTCTGGACGGGCTTTTGTCCACCGCCAGGATCCCGGTTACCCTGCTGTGCAGCGTTGCAAAAAAGGGTTCGCCGCTGATGGTCAATGAGCTGCTCTGGTCGGTCGGCATGGCTGCGGTAACGCAGGCATATTCCGTGCGTGGTCTGGCGGTCGTCGCCGGCATGAATATTTCCACCACGGTCACGAACCTGTTCAACATTGTATTCATGTCTTTGGGAACCTCGGTCTCCATCATCGTCGGGCAGCGGCTCGGCGCCGGAGAAACGGAAAAAGCAGTCGACGACAACCGCAAGCTCACCTTTTTTGCGGCGGCTGTCTGCATTCTGGTCGGCGCCCTGCTGGCGGCTGCGTCTCCGCTGATCCCGCAGCTTTACAATACGGAAGAAAACGTACGCGCGCTGGCATCAAAATTTATCCTGATCTCCGCCGTCACGATGCCGCTGCACGCCATTGCGCACTGCACATATTTTACCCTGCGTTCCGGCGGGCGGACGGGCATCACCTTTCTGTTCGACAGCGTATATGTCTTATGCTTTACGCTGCCGATCGTCTGGCTGCTGACGCACGGAACGTCGCTGAAGACGGCGGAGGTTTACCTGATCGCCCAGCTTTCGGACGGCGTCAAGGCGTTTATCGGTCTGCTGCTGGTGAAAAAACGCGTTTGGGTGCGCAATCTTGCTGTAACTGCCGGACAGAGCACGGCGGAAGAAACGTAGAATATTCATTTTCTGCAGCAGCGGCGCAGAAAAGCGCGTTGTACACGGAACAGAATATAAAAAAACGCCGGGACAAATTTTGCGTTTGTCCCGGCGTTTTTACGGTTATTTACACGGTGCGGCGGCGTTCTTTATCTCCTGGTGATCGGCGGAATGATCGCTGATCGCTTCGGAGTAAATGGAAACTCCGCGCGCTTTGCCCTCCAGCGGCGGATGAGACTGATTTTTGAGCACCAGTTTGAGAAGGATCGGGCAGAGGATCGAGGAAAACACGATCAGAAAAATGGTGGAGACCAGCGGATCGATCCCGGCCAGAACGCCGTTTTCATAGTAGATCAGGCTCTGGCCGGTGGCGTACACAGCCAGAGCAACCTCACCGCGGGCGATCATGCCGCAGCCGATCGTCAGCGAATCGCGGCTGCTGTAATGAAATGCGCGGGCGATCCCGCCGCAGCCGAGGATCTTTCCGGCGATGCCGAGCAAGACGAAGACGGCGGCGAAGATCAGTCCGGAGGCCTGAAAATGGCTGAAATCCGCACTGATACCGATATAAGCAAAAAACATCGGAGTAAAGATCATGTAGCCGCTGACCACAACCTTGCGGTCCACAAATGAGGTATCATCCAGCCCGCTGAGCATCAGACCTGCCATGTAGGCTCCGGTGATGGCGGCAATATCGAAAAATTCTTCGGCACAGAACGCGTAAAAAAAGCACATGACGAGCGCGAAGATGCCGGTGCGGCGCTTGTGCGGGTATTTTTTGACCATCCCCTTGAAAAACCAGCGGAGAAGCAGCCCAAGACCGATCGTGAACACAAAGAAGCCGAATGCCTTGAGCAGCGTCACGCCGATGCTGCCGCCGCCGTTCAGCCCGGTGATGATGCTGAGCGCGATGATGCCGAGAACATCGTCGATAATGGCCGCGCTGAGCACCGTGGTGCCGACATGGGTGTTCAGCTTGCCAAGCTCACGCAGCGTTTCCACCGTGATCCCGACGCTGGTCGCGGCCAGAATGCAGCCGACGAACAGCGCGTTCATGATCATGCCGTGGCTGGCTGCTCTGCCGGGCCAGCCCATAAACAGCAGAGCGCCGAAGGTGCCAAGCAGCACAGGAACCAGCACGCCTGCGCAGGCGATCGCGGTAGCTGCGGCTCCGCTCCGCTTCAATTCCTTAAAATCGGTTTCCAGACCGCTGGAAAACAGAATGAAAACAACGCCGATCTGAGAAAAGCTTTGCAGAACATCCATTTCGGCGCTGGTGGGGTTGACGATTCCCCCAAAGCTGCCCAGTCCGAGCCGGCCGACGATGGCCGGGCCGATCAGCAGACCGGCAAGGATCATGCCGACAACCTGCGGCAGGCCGAGACTGCGTGTCAGCATACCGAGCAGCTTGGTCGACAGCAGGATCACGGCACAGTCAAACAGAATGTTCATGACGTTGAATTCCATAGTGTATTCTCCTTTGGTTCGGGCGCAAAAAACGACCTCTGCGCTTTTGTCAACCGGCTCAAAAGCACAGAGACCGCCCTTGAAAATGGTGCGACCCATTTCAAACAGTTCAGTTTTCGGTTTTTTATTATAGCCAGCCCAAACGGGAAAGTCAATCTGCGATTTCGACAAAAAACACCGGAAACCGGCCGCGGTTTACAGGCGAACCCTGAAAACGCGCTATGCGCTGATGAGCCGGATGACCGCCGCCAGCACCGGCATGGTGAGGATGGAAAGCAGCGTGCAGAGCGTGACGCATTGCGAGGCAAGCGAAGCATCCAGCTTGTAGCGTGTGGAAAAGATCGTCGTAATGGCAGCGGTCGGGGCGCTGGCGACCAGCACCGAAGCGGCATACAGCTCATACGGCAGGTGAAGCGGGTAAAACAGCGCGGTCAGCGCGGCCGGGATCACCAGCAGGCGCAGCACGGCCACCGTATACAGGCGGGCCTGCGAAAAGCACCGCAGCAGGTTCGATTTTGCCACATAGCTGCCCACAATGATCATGGCGATCGGTGTGTTCAGAGCAGCGAGCATGGTCACGGTGCCGCCCAGCACCGACGGCAGGCGGATCTCGAACCAGAAAAGCGCGAATGCAATGACAAACCCAATGGTACCTGGGTTGAGCAGCGCCTTTCTGAGGGAGGCCTCCTTTTTTCCGCCCATCATCACGATGCCGGCGGTCCAGACAAGAACATTAAAAGCGATGACGGCCGCCGCTGCGTAAACCAGCGCGGAATCCCCCAGCGTGGCCTGCACCAGCGGAAGCCCCATGTAGCCGCAGTTGGAATACGTCATGGCGAAGCGAAGCACCCGCCGGTTGCCCGGCTGTTCTCTGCGGAAAAAGAGGAACGAAAGTGCCGTACCGATCACGATCGATGCCGTAATGATCCCGGCGGCGATCCCCATTTCCCGCACAAGGGTCAGATCCTTGTCGCGCTGCAGGGAATCGATGATGACGCAGGGCGAAACAATATTCATCAGAACGTAGGACATCTGGGATGCTCCGTCCTCTGTGATTTTGCCGCGGTGCGTCAGCAGCGCGCCGACGCCCATCATCAGGAACAGAGAAAGAACCTGTCCCGCAACTGTAAGAATATCCTGAAGCATAGCTGTTCTCTTCCTTTTTTACCAGATCAATCAGCGCCTGCCGCTGAAACGTCAGTTTTGATTTTCGTCGTCCGTGTTTTCTTCGGGGTCATCCTCCGCAGCCGTTTCCTCCTCCGTTTCATCGGACGGCATGGCCGCTTTGGATGCGCGGATGTCTTTTGCCATGATGACGGACAGCACGATGATCACCTCCAGCAGCACGGCGCGCTGCACCCAGACCGCCCAGCTGCCGGAAAGCGCCTGATTCGTCAGCTCATCGGCAAGAACCCATGCGCCCAGCAGGATCAGAAACGCGCCGAGCGGATAATAGAGCTTTTTTTCCCGCCCCAGACGAAAGATCAGCAGCAGACCAGAGGCAGCACAGATCGCCGCCATAAAATAAGCGTACATTTCAACGACCTTCTTTGCTTACATAAAATAATAAAATTCCGCCGGATCCGGAAAACCGAACCGGCGGGAGAATACGGATCTATGCCTGAGGAGGCTGTCCGGAGGATTTTCTTCTGCCGCGGAGCTTCTTCTCTTTTTTTGCGTCCGGACTGCCGTCATCCATTTTTTTGTGCGCCTGATAAACGCCGCAGCCGCAATAGAATACATATCCGGCCGCCACCGCCATCAGCACAAAATGCCCGAACGACGTCCATTCGGCGGCATTCCGCCAGCAGAGCAGCAGGATCCCGGAAAGCAGCGTCCACACCGCTTCGGCAAAAAAATAAAACGAAATCTGCCGCAGCAGCGGCAGATCGCGCAGCGGCTCACTGCGCAGCAGGCACGCGACTGCCAGAAAGAACAGGCTGGAAATCGTTGCGACAAACATGCGGTTCACCCTTTCTGCACCGCAAACGGATGCAGTTCTTGATATATAGTATAATTCCCGCAAAGGAAACCGTCAAGTGCCGGGCGTTCTTTTCGCCGTGTTGACACAACGGCCGCAGGATTCCGGGGCAAAAAGGGTACAAAGCGCACTTGATATTTTTGTGATTTTTTCGTAAAATAAACAGGAAGATATTTTTGCGGAAGAAAATTTCGCAGGCGGCGCAGTCCGAGCAGAACCACAGGGCCGCAGGAAGGAAAAAACGAATGATGTTGGGCAGTATTGTTGAAGTGATTGCTGCCCGCAGATCGGAGGAAGATGCCCGGGAGGGAGCTTTGTCCTATCGCGGGCATATTTTTTGCAGCGGCGGAGAGGTGCCGGTCCGCCGGGAAGCGTTTGTCGTCGGGATCACCCGTGTACCGACCCGTTTTACCGGGCGCGTGCTTGCCGTCTGGAACCGGCAGGAGGGCGCGCCGCCGGCGCTGGTCGTCGGCGTCCGGGATCGTGTCGTTTATGAGCCGGAACTGCGCCAGATGCTGAACGTTCCGCCGGAGGACGGAGAGATGCGCTGCCTTTATGAAAAATCGTGCGGCGCCGTGATTTTTCGCAGAGACGGCGGTCAGCTGCGCTTTCTGATCGTGAAAAACAAAAAGGGGCGCAACTGGGGTTTCCCGAAGGGACATGTGGAGCTTGGCGAAAGCGAAGAGCAGACCGCCCTGCGGGAGGTATGGGAAGAAACCGGACTGAATGTGCGGATCTGCAGAGGGTTCCGCGCGGTCAGCAGATATTCGCTGTGGAACTGCGCCAGCAAGCGGGTCGTATTTTTTCTGGCGGAAAGCCGCGGCGGAGAGGTGACCGTTCAGGAGGAAGAGATCGAGCGCGCCCGGTGGCTCCCGTATCCGGCGGCGATCAATTTTTTCCGGTTTGACAACGACCGGCGTGTGCTGAAAAGCGCTGTCAACTGGATGAACCGGCATCACATGATGGAAGATAATACAAATGAAAGGAACCGATCATTCCAATGATGGATTATGCAGTAATTCTGGCAAAGCAATTCAATGTGCAGCCGGGGCAGGTACAGAATGTGATCTCGCTGCTCGACGAGGGCAACACCGTTCCGTTTATTGCGCGTTACCGCAAGGAGGCGCACGGTTCGCTCGACGATCAGACGATCCGCGAGCTGAGTGAGAAGCTCGCTTATCTGCGCGGACTGGACGCCCGGCGGGAAGAGGTGCGCGGGCAGATCGAGGCGCTCGGCGCCATGACGGACGAGATCTCTGCATCGCTGGAAAATGCGCAGACGCTGGCGGAGATTGAAGATATTTACCGTCCTTACCGCCCCAAGCGCCGTACCCGCGCCTCCGTTGCCAAAGAGCGCGGTCTGCAGCCGCTTGCGGATGCGATTTTTGCGCAGGAACGCCGCTGCGACGACCCGCTGACCATGGCACAGGCTTATGTGGATGAAGAAAAACAGGTTCCGACCGCACAGGACGCGCTGGCCGGTGCGATGGATATCATTGCCGAGGCGGTCTCCGACAATCCTTCCGTGCGCAAACGGCTGCGGGTGGTGGCTGCCGCTCAGGGAAAGATCGTTGCCTGCGCGGCAAAGGAAGAGGACTCCGTTTACGCGCAGTATTACGACTACAGCGAACCGGTCGCAAAAATGGCGGGACACCGTGTTCTTGCCCTGGATCGCGGCGAGCGCGAAGAATTTTTAAAGGTTTCGCTGGACTTTGACGAGAACAAGGCGCTCTCGATCATTGAAAGTGAAGTGGTCAGGGAAAATTCACCGTGCACGCAAACGGTGCGCGATGCGGCGCGGGATGCCTATGAGCGGCTGATCTTTCCGTCGCTGGAGCGGGAGATCCGTTCCGCGCTGACGGAACAGGCCGACGAACAGGCGATCCATGTGTTTGCCATGAACCTGAAAGACCTGCTGATGCAGCCGCCGGTCAAGGGAAAGACCGTGCTTGCGCTCGACCCGGGGTATGCCCACGGCTGCAAGGTTGCCGTCGTCAATCCCACCGGAAGTGTGCTCGATACCGGCGTGATCTACCCGGTGCCGCCGCGCAGCAAAATTGTCGAGGCAAAGGCGATCCTGAAGCGGATGATCGAGAAAAACGGCGTGGAGGTCATTGCCATCGGCAACGGGACAGCATCGCGCGAGACGGAGATCTTTACAGCCGAACTGATTCGCGAAACAGGGCTGCCGCTTTCCTACATGGTCGTCAGCGAAGCAGGCGCATCGGTTTATTCGGCGTCCAAACTGGCAGTGTCGGAACTGCCGATGTTTGACGTCAATATCCGCAGCGCTGTTTCGATCGCACGCAGAATGCAGGATCCGCTGGCCGAACTGGTCAAGATTGACCCGCAGGCGATCGGCGTCGGGCAATACCAGCATGACATGCCGAAAAAACAGCTGGATGAAGCGCTCGGAGGCGTGGTAGAAAACTGTGTCAACCGGGTCGGCGTTGATCTGAATACGGCGTCGCCGGCGCTGCTTTCCCACATCGCCGGCGTCAATGATACGATCGCAAAAAACATTGTGGCTTACCGGGAGGAAAACGGCGGTTTTTCCAGCCGCGCGGAACTGAAAAAAGTGCCGAGGCTCGGCCCGAAGGCGTTCGAGCAGTGCGCGGGCTTTCTCCGTGTACCGGAAAGCAAAAATCCGTTGGATAATACTGCAGTTCATCCGGAATCATATGCGGCCGCCGGGCAGCTGCTGGAGCTTTGCGGCTATACCGACCGCGATGTGCGTTCCGGCGGGTTGAGCGGACTGCCGGAAAAGCTGGCTGCCTTAGGGGAAGAAGAGACGGCGAAGCGGCTGGGGATCGGCGTTCCGACTCTGCAGGATATTGTTGCGGAACTGATGAAGCCCGGACGCGATCCGCGCGATGAGCTTCCCCCTCCCCTGCTGCGGACGGATGTGCTTTCCATGGAAGACCTGAAGCCCGGCATGGAACTGGACGGAACGGTGCGCAACGTTGCCGATTTCGGCGCGTTTGTCGATATCGGCGTGCATCAGGACGGTCTGGTGCATATTTCACAGCTTTGCGATCGCTTTATCCGTCATCCGAGCGAAGCGGTAAAGATCGGCGACGTCGTCCGGGTCCGCGTTCTTGCTGTGGATGCGGTCAAAAAGCGTATTTCGCTGACCATGCGGCTGGACAAGGGCAAAGAGGACAAAACAGCAGAAAAGAACCGGACAGGGGCCGCAAGATAACCTGGAATATAATCTGGAATAAAATTCCTGAAAAAAACTTTAAAATAACGCTTGACAAATCCATCCTGCCTTGATATAATTATTAAGCTAAATATCGCGGGATGGAGCAATCCGGTAGCTCGTTGGGCTCATAACCCAAAGGTTGGTGGTTCAAATCCGCCTCCCGCAACCAAATAAAGATCCCCCGGCTAAGCCGGGGGATTTTCATATGCGGGCCTTGCCCTTCTCTACTAGCTACGCCTGAAGGCGTATATACGGTCTGGCACCCGCGAAGAGCTTGTTACTTGCTACCCGTAAACGGGTCGTATTCTTCCATCGTCAGTTGATCTGCCGCGGCATCTTCCTTCAACTGGTTCTGGATATACGCCGCTATCGCCTTTGTGTTCTTTCC